>NZ_PZPL01000001.1:322334-644669 GCF_003044275.1 Rathayibacter caricis DSM 15933 | reverse complement strand
ATCGACGCCCTCGGCAGATGACGCCGTTCCGATGACCTCGGCACCGGCCGTGACCGCGAGCTGAATTGCCTGCTGACCGACGCCTCCGGTTGCGCCGACGACAAGAACGGTCGTTCCCTTGAGATCTCCGGCGGCGCTGATAGCGTCGAACGCTGCCGTGCCGGCGAGTCCGAGAGCAGCGGCTTCGGTGAACCCGATGCCCTCGGGGAGCTTCGCGATGCCCATTGCGGCAGGAACCGTCACGTACTCACCGATCGAGCCGTCGCCCAGCACTGCCTTCGAGACCACTCCGAAGACGCGGTCGCCGACGGCGAATCCGTCGACGCCGCTCCCGAGCGCGTCGATCACTCCGGCGAAGTCCTTCCCCAGGACCACGGGGAACCGATGCTCCATCGCTCCTCGGAGATACCCGGCCGCTACGGCGAGATCGAAACCGTTGACCGACGCCGCGTGAACGCGAACACGAACCTCGCCTTCGAGAGGCTCGGGGAGAGCGACCTCGATGACCTCCGGGGCCTGGTCAAAATCCTGCAGGGCGTAAACCTTCATCACTCATCATCCTTCGTCGACACAACCGGAGCGTCTGCTCCACTTGAGGGTAACCGTTAAGTGGAGGATCTATTCCACATTGGTAGGATCATTTCATGGACACGTCCCCCAGACCCCTGCGTGCCGACGCGGAACGCAATCGGCAGGCGATCCTCTGTGCTGCCGGGACGCTCTTCGCCGAGGAGGGCGTAGGGGTCACCCTCGAGCGCATTGCGGCTGCCGCCGGAGTCGGTGTGGGCACCATCTACCGCCGCTACGCGACTGTCGACGCGCTCATCGCAGTGGTGTTGGAAGAGAAGATGCGCCGATACGCGGATCGCACGGAAGAGGCCGCCGTTCAGGCTCTCGAGGATCCATGGGAGGCGTTCCGCGACTGGGTGCTCTTCATCGTCGAGCAGCAGGCGACGGACCTCGCATTCGGCGATGTGACGCTCTCGGGCGAGGGCAGCGCCCTCTTCCGCTCAGAAACGCGCCGCGCCCTTCGCGCCTCCCTCACACTCGTCGCACGGGCACGCGCAGCGGGCGCCATCCGGCCCGACTTCCACCACACAGACCTAATACTGCTCCAGCACGCGAATGCTGGACTCGTGCGGACGACCCACCACGAAGCCCCAGAGGCGTGGCGGCGATTCGCCGATTACATGCTGCAATCGTTCCGCGTCTCCGGCGGGCCGCTCGCGGATCCGCCCGCCGTCTGGATGCGCCCGCGCACAACCTGATCCTCAGATGCGGCCCGCCTGCTACCGAGAAGTCAAGAGCGCGACGAGATCCGTCGCGATGCGGTGCTCCACTTTCGGTGGAACGGGCTGCACAACGGCGTCGAGCGGGTCGGTGATGACAGCGGCATGGCTGCGCACTTGGAGGGTGAGTCCGAGGTCCATTGCCTGGATGGGATTGCCGCTGGCGGCAGTGAGATTGATCATTCGGCCGCGCTCTAAGCGGATGATCTGCTTGCCGTTCTTCAGGCGGATGCCCTGCCGACGGCCCTCGGCGGCGAACTCGGTCACCGATTCGGTGGCGGCCGTCAGCGCCTCCTCGTCGATCTCCCATGGGAAGTGGCCTACTCCGGCTATGACCGCGCCATCGGCGAACGCTTCGATTTCGGCCGCTCCGATTACTCCTGGTGCCCCGGTCGCAGTGAAAACGAACTGGGCGTCGGAGAGAACGTCTTCGATGGACCCGACGCGGTGCCCGCGGAGGATGGCTTGCAGGGACCGGATCGGGTCCACGTCCGCGATGGAGACTCGTGCTCCGAGCTGAGCGAGGGTGTCAGCCACGCCTCGGCCGCACGGTCCGTAGCCGATGACGGCCGCTCGGGTGCCGGGAATCATCAGGTTGGTCGCGTTCATGAAGCCTTGGATCACGCTCTGGCCAACGCCGTACTCATTCTCGACGATCAGCTTGAGGGGCGAATCGTTGATGACGATCACGGGTCGACCAAGCGACCTGTCGTGCTCTCGGAGGCGGATGCCGCCGGTCGTCGTCTCCTCGGTGCCGCCGAGGTACTGCTCCGGCGTACCTGCATTGATCAGCCGCAGGGTCAGGTCCCCACCGTTGTCGAGCGTGAGATCCGGGTCATGTTCGAGGACCTTCTCAAGGTTGCGTGCATGCTGCGCTTCGTCATCGCTCTGCCTCGTGTGCACCGTGACGCCGATGCGGCGGAGATCGTCGGCGACCTCGTCCTTCGTCGTTCCAGGGGACCCGGTGAGGGCGATATCCATGCCGGCGTTGACAAGTAGCGAGACCAGAGCGGCGGTCTTCGGCTCGACATGAAGGCACATAGCCAGCTTCTTCCCGCGCAGGACTGGAGCGACCTCGCGTACAGCCTGCGCTGTCAACGGCATGTGTTCCAGGGCCCAACGGCTGGCTGGGTCGGCGAGGAGTTGCGTGATGGGCATGAGACGGTCTCCTGAAGTCGATAATCATGGGAAGTGCGCTGGAAAGAGGGAGCGTGTTCAGCGCGTCACGCCTTCGACACGCCGATCCTGGACATCGCCTTCTCGAGATCTGCCGAGGAGGGGGCTGGGGGCAGTGGCGGGAGCGGCGCATCGGGCGTGGCGAACGCCCTCAGCATGTGACCGACGAGACGCCTCCATGCGGCATCGGTGACGTCGGCGGTCGCCGCGACGACAGCCGCGTTTGCAAGGAGGATGACAAAGAGGTCCTCTGAGACGAAATCTGCTCGGAGATGCCCCGTGGACCGAGCGCGTTCGATCACCTCCAAGAACCCTTTGTAGGCCTGCACTCGAAGCTCCTCGAGTAGGTCCGCACCGTTGAATGACGTCGTCAAGACGTCGGCGAAGCCGCGGTCGGCAGCCTGCATCGAGCAGACCCCCTCGATGTAATGAACGAAGCCCAGCCAGGGGTCGGATTCTGCAAGGGCGAGCTCGGTCGCTCGAACGTAGGCGCGCATTCTGTCCTCGAACACCGCTGCGATCAGATCGCCCTGGGTGGCGAAGCGGCGCGCAAGGGTCGCCTTTCCCACTCCGGCTGCCCGGGCGACCGACGCCATGGAGACATCGAGCCCCTGCGTTGCAAAGAGATGACGTGCAGCATCAGTGATCCGACCCCGGTTCCGTTCCGCATCGGCACGCAATCTCGAATCGATCTCAACGTTCATGCGCCGATCCTACTAAGTGGATCGCTCGGCCCAGATGTGCGCTGCGAGCGGCCACTCCTGCCCTCCCTGGAAGGTTGCCGCGAAGTGGAACGCCCTACCCGGTTAGTGCTACGGTCTAAGTGAGTCGCCCGTTCCACTTGTACCGTCTGCCTCTGAAAGGTCTTCCATGCTCGACCACCAGAACCGAAAACGCTCAGAAGCGCCGCCCGAGCAGGCGCGCCACAGTGAGTCGCAGCCTCCCTTCACGTCCGGGGACCTGATCCTGCTCAGTCCCGAGCTGACCGCGCGGCAGCAGCCGAGCTGGGCAACTGTCGACCTCGTGCGATGGGTTCTCGCCGAGGAGATTCTGCGCGGTGACGCCCAAGCGCTGCCCTGGAAGCTCGGCTACCGCCTTGCTGCGCTCCGAAACGACGGTGTCGTCGTAGAAGCCGAGCAACTCGGCGTCGTCTACGTCGACGACGACGGTACGAACCCGAACGGCCTCGTACTAGCTGTAGATCGCTCTTCCCATCGCTGACCACCCGAACCAACCCCACCCTCAAGGAAAGGCACCCGCCATGACTACTGACACCGCACAGACCCGCTACCTGGAGCAGACGCCGCACGGCTTCTCGAACGTGGTCGAGGTGACCGGCGGGCGGCTCGTCTTCATCACCGGGCAGATGGCCGTCGACGAGACGGGTACGCTCGTCGGTCCCGGCGACCTCCGCGCTCAGCTGGTCCAGGTGTTCGAGAACCTGAAGACTCAGCTCGCCGTCGTCGGCGCCACATTCGATCACGTGGTGAAGATCTCAACCCTCGCCGAAGTCGGCTTCGAGGAGAACGCGCAGATCTTTGGCGAAGTCCGTGACCAGTACGTGAACCTGCAGAAGCCGCCGGCCAGCGCAATCATCCTCGCACCGAAGCTCATTCACCCGGGCGCCCTGGTCGACATCGCCGTCATCGCTCATCTCCCCCAGGCCTAGGAGCGATCGAGGCGGTGTCGCTTGAAGCCGACTAGCTTCGAGCGACGCCGCTTCGTTGGTGTTTGCCGACGTCGAGTTCGTTCGGTCTGCTGACCTGAGAGGCATCGCGACCTTCGGTAGCGAAGTGGCGGCTGCGTTCACTCCGGGAAGCGCTCGGCAAGTGCTACCTGGCCAGCGCAGGCGGGGTGGTCTATGAGGGCCTCCCGGCACAGAAGTGTTCAGGCGGAGGCTGGGGCTGACCGATGTCCGGTCCACGTCGCGGCGTACGCAAAGGAAGACGATGCCTCACTCCTCATACTTCATCCGGCCCCTGCCGATCCTCCGCGAACACCGGAAGCGAGTGTCGTCCTCGACTCCGGTCAGGAGGAGCAGATGACGACGAGCATCGAGCGCCTTCTTGCTGAGGCGGACATCACCCGCCTGATGCACACCTACGCTCACCGGCTGGACGGAGCCGATTTCGCCGGGGTCGGCGCACTTTTCGACCAGGGTGTCTGGCATATCGCCCCCGACCGCAGCTGCCACGGTTCCGCGGAAGTAGAGGCCTGGCTGGTGGAGAACCTCGCCGTGCATGGAGACAAGCTCGGCACCAGGCACATCATCAGCAACGTCCTCATCGACGTCGCGGACGACGGCTTGTCGGCCACAGCCCTGTCGTACGGAGTCGTCACCCAGGTGACGGAAGACTTCCCCATTCAGGTGATCTCCCAGTGCCGGTACGAGGACATCTTCGCCTGTACCGCCAGCGAGTGGCACTTCCTCGAGCGTCGGGCCCTCATTGACGGATTCGGTGACACGCGCGCCCACATCCGCCCGACCGGACACTGAGCCGACCCTCCCGAAAGGATCCCCATGCAGTACAGAACTCTCGGCCGATCGGGCCTGAAAGTCTCCACGGTCACCTTCGGCACGATGACCTTCGGCGGAAAGGGGGTGTTCGCAGCCACCGGCTCGACCGGAGTGGATGAAGCACGCCGACTCCTCGATGTCGCCTTGGACCGAGGAGTGAACCTGCTCGATACGGCCAACGTGTACTCGAACGGAGTCTCCGAAGAGGTTCTCGGGGAGGCGCTGAAGGGCCGCCGCGATCGCACGCTGATCGCCTCAAAGGTCCGCGGGCCGATGGGTGACGGGCCCAATGATGCAGGGCTTTCGCGTCACCACATCATCGCTCAGTGCGAGGGAAGCCTCCGCCGCCTCGGTACGGACCACCTCGACCTGTATCAGGTGCATGAGTGGGACGGGCAGACTCCACTCGAGGAGACCCTCTCAGCGCTCGATTCGCTGTTGCAGGCAGGAAAGATCCGCTACGTCGGAAGCTCCAACTACGCCGGATGGCAGCTCTCGAAAGCGCTTGGTGTCTCGAAAGACAACGGCTGGTCCCCGTTCATCTCCCAGCAGATCCACTACACACTCCAGGCCCGTGAGGCCGAGTACGAGCTGCTCCCCCTCGCCCAGGACGCAGGAGTCGGAGTGCTGGTGTGGAGTCCCCTCGCGGGCGGATTGCTCTCCGGCAAGCACCGTCGCAATCAAGCGGCGCCGGAGGACTCCCGAATGCTCGCCGGATGGGACGAACCTCCCATTCGCGACGAGGACGCGCTCTACGACATCGTCGACGTGCTCGTGCGCATCGGCGAGACCCACGGTGTCTCAGCTGCACAGGTGGCACTCGCCTGGCTCCTCACCCGGCCGGCGGTGTCCTCCCTCGTCGTCGGCGCCCGCACGGAAGCTCAGCTCACCGACAACCTGGCCGCCGCGGAACTCGAGCTCACCTCGCAGGACCTGCTCGACCTGGATGCCGTCTCCGCACCGCCGCTGATCTACCCCTACTGGCACCACGCCAAATCTGCCGCCGATCGACTCGGACCGTTCGACCTCGTCGCGAACGAGGCGCTGGCACGCCACCGGCCATAGTCGTCATCGCCCATGCGGGGCCTTCGTGACAACTACGGGTGGCCCCGCATGTGTCAGCACCGGCATGCCGGGGTCGTTGATCACCAGGACGCGGGCATGAGTCTAGGAATGCTGCTCTCCCAGCCCCCGTGTGTGTAGCCGAATAGGCTTGGGGCATGAGCGAAGCGAGACCCCGGGGAAGGTACGCCAAGGGGATCCGCCGACGCCAGGAGATCCTCGACCGAGCGCTCGAGGTCTTCGCCGAGCGCGGCGCCGCAGGCACCTCCCTCCGCGCCATCGCCGCACAAATCGGCTTCGAGCACTCGGCGATCAAGAACTACTTCTCCTCCCTCGAAGACCTCAAGCTCGCCGTCGTGCTCGAACGCGACGCACGCGCCGCCGAAGCTCTCGCTCACGACGAACGCCCCACCATCCGCGATCAGTTCCAGGCGACCGCGGAGAAGAACCTGCAAGTCCCAGGCCTCATCGCGCTCTACACCAGCCTCCTCGCGGCCGCAGTCGAACCCACCAACGAGCTCGCCCGCGAACACATCGCACAACGATTCGCCAACGGGCGCGCGATCCTCGTCGAAGCAATCGAAGAAGGCCGACGAACCGGAGCCACTCCCCCAGGCGGCCCCGCGGAAGCGATCGCCACACTCGTGCTCGCCGCCTTCGACGGTATTCAAGTGCAGTGGCTCCTCGACCCGTCAATAGACCTGCCGGCCGTACTCGCCCTCCTCGACCCCCTCCTCGGCGCTGCTCCCTCGCCCCTCGCCGCACCACAAGAGGCCCAGCAGGCATCCACCCCAGCGCTCTAGTTCGCCTCGGTGCTTCTGCGTCGCCATGCCGGCGCATTTCGCGATCAGGACGCCCCCTGAGCGGAGCTTTTCCGCGCCTGCACATACGTGGCAGAGATCCACGACCTGAAATATTCCATTCGGAGATTTTCGCTGGTACTGTCGCGGCGTGGGCAGCTGGGCCCACCCCGGGCATCGACGCCTGCGACATGAAGGACAGTCAACGTGGACGATCACACTCCTGACGGCACTCGGCCAACTCCCTCCACCCAAGGGCCGATCGGGGACACCCCTGCCTTCCCCCTCTCCTCGATGCCCCCGACCACGGGTGTCGGCACCTCGGACGGTTCGCCGCTCCAGGCGAAGTACCCGATGTTCGCCATCCCGATCGCGATGTTCGGCCTCATCGTGGCCCTCCTGCCCCCTCTTCTTGTGACGATCGCACTGCGACTGAGGGAGCTGGACGCGGACGGGGCGGCCGGCAACCTGTCTCTCGTGCTCGGCGCGGGAGCGTTCTTCGCCTTCGCGTCCAACCCGATCGGTGGTCGTCTTTCGGATCGCACCATGAGCCGGTTCGGGATGCGCAAGCCGTGGATCGTCGCCGGCTCCCTGGTCGGCTATGCCGGCATCGCCCTGGTGGCTCTCGCCCCGAACGTGGCCGTGATCGTCGGCGGATGGTCGCTCGCTCAGATCGGGTTCAACTTCGCTCTCGCGGCCCTCATCGCCATGCTGCCCGACCAGATCCGTCCGAGCCGTCGAGGCCGGGTCGCGTCCTTCGTCAGCCTTGCGCAGAACATCAGCCCTGTCGCGGCGACGTTCCTCGTGCAGCTGTTCCCGCTCGGACTCGCACAGAACTTCGTGCCCAGCCTCATCGGGCTGCTCCTGCTCTTCGGCTTCGTCCTGCCGATCAAGGACCGAGTTCGCGAGGAACGACCCACCGAGTCCCTCGGTGTCGGCCAGATCTTCGGATCCTTCGTCTTCAATCCGCGCAAGTACCCCGACCTCGGCTGGGCCTGGCTGACGCGCTTCTGCCTTGTCACCGCGCAGTTCACTGCGACGACCTACCTTGCCTACTTCCTCATCACGAACCTTGGCATCACCGATGAGCAGGCGCCCTCGATGGTCTTCCAGGCCACGCTCGCCAACGCCATCGGAATTCTCCTCACGACAGCGTTCCTGGGATGGCTGTCCGATCGCCTCGGTCGGCGCAAGCCCTTCGTGGTTCTCTCGGCTCTCATCGCAGTCGTCGGTCTGACGATCCTCGCGTTCTCGTCGACGTTCGAGACTGTTCTTCTCGGTCAGCTGGTCCTCGGCGCTGGCATCGGTGCGTTCCTCGCCGTCGAACTCGCCCTGATCTCAGACGTCCTTCCCAGCGATGCGACCGCCGGGAAGGACCTCGGTGTGGTGAACATCGCGCAGGCCCTGCCGCAGTCGCTCGTCCCCGTGGCCGCCCCCGGAGTGGTCGGACTGTTCGGCTACCCCGGTCTGTTCCTCGGCGGAGCACTCGTGGGAATCCTCGGGGCGCTCAGCGTCCTCCGCGTGAAGTCGGTCAAGTAGACCCGCTGAGCAGCTCGGGGACCTCCGATTCGACGACTACAGAGAGAAAAACGATCAGCATGAACGACCCTTCATCCGCCCGAGCAGGTTCTGAGGAGATCGAGGCCGCCCTCGCCCTTCTCACGCTGCACGAGAAGGTGACGCTGCTCACCGGCCGCGACTTCTGGAGCACTGCAGCAATCGACCGCATCGGTCTGCGCTCCATGGTCCTCTCCGATGGCCCCTCCGGTGTCCGGGGTCCGCTCTGGGACGAACGCGATCCCTCCCTGAATCTGCCCTCCGCGACCGCCTTGTCCGCCACCTTCGATCCAGCGCTCGCGAGACGATACGGGGCAGCAGCGGCAGCGGAAGCCCGACGCAAGAACGTCGACGTCGTCCTCGGCCCGACCATCAACCTGCACCGCTCTCCCTTTGGCGGCCGTCACTTCGAATCGTTCAGCGAGGATCCTGTCCTCACCGCCGAACTCGCGTCGGCATATGTCACGGGCGTGCAGGAACACGGTGTCGCCGCCACCTTGAAGCACTACATCGCGAACGATTCGGAGACGGACCGCTTCACCGTCGACGTGCAAGTCGATGAGCGCACACTCCGAGAGCTCTATCTCCTCCCCTTCGAAGACGCCATCGTCAAGGGTGGAGCCTGGGCGATCATGAGCTCCTACAACTCGGTGAACGGTGTGACGGTGACAGAGAACGAACTCCTCGAAACGCCGCTCTCCACCGAGTGGGGATTCGACGGTGTCGTGATCAGCGACTGGACCGCCGTCCGGTCGCTCACCTCCGCGCAGGCCCGTCAGGACCTGGTGATGCCAGGACCGGACGGCCCATGGGGGGCCGCCCTTGTGACAGCGGTCGAAGAAGGGAGGATCCCCGAGGCTGCTGTCGACGAGAAGGTGCGCCGGATCCTCCTTCTCGCCCAGCGGGTGGGAGCGTTCGGCTCAGCAAACCCCTCACCCTCCCCTGAGGTGGAGAACGGGCCTTCGTTCGCCCGTAGCGCCGCTTCTGCCGGAATGGTGCTTCTCGAGAACCGGGACGAACTGCCCTGGGATGCTTCTCAGCTCTCCTCGGTCGCAGTCATCGGAAACAACGCCTCTGCCGCGCGGACGCAGGGCGGAGGAAGCGCCACCGTCATTCCCGAGTACACAGTCTCTCCGCTGGACGGATTGCGCGCCGCGCTACCCGGCGTCGACGTTCGATACTCCCTCGGTGCGACGACGCAGATCGGGCTTGTCGGGCTCCCGCGACAAGAGATGATCAACCCGGTCACCGGAGGTGAGGGGGCGCACCTGACCTTCCGCGACGGGGACGGCACAGCGATCTTCGAGGAAGACCGATTCTCGACCGAGCTCTTCTGGTTCGAGGGTGACGTCCCCGTCGCCGCGACCCGACGCATCGACATGGAGTTCGAATTCTCGCCCCTGCGGAACGAAGCCGTAGAGTTCGGGCTTGCCGCTGCCGGACACGGCCGGATCTGGATAGACGGCGACCTCGCCCTTGACGAGGAGATGGGCGCCGACGGCCAGGACCTCGGCGCATCACTGTCCACTCCGGCAGTTCGCACCGTAGTTCCTGATCTGCAGGAAGGTCGCTCCTTCACCGTGCGCATCGAATACGAGCCCGCTCTGAGAGCAGACGGTCTCGGTAATGCGCTCTCGATGAACGTCGGTACCCAACCGCTTCCCTCCGACGAGGACGAGCTCATCGCTGCTGCCGCTGAAGCCGCTCGCACCAGCGATGTCGCTCTCGTCGTCGTCGGAACGAACGCTCGAGTGGAATCCGAGGGATTCGACCGGGCCTCCCTCGCGCTACCCGGACGTCAGGACGATCTGGTCCGCGCAGTCGCCGCAGCGAATCCTCGAACCGTGGTCCTGGTGAACGCAGGAGCGCCAGTCACGATGCCCTGGCGCACCGATGTCGCAGCCGTGCTCGTCGGCTGGTTCGGAGGACAGGAACTCGGCAACGCCCTCGCCGACGTCCTACTCGGCACCGCCGAACCCAGCGGCCGCCTACCCACCACGTGGCCCGAAGCGGAGGATGACCTCCCTGTTTGGAACACGACGCCGATCGACGGTGCGCTCCCCTACTCCGAAGGAATCCATGTCGGCTACCGGGCGTGGCTGCGCAGCGAAACACCGCCCGCGTACTGGTTCGGACATGGACTCGGCTATAGCACCGCCGAACTCGTCTCAGTAACCGCTCCCCCGGCCATACATGCGGGAGAGGAACTCGCCCTCGATATCCAGATTCGAGGGACCGGCAGCCGCAACGGTCGGCACGTCGTCCTCGCATTCGCCGAGAAGCGAGATTCGCAGCTCGACCGACCAGTGCGTTGGCTCGTCGGCTTCACCGCCATCGACACCATCGCCGGCGAAACGACGACCGCGAGGATCTGCTTCTCCAGCAGCCGTCTGAGCCACTGGGCTGAGGGCTGGAAGTACGAGTCGGGCGAGTACGTGCTCCGAGTGGGCACCACAGCCGATGAACTCCCTCTCGAGGCTGTCACCGTTCTCACGCCGGCCGAATGAGGTGGCTGGGTCGTCCTGTCAGGACGGGGCGACCCAGCTCGCCAGCAGACCAAGTCTTTCGGCATCCGGCGTTCCCGGTTCCGTGCTGTACGTCACTATTGAGAGGCCCGGCTCGCCGGGCATCTCGAATGCGTCGAAGGTCAGCTGGAGCGAACCCGCGACGGGATGATGGAACGTCTTCTGCCCCGTCCTGTGCTCGTGGACGTCAAAAGTGGCCCACTCCTGACGGAAGTGGGGACTCCGGGTGGAGAGCTCACCGATGAGCGACGTCAGCTCCTCATTCAGAGGGTCGCGGCCCGCCTCGAGGCGCAGCATCGCGGCAGTCATCCGTCGAGCGAGCGGCCAGTCGTCATAGAACGTTGGCGCGCGCGAGTCGAGGAAGATGAAGCGGGCCATATTGGGATGCTGCGACTCGAAGTGCGGTGAGTACAGCGCGCGCCCTAGGGCGTTCGCAGCGACCATGTCTTGTCGTGAGTTCGTGACGACGGCGGGTACCGCCATGTTGTCGAGGACCCTCTGCACGGAACTTCTCACCGTCGTCTCAGCAGGTCGTCCGTGGGTCGCCGTCGGCAGCGGTTCACCCTGCGCGAGATGAAAGAGATGCTCGCGCTCCGCATCGTCCAACTGCAGCGCCCGAGCGATCCCGTTCAAGACACCTTCGGATGCGCCCCGAAGATTCCCCCGCTCGAGACGGTTGTAGTAATCCAGACTCACCCCGGCCAGCATTGCCACCTCTTCGCGTCGCAAGCCCGGCACACGACGGTCTCCACCGAGATCAGGAAGGCCCGCTTGGGCAGCGGTGACTCGTCCACGCCGCGATGTCAGAAAATCGCGAACCTCGTTCTTCGTATCCATACCGCCATCCTCCTCCGCGTCCCTCGGCGATGGGGTGTCCTAGGAGGCCCTCTCACCAACGCTGCAGGGCGTCGCACAGTGGAAGGGCATCAGCACGACCGATGCATTTCTGACCCCTGAGGAGACCACCCCTATGCTCACCGTCAACGCCTACGCCGCCGTCTCAGCGACCGAGCCGCTCGTCCCGACGACCATCGAGCGCCGCGACCTCGGACCGCACGACGTCCTGATCGACATCGCCTATGCCGGCATCTGCCACTCCGACATCCACACCGTCCGCGGGCACTGGGGCGACATCGCCTACCCCCAGGTCGTCGGCCACGAAATCGTCGGATTCGTCCGCGAGGTCGGTGCGGACGTCACCAAGCACAAGGTCGGAGACCGCGTCGGCGTCGGCTGCGAGTCGAACTCCTGCGGGCACTGCACACAGTGCCAGAAGGGCGAAGAGGTCTACTGCCTCAACACCGCGGTGCAGACCTACGCCGGCGAGGACGTCGACGGCACCATCACGCAGGGCGGATATTCCCAGGCCACCGTCGTCAACGAGAACTTCGTTCTGCGCGTGCCCGAATCGCTCGAGCTCGACAAGGTCGCTCCGCTGCTGTGCGCGGGCGTCACCCTCTACTCGCCCCTGACGCACTGGAACGCCGGGCCCGGCACGAAGGTTGCGATCGTCGGGATGGGCGGACTCGGCCACGTCGGCGTCAAGCTCGCTCACGCCCTCGGCGCCGAAGTGACCGTCCTCTCCCAGACCCTCTCCAAGAAGGAGGACGGAGAGCGCTTCGGAGCAGACCACTACTACGCGACCAGCGACCCCCAGACCTTCGAGAAGCTCGCCGGCGAGTTCGACCTCATCCTCAACACGGTGTCGGCCAAGCTCGACATCGCCCAGTACGTGAACCTCCTGGCGGTCGATGGGACCATGGTGCTCCTCGGAGCTCCGTCCGAGGACATCTCCCTCCCTGCGATGCCCCTTATCGCGGGCCGGCGCTCGATCGCAGGCTCCGCCAACGGTGGCATCCCTGTCACGCAGGAGATGCTCGACTTCTGCGCGGAGCACAACGTGCTCCCCGAAACCGAACTTATTGCAGCCTCAGACATCAACGACGCTTACGAGCGCGTCCTCGCTTCAGACGTCCGCTACCGCTTCGTCATTGATGCGGCGACCTTCTAAGCGACAGACATGACAGGGCCGGGACCACATCATGTGGTCCCGGCCCTACTTTGTGCGCTCAAGACCATGCGGGATCGGCCGGAGGGAAGAAGCCGGGCGGTGGGGGTGTGTAGGGCAGCGGGTCTCCGGGCTTGTTCTCGTCTTGGGAGGTCGCGAACGGGCCGGCGGAGGAGAGGAGGACGGCCATGTGCCGGTCGAACTGGTTGAGCCACCAGTCGCCCATTTTGATGGGGTCTTGGCGTGCGTTCTCCCATCCGCGCCAGAGCGTTTTGAGGCGACTGAGCGCTTCTTCGCTCTCCCACCATGCCGCTTTCCATCGCAGATCGGCGCGACCCGCGCGTCCGACGAGGCGGCGGTACTTGAACCGCACGTGTTCGCGTACGAAGTCATCGAGCGTCGGGTAGAACAGCTCTGGTTCGGGCTCGGCCGCGATCGCGTCGGAGGGGTCCTCGGGCTGATCGAAACCGAAGGCGTCATCCACGGCTAGGTGCCTTTCGTACTGCCGGGCTGGTGCGCGGCGATGGATGCCTTGATCGCCTCGACGGTCGCTTTCGGGCCGTTGTACCAGGGGACCGTTTTGAGCATTACGGCGCGGTTGCCGGAGGAGAGCATGATCGCGCGGCCGCGGGGGAGGTCCGCGAGTTCCTGCACTTCGAGGATCTTTTCTCGCTTCAGCGAGGTGGTGGTGGAGCGGACGCCTTTGTTCATGCTGACGGAGGTGGTTTCGCGGTCGAAGGTGCCGATGAGGTCGGAGAGCATGCCGAGGAATTCGGGGTCGGAGACGCCGCCTGCGTACAGTTTCGTGTTCGCCGCGGACCACAGCTTCTTCATCCCCTCCTGCCCGTACACGGCCACGCCCTGCGACCAGGACTGGTAGACGGACATGATCGGGATTCCTCGGGAACCGAAGTGGGAGTAGAGGTCGGGCAGGTCCGACCAGCGGCACACGTTCGCGGCCTCATCCAGCAGCCCCAGCAGCGGCGTCTTTAACCGGCCACCGGGTGAGGCGGTCGCCAGCTCTTCCGCCGCTTCAATCGTCGCGGCCGTCAGCGCGGTGACGAGTGCGGTCGCGTTCCCGGCGCCTTCCATCGACAGGGAGTAGAGGGTGCCGGAGCCTTTCACGAACTCGTGCGGGTTGAACTGTCGGCGCGGGTCTACCGCCTTGGGCCGCACGGCGGTCGCCGTGGTTCCGCCGTCCTCCGCGTCCGCAGTGTTCACCTGAGCCGATGCCTCCCCGGCGCCCTCCGCGGCCATCAGGTGGCCGGCAGCGGCCGTGTTGGGTTCGATCGGGCGCGGGTTCACCCATGGTTCGATCGTGGTGTTGTTTAGGCGCGCGGCCATCCGCTCGGCCGAGGAGTAGATGCTGTCGCGCGGCTTCTCCGCGCCGCGCTGCACGGAGCGAATCTGGTCCGCCTGGCGGGCGTACGTCTTCGAGGTAGTCGAGCGCGTCTGTGCGGGCGACGTTCGTCAGCCAGTCGTACACGTCCGTGATCGGCCGGTTCCCGATCGCTGCGGCGAGGAAGAACGCGGCGAGGAGGTTCTGTCCCTTGCCCTCGAAGTAGGCGTCCGTCTTTGCTCCTGCCGAGGTCACCGAGGACGCGAAGTGTTGGGCGAGCTTCGCGGGCCTTGGTGTCGTCGGTGACGTAGGTGAGCGGGTTCCACCACCAGGTGGGCTCCTCCAATGCGACCTTCTGGGGGTCGAACACCCACACGTCCCCGACCTGCGCGCGCAGGTCTCGCGTCGGGTCGAGCACGTCGCGTTTGTTCGAGGTGGTGACGACAGCGCCGGGCGCGGCCGTCAGCGCCGGGATCACCAGAGAGGTCGACTTACCCACGCGAGGGCCGGCGATCAGAATGCCCATGTCCTCGAACGAGGAGTAGAGGGTCTTCTTCGTGGCCAGGACCATCGCCCCGGTCGGGATGCCGGGGTTGCCGGTCACGCCCAGGCGCGCGGACGTCGAGGTCGCGGCTTTGAGCTGCATCCCCTGCATCTCCTTCACCGACGCCATGTGCCGGCCGGCGTAGTCCGAGCGCAGACATCAAGTCCTTTGCGGCTTGTCCGCCGAAAGGCTGTGGCTGGCCCGCGGTCAACCACAGACATAACGTTCATGATCGGAGCTAGTTGTTGCTAGGGAAGGTGTGCTCGAGGCGCCCCCCGCTGTCGCGCGACCAGAACTCTGCTGCTCCCGACGTGGAGTTGCACATGGCTGCGCCGCCTCAACCTCCGCGATATGGCTCGCTGTTCGTTTGCCGTTTCTCAGCCGCACCGCGCGAACCGTGGTCGAGGCGATTGACGACCTCGACCGTCCGCAGCCGCACCGAGCACCGGACGCTACGCCCGGAACGTCACCACGAACCCATCGGCCGGCTCCGTCGGGAACGAGCGGAGGCTGATCGAGAAGTCCTGGCCCGGGGCCACGTCGTACGGGTGCCCGGTCGTGAGCAGCTCGAGTGCCTCCGCCAGGAGGTCGACGGTCGCGGGCTCGCCCGGGCAGCGGTGGCCGTCGCCGTAGTGGCCGCCGCCCTGGGCGATGAAGCCGTTGCGGTCGACGGGGGCGAGGAAGCGCGACGGGTCGAAGGTCTCGGGGGCGTCCCAGTGGGCGACCGCGTGGTCCGTCGCGTACAGGTCCAGGAGGAACCACTGGCCCGCGGGCAGCGTCTCGCCCTGGAAGGGCAGTCCCGTCCGCGCGCGCCCGCCGACCAGCGGGAAGAAGGGGTAGAAGCGGCGGACCTCGTTCGCGAAGGCGGCGCGCTCCTCGGGCTGCTCGAGACGGTCGCGCCACTCCGGGTGATCGTGCAGCGCCAGCGCGGCGAAGACGATGAATCGGCCGACGGCGACCGTGGGACGGAGCAGGTTGAGCAGCTCCACCGCGGCGACCTCGGTCGGCAGCACGGCGCCGTCCTCCTCGGCGTGCGCGATCCGGTCGACGATCGACGCGGCGCCCTCCTCGGGCGGCAGGCCGGCGGCGCGGCTCGCCTCGATCAGGCTCTGCGCCCAGTGCTCGGTGCGCCGACGGCGCAGGCGCGCGGCCCAGTTCGGCGGGCCGAAGCGCCCGGCGTTGTCGACCATGCTGCGGAGCTCGTCGGAGCGCTGTTGCGCCTCCTCCTCGCCCAGCGCGATGCCGGCCCAGGCGAGGACCGCCCGCCCGAGCACCTCCGCCGCCACGTCCTGCAGCGGCACGGGGGTCCCGGCGAAGCGCGCCGCCGAGCGCTGCCACTCGAGGGCGAAGGCGCTGACGAGGCGCGAGCGCTCGTCGGCGGTCTCGACGAGGGAGAGGAAGAGCCGCTTGCGGCGGTGGTGCTGCTCGTCCTCGAGGGTCTGCACGCTGCCCTCGTCCTGCAGGAGGTGCAGGACGGAGCCGGGCAGGGCGCCCGCCCGGTCGAAGCGGCCGCCCTCGTAGAAGAAGCGGGCCGCCTCGATGCCCCGGGCCACCACGACGGGTCTGCCGAGGATCCGGGTGCGGAACGCGTCGGCGTCGACCCGCGCGAAGCGCCTGGTGCCGAAGAGGTAGCCGTCGGCGAGGACGGCCGCCGTGCTGTCGAGGCCGCCGAGCGCGGGGATCATGCTCAGTCCGTCGGCTCGCTGACGCCGGCGTCGAGGTCGTCGTCGTCGACGGCGGTCGTCACGTCCTCGGCGGTCGTCTGCGCCTCTTCGGATTGCGCGTCGCCGGTCTGCGCGTCGCCGGTCTGCGCGTCGCCGCCCTGTCCGTTGCCGATCTGCGCGTCGTCGCCCTCGGCCTGCGAGGGCTTGTCCACTCCGGCGTCGTCGACCGTGTCGTGGTTCTGCGGGTTGTCCTGGGGTCCGTCGGTCGCGCTCATGCTGGGTCTCCTCTCGGGCGGCCGGATGCCGCACCCTCACGCTAGGGAGCGGGGCCGCTCGCGCTGAAGCCGGTTGACGGCGACCGCGACCGGCTGGCATCCTCGCGCGGCAGCGGCAGGGATCACCTGCCGCACCGTCAGCGTCAGCCGCGCGCCCGCCTCCGCAGGATCACCGGCGCACTCGTCCACACCGCCGCGATGATCAGCAGCACCGCCCCGCCCGCGATCAGCCCGGCCGTCGGAGTCAGCACGAAGTCGAACACGAACGTCACGACGCCCACGAACAGGAGCGACCCCGCCGCGAGGCAGGTCAGCACGATCCGGTTGCCGAACCGCACCAGCTCGGCCTTGCGGCCGCGCGCGAACAGCAGCCGGTGCACGACCACCGGCGCCAGCGCCAGCACCGTCACCGTGGCCGCCAGGAACACGAGCACGAGGTACAGCGCCACGTCCATCGGCGCGAGCTCGGTGAAGCGCTGCTGGAAGCAGAGCGTCAGCAGGAAGCCGCCGAGGATCTGGGTGCCGGTCTGCACGACCCGCAGCTCCTGCAGGATCTCGTTCCAGTTGCGGTCCGAGCGCTCCTCGGGGGTCTCGTCGCGGCCTGTGCCCGGCTCCGTGCGCTCGTCGGCGTCCTGTCCTGTCATGGACAGGAGGGTAGCGCCGCCGTTCACCGGAACGCGCCATACTCGTCGGGCCGATCCCCACCCCCCCCCGAGGAGACCCCCGTGAGCGACACCCCCGCCGTCCTGTTCGTCTGCATCCACAACGCCGGCCGCTCGCAGATGGCCGCCGGCTATCTGACCAGCCTGTCCGGGGGCCGCGTCCAGGTCCGCTCGGGCGGATCCGAGCCGGGCGCGAGCATCAACGCCGTCGCGGTCGCTGCGATGGCGGAGGAGGGGATCGACATCTCGCAGGAGGTCCCGCAGCTGATGACGACGGAGCAGGTCCGCGAGTCGGACGTCGTCATCACCATGGGCTGCGGCGACGTCTGCCCGATCTTCCCCGGCAAGCGCTACGAGGACTGGGAGCTCGCCGACCCGGCCGGACTCCCGCTCGAGCAGGTGCGGCCGATCCGCGACGACATCCGCGGCCGCGTGGAGCGCCTGGTCGCCGAGCTGCTCGGCTGACGACTCAGAGCGATGCTCGGCTGACGCCTCAGAGCAGCGACTGCGCGAGCGACACCGCTCCGCGCACGCCCGACTCATCGCCCAGACCGGGTCGCACGATCCGGATGCGCCCCGCCGCCGTCCCCGTCGCGCCCGGTGCGCCCATCAGCCGCTCCACCTCCGACTCGACCGCCGCGAGGAGGCCCGGCGTCTTCGAGACGCCGCCGCCGAGGATCGCGAGGCGCACTCCCGCCACGTACGCGAGCGTCGCGACGAGCTGGGCGAGGTAGAAGGAGCTGAAGCGGAGGTTCGTGGCGGCGTCCTCCGGGCCCAGGCTCGAGCCGTCGACGCCCCAGCGGGCGCTGATGGCGGGCCCGGCGACGAGGCCCTCGAGGCAGTCGCCGTGGAACGGGCAGGTCCCGGCGAACGTGTCCTCCGGATGGCGGCGGGGGAGGAGGTGCGCGACCTCGGGCCAACCGCTGCCCGCGAGCAGGCGACCGCCGGCGAGCAGTCCGCCGCCGACTCCGGTGCCGACCGTGAGGTAGACGACGTCGCTCTCGCCGACGGCGGCACCCCACCGTGACTCGCCGAGGGCGGCGCCGTTCACGTCGGTGACGAGAGCGGTCCGCGCGCCCGGGGCCGCGGCTCCGATCGGGCCGAGCACGTCGACGCCCTCCCAGCCGAGCTTGGGCGTCGAGGTCAGGTGCCCGTAGGTGGGCGACTGCGGATCGACGTCGAGCGGCCCGAACGAGGCGACGCCGACCGCCGTGACGGTGCCGTCGACTCCGTGGCCGCGGACGAACGCGGCGATGTCGGCGAGCGTCTCGACCGGGCCGCGGGTGGGCAGCGTGGTCGTCGCGAGGAGGCGCTCCGGCTCGTCGACCGCGGCGACGGCGGCGACGACCTTGGTGCCCCCGGTCTCGATCCCGACGAGGAGAGGGCGTGCGCTGAGGGTGCTCATGGAGTCTCCGGGAGTGTGTGTCCGACGTCGGCCCTCCGACAGTAGTGGGCCGACGCGGGACGACGGAACGCCCCGCCCGACCGCGCGGAGGCGGAGGGACGGGGCGTTCGCGAGGGACGGATCAGCAGGCGGATCAGCAGACGGCGAGGGAGTCGATCGCCGGCTGGAGCGTGGTCGGGCCGCCGAGCAGCAGCACGTAGTCGAGCTCGTTCGCCTGCAGAGCGACGCGGGTCGCGTACGGCACGCAGTTCGGCTCGCTGAGGTACAGCGGGGCGCCGTAGGCCGCGGCGACGGCGCCGATCGAGAGCGCGTCGGCGAAGCCGGTGGCGGTCGCGAGGAACGCGGTGTCATTGAGCTCGTTCGAGGGGTACCGGTCGTTGAGCTGGCGGCTCGTGTCGTGGCGGTCGACTCCGGCGACGCGGCCGACCTCGGTCACGAGACCCGAGGTGGCGAGGTCTCCCTCCACACCGGCCGAGATCGACGGGGTTCCGCCGAGCAGCTCGCCGAGGTCGGGCTGCAGGCGGTCGATCGCGGTGCGGGTCGGCGCGTCGAGCGCGGACTTCGCGCCGTCGACGAGCAGCACCGGCTGGCCGAGGCGGCCCGCGATCGGAGCGACGGACAGGGCGTCCGGGAAGTTGGATCCGGTGGCGAGGAACACGATGCCGTAGGAGTCGTCGCCGAACGCGTCCGCGACGATCCTGCGGCTCGTGTCGTAGCGGTCGGTGCCGGCGATGCGCTCGACATCGGCTCCGGAGGTGCGCTGGAGCGTCTGGAAGACCTGGTCGCTGACCGAGAGCGAGCTGCCGACCACGACGATCCGCTCGGGGTTCAGACGCTCGATCTCGGCCGAGATCACCGCGGGAACGCGGTTCGGGTCGGTGAGCAGGAGTGCTCCGCCCTGGACGGAGGCCGCCGGTCCGGCGCTGAGCGCATCCGGCCACTTCTCGCCGCTGGCGATGTAGAGCACCGGGAGGGTGCCGTCGTCGCCGAAGGCCAGCTGCGTCGTCGCGGCCGAGGTCGCGTAGCGGTCGGAGCCGAAGACGCGGTCGGTCTCGGTCGCGAAGCCGGTCGGGCGGAAGTCGACGCCGGAGAGTCCGGCAGCAGGCAGCGTCGTGATCGCCTTCGGCTGCACGTAGGGGAGGTTCGAGAAGTACTGGTCGTCGAAGGCGGGGTAGCCCGGCTGGGTGACGCGGAACACGTACTCGCCGAGGGGGAGCGCGTCCTCGCCCGACAGGGACCAGTCGGCCCAGGTGTTCGGAGCGCTGCTCGTGGCCGTCTCGTCGAACGGGTACAGCGTTCCGGCGTCCTCCTCGAACCAGTAGGCCTGGACGACCCACGAGGTGGGGTCGGCCGCGCCGGCGGGAGTGAAGACTCCGCCGCTCGCCGCGGCCGTGCGGGGCAGGGTGATCACGAGGTCGTCGCGGTCCTTCGCGAGCGCGTCGGCCTCGACTCCGATCGGAGTGTCGCCGAACCAGGTGGGGTACCAGGCGGTGCTGCCGGGCACCGACGCCTGGAGGTAGTAGTTCGTGCCGGCGGGCAGCGAGACGCTGAAGTCGGCGGCGGTCGTGACCTCGGCCACGATGCCGCCGCGGTCGTCCTCGATGCGCAGGAAGTAGGCGTCGCCGGTCGGCGCGGGGTTCGCGTCGTCGGCGCCGGACAGGACGATGCGGCCCGAGAGCACGACCTCGTCGGCGGTCGCGGTGGCGTCGACCGTCTGACGCTGCGTCTTCACGGGGGAGAGCGGAACGGCGCCCTCGCGCTCGGCGGAGCCGGCGACGAGGGAGGCGAGGTCGCGGGAGCTGTCGGCCGGGGCCGCGGGCGACACGGGCGCGAGCGGATCCGCCGCCGCGGGTCCGGCGGCGAGGCCGGCGAGCAGCACGGCGGCGACGCCGACGCAGGAGAGGGGGAGCAGGCGGCGGCGAGGTGTGTGCACGGCGAGTCTTTCGAGAGGATCCGCGGAGGACCGCGACGGATGCGATGACTGAAGACTAGTGATCGGGTCGGTACCGGAGGGGGCGTCGGGAGGTCGTCGCCTTCCCCCGAAAGGGAGGGGTGGCGGGCCGGAGGGGGTCGCGCCGGTAGGTGCCCTGTGCGCAACGATCGTGCTTAGGCCGGCGGCTTTCCGCCGAAACCGTGCGCCCAGTGGAGGACATCGCAGGATCCGCGCGTGCGAGACTGGGGCCGAGCGTGCGCCACTCCGCGATGATCCTCCGCGGGACCCGGCGCCACTGGACCCGGTCCGCTCATCCGCAGCCTTTCGCAGGAGGACTCGAATGACCGACACCGCCGTGCTTCCCACCGACACGACCGACACCGCCGCACGACCCGACGCGACGACCCGCACCCCCGTCGCCAAGACGGTCCTGATGTGCCGCCCCGAGCACTTCACCGTCGTGTACCGCATCAACCCGTGGATGGACCCGC
Organism: Rathayibacter caricis DSM 15933; assembly: GCF_003044275.1. Classification (NCBI taxonomy): domain Bacteria; kingdom Bacillati; phylum Actinomycetota; class Actinomycetes; order Micrococcales; family Microbacteriaceae; genus Rathayibacter; species Rathayibacter caricis. The sequence goes on along the minus strand of NZ_PZPL01000001.1, from coordinate 623,421 downwards.
AGGTCCCGACCGACACCGCGCTGGCCGTCCGCCAGTGGCAGACCCTCCACGACACCTACGTCGGCCTCGGCTTCGACGTGCAGCTGATCGACTCCGAGCCGGGCCTGCCCGACATGGTCTATGCCGCGAACGGCGGCTTCGTGATCGACGGCATCGCCTACGGCGCCTCCTTCACCTACCCGGAGCGCCAGCCCGAGGGCCCCGCCTACATGGACTGGTTCCGCGGCGCCGGCTTCGACGTGCGCGTCCCCGAGGAGGTCAACGAGGGCGAGGGCGACTTCCTCCTGGTCGGCGAGCGCATCCTCGCGGGCACCGGTTTCCGCTCCGCCTCGGACTCGCACGCCGAGGTCGCCCGCGTCTTCGGCCGCGAGGTCGTGACCCTCGAGCTCGTGAATCCGTCGTTCTACCACCTCGACACGGCGATCGCCGTGCTCGACGACTCCACCATCGCCTACCTGCCCAGCGCGTTCAGCGACGAGGGCAATCGCACGCTGCAGCGCCTCTACCCCGACGCGATCCTGGTGTCGGAGGAGGACGCCTCCGTGCTGGGCCTCAATTCGTTCTCGGACGGACTGCACGTGGTCATCGCCTCGCGCGCCACCGGCTTCGAGCGCCAGCTGCGCGAGCGCGGCTACGAGCCGATCGGCGTCGACCTGTCCGAGCTGCTGCTCGGCGGCGGCGGCGTGAAGTGCTGCACCCTCGAGCTGCGCCGCTGATCCGCGATCACGAGAGGACCGACATGAGCATCCTGGACACGACCACCGCCTCCGCCGCCCTGATCGCCGAGGAGGAGGCGCACGCCGCCCACAACTACCACCCGCTGCCCGTCGTCGCCGCGACCGGCGAGGGCGCGTGGATCACCGACGTCGAGGGCCGCCGCTACCTCGACTGCCTGGCCGCCTACTCCGCCGTGAACTTCGGCCACTCGCACCCGGTGCTGCTCGCCGCGGCCCGCGAGCAGCTCGATCGCGTCACCCTCACCAGCCGCGCGTTCCACAACGACCGGCTCGGCCCGTTCGTCACCGCGCTCGCGGCGCTCGCCGACAAGGACATGGTGCTGCCGATGAACACGGGCGCCGAGGCCGTGGAATCGGGCATCAAGGTCGCGCGCGCCTGGGGCTACCGGGTGAAAGGAGTGACGCCGGGACGCGCGAACATCATCGTCGCCGCGGGCAACTTCCACGGGCGCACGACCACGATCATCTCGTTCAGCGACGACGCGGAGGCGCGCGACGGCTTCGCGCCGTTCACGCCCGGGTTCCGCACGGTGCCGTTCGGCGACGCGGCCGCGCTCGAGGCCGCGATCGACGAGGACACCGTCGCCGTGCTGATCGAGCCGATCCAGGGCGAGGCGGGCATCGTCGTGCCGCCGGCCGACTACCTCCCCGCGGTGCGCGAGATCACCTCGCGCCGCAACGTCCTCTTCATCGCCGACGAGATCCAGTCGGGCCTGGGCCGCACCGGCGCGACGTTCGCCTGCGACCTGGTCGGCGTCGTGCCCGACGTGTACCTGCTGGGCAAGGCGCTCGGCGGCGGCATCGTGCCCGTCTCGGCCGTGGTCGCGAACGCCGACGTGCTGGGGGTGCTGCGGCCGGGTCAGCACGGCTCGACCTTCGGAGGCAACCCGCTCGCCGCCGCCGTCGGCCTCGCGGTCGTCGGGATGCTCGCCACGGGCGAGTACCAGGCGCTCGCCGTCGCCCGCGGCGCGCAGCTCCACGCGCGCCTGACCGCGCTTATCGGCCGCGGCGTCGTCGCGGTGCGCGGCGCGGGACTCTGGGCCGGTATCGACATCGACCCGGCGCTCGCCTCGGGCCGGGCGGTCTGCGAGGCGCTGATGGCACGCGGCGTGCTGGCGAAGGACACGCACGGATCCACGATCCGGCTCGCTCCTCCGCTGGTCGTCACCGAGGACGAGATCGACTTCGCGGTCGACGAGCTGGAGGCGGTGCTGGACGGGCTGCGCTGACCGAGGCCCGCAGGAGCGCTGTCAACCCACTCCCAGGAGGGGGCGCTGGCGGGGAGCCTTGGACGATGGATGACAGGGTGCCGACGACGACCACGTCGAGTCCGCACCCGGTGCGACGGCGGGGACGGGAGTCCCCGCTCGAGCCGGCGCCGCGGCGTCGACCCTCTCTCCACTCGCGCCGTGCCCCGAATCCCGGCGCGAGACCCACCACCGGATCGGCAGTGGTCGACGTGAACGAACCCGAACAGCTCCCCGTCCCTCCTGAGCGCGTGCTCCGCGACCTCCTCGACGCGTTCGAGCCGCCGGGCGCAGCCGATGCGGGGTTCGCCGCGCACGTGCTCGGCCATGTGCGCGAGGCGCTCGCGCTGACCGAGCGGCAGCGGATGCCCACCGTCATCTGGCCGCGGACCGCGGTCGACGAGGTGCCGGACGCGCCGCCGGTGCCGCCCGGGGCGCTCTGAGCCGCGGAACCTCTGCTGAGGAGGGGGCCTGTCGGCTGTCAGGCGTTATGCCCTGCTCCTGGCTGATGTTGTGCGCGTGACCCTGCCCGAGGGGCCGGATGTGGCGGGCGAGTGCCCTGGGCCTGCTCGAGGTGGAGCGGATGCGGAACCTCTGCTGAGGAGGGGGTCTGTCGGCTGTCAGGGGTTAGACCCTGCTCCTGGCTGATGTTGTGCGCGTGACCCTCCGCGAGGGAAGTCCGGTTCGGCGGATCAGCGCCGCTGCTCCTCGGCGCGCGCGTGGTGCAGAACGTCGGTCAGGAGTGCCCGCCGGCCACGATCGCGGCTGAGCGGCACTCCCGGCCGACGTTCTGCACGTCAGTCGCCGTCGCGGACCGTCGACAGCGGCTCGGTGATGCTCTCGAGGCTGCGGCGCTCGGCGTCGACGCCGAAGACCAGCGCCACGACCCCGCCGACGATCATCACGGCCGCACCGACGAAGTAGCCGATCGTGAGCGGGCCTCGGTCGCTGCCGTCGCCGATCAGCACGCCGTAGAGCGTGGGGGCGATCGCACCGGCGATCTGGCCGAGGGTGAAGAAGTACGAGATCGCCTGGCTGCGCAGCTCGAGCGGGAAGATCTCGCTCACGGTGAGGTAGGCGCTCGAGGCGCCCGCGGAGGCGAAGAAGAAGGAGACGCACCAGAGGATCGTCTGCGTCGTCGCGGTCAGCACGTCCATGCTGAACAGCACGGCCGACAGGGCGAGGACCGCTCCCGACACCCCGTAGGTGAGGAAGATCATCTTCCGCCGGCCCCACACGTCGAACAGGTGGCCGAGCACCAGCGGGCCGATCAGGTTGCCGATCGCGAACGGGAAGAAGAAGTACGAGACGGCGCTCTGCTCCACGCCGTAGAAGTTCTCGAGCACCAGCGCGTAGGTGAAGAAGATGGCGTTGTAGAGGAAGGACTGGGTGACCATCATCGTGGCGCCCACCAGCGTCCGCTTCGGGTACTGCCGGATGAGCACCCGTGCGATGGTGCGGAACGGGATGCTCTCGGTGGCCTTCACGGTGATCGCCTTCGCGTCGTCCACCGGCTCGAGGACACCGCCCTCGTTCTGCACGCGGCGCTCGATCTCGTCGACCGTGCGCTCCGCCTCCTCCTCGCGGCCGTGCGTCATCAGCCAGCGCGGGCTCTCGGGGATGTGGCGGCGGAGGTAGATGATCGCGAGTCCGAGGATCGGGCCGAGGAAGAAGCCGAGCCGCCAGCCGACGTTCTCGGCGAAGATCTCGTCGTTGAGGAAGAACAGGTTGGCGGCGGAGCCCAGCGCGGCACCGCCCCAGTAGGTGCCGTTGATGGCGATGTCGACGCGTCCTCGGTACTTGGAGGGGATGAGCTCGTCGATCGCGGAGTTGATCGCCGCGTACTCGCCGCCGATGCCCATGCCCGCGAAGAAGCGGAACACCGCGAGGAACGCGTAGTTCGGCGAGAGGCCGGCGATGCCGCTCGCGAGCAGGTAGATGACGAGGGTGAGGATGAAGAGCTTGCGGCGTCCGAGCTTGTCGCTGAGGCGGCCGAAGATCAGGGCGCCCGCGATCTGGCCGACGAGGTAGACGGTGCCCAGCACGCCGACCTGCGCGGCCGAGAGGTCGAACTCCTTCGCGAAGCCGGCGCTCGCGACGATCTGGATCTCGAGTCCGTCGAGGACCCAGGAGAAGCCGAGGCCGACGACGATCGACCAGTGGAACCGCGTCCACGGGAGCCGGTCGATCCGGGCGGGGACGAGGCTCCGGACGGGGCCCCGAGGGGTGTCGGTGGTCGACATGGCGCACGCCTTCCTGTCGCCCCGGTTCGTTCTGCGGGAGGCCCCTCCGGTCGCGGCGAGACACGACGATAGACCCGCGCGGGAATTCGTATCGTCGGGCTATCGGAGTGGGGTGCGGAGGGTGTAGAACTGTCCGTTTCGGGTCGCGGTCGCGCTCGAGTCGGCTCCTCCACAGCCGGGGTTCCACCGCGTTCTCCCCGGCGGCGTCCACCCCCGGGACGGTGCCCGGGCGCCTTGGCTAGGTTGAGTCCATGATCGACGCGACGCCCGCGGGCACCCCCTCCAACGTCCTCAGCGAAGGCCCCGTCTGGGACGCCTCGACCGGCCGCCTCACCTGGGTCGACATCGAGGCGGGGGCGGTGCTGTCCGCTCCGCTCGTTCCCGAGGGGCTCGGCGCGGTCTCGCGGTCGGACGTCGGCGAGCAGGTGGGCTGCGCGCTGCCGATCGGCGACGGGAGGGTGCTCGTCGCCCTGACTCGACGGCTCGCGATCCTCGAGGTCGACGGGTCGCTGACGACCGGCTCGGAGCTGCTGCCCGAGGGGCACCGCTTCAACGACGGCTCCATCGACCCGCAGGGACGGCTCGTGGTCGGCTCGCTCACCCTCGGCGAGTCCGTGGGCGACGACGTGCTGCTCCGCCTCGAGCACGACGGCTCGGTGACCGTGCTCGACCACGACCTGCGGCTCTCGAACGGGCTCGGCTGGTCTCCCGACGGTGCGGTGATGTACTCGATCGACACCGAGTCGGGCGTCATCTTCCGACGGCCCTACTTCGACGGGTCGCACGGCGCGCGCGAGACGTTCGTGGAACTCGAGGAGGGGGTCTTCGCCGACGGGATGACCGTCGACGCCGACGGTCGTCTGTGGGTCTCGATCTGGGGCGGCTCCGGCGTGCGCGTCTACGACTCCGAGGGGCGCCTCGTCGAGGGCGAGGGCGTGCGGATCGACGCGCCGCACTGCTCGAGCATCGCCTTCGCGGGCGAGGGGCTCGACGTGGCGGTGATCACGTCGGCGTCGCGCGACCTCTCGGCCGACGAGCGGGCGGCGCATCCGTTCGCGGGCGGGCTGTGGGTCGCGCGGCCGGGAGCGCGGGGGCTTCCGGCGACGCGGTGGGTGGAGACGCGGCTGCCGTGAGACGCGCGGGACGACCGCCCGGGTCGCCGCCGTTGCCGGGGAGCCGGGGCTAGACGGACGGCTCGGCCGGCTCCGCGGGGCTCGACGAGGCCGGCTGCGGGGTGAGGGTCACGCGCGAGATGCGGTAGCGATCCGTCTCGGCGACGCGGAGGACGTACTCGCCGACGACGATCGAGTCGCCGACCACGGCCACCCGGCCGATGCGGTCGAGGATGTATCCGCCCACGGTCTCGTACGGGCCGTCGGGCAGCTCCACTCCGAGCAGCTCCTCGAGGTCCTCGAGGATCATGCCGCCGTCGACGTCCTGCAGCTGCTCGGCCGCCTTCGCGTCGACGTCCTGCCGGGCGCCGTCGTACTCGTCGTAGATCTCGCCGACCAGCTCCTCGAGCAGGTCCTCGAGCGTGATGATGCCGTCGGTTCCGCCGTACTCGTCGACGACGACGGCGATCTGGTGGCCGTCCTGCCGCATCGTGCGGAGCGCGGCGAGCACCTTCGTCGAGCCGGGCACGGCGAGGATCGGGCGGGTGATGTCCGAGACGCTGCTCGCGGTGCCGGGCTCGCCCGCCTCCGGGAACGCCGCCATGAGGTCGCGCACGTGCACGAAGCCGAGCACGTCGTCGCGGTTCTCGCCCACGACGGGGTAGCGCGAGTGCGGCTGGTCGAGGACCGCGCGGTACCCCTCCTCGAGCGGCAGCTCCCCGCGGAGGAAGTCGACGTCCGGGCGCGGACGCATCACCTCGGCGACGCGGCGGTCGTCGGCGCGGAAGATGTCGGTGAGCAGGCGCCGGCTGTCCTCGTGGATCTCGGTGTTGCTCGAGATCATGTCGCGCACCTCGTCGGCCGAGACGCTCTCGCCCTTCTCGCGCGGGTCGGCGCCGAGCAGGCGCACGACTCCGTCGGTCGAGACCGAGAGCAGCCAGATCACGGGGCGCATCAGGCGCGCGAACCCGTTGAGCGGCGGTGCCAGGACCTTGGTGAAGGCGACCGACTTCTGCATGGCGAGTCGCTTGGGCACCAGCTCGCCGAGCACGAGCGAGAGGTAGGCGATGACCAGCGTGAGGCCGATGAACGCGACCGTCGAGGCGACTCCGGCCGACAGGCCCAGCGCCTCGAGCGGAGGGGCGAGGTCGGGCGCGATCGTCGACGCTCCGTAGGCGGAGGAGAAGAAGCCGGCGAGCGTGACGCCGATCTGGACGGCCGAGAGGAACGTGTTGGGGTTCCGCACGAGGGTCGCGATGCGGGCCCCGCGCTCGCCCTGCGCCTCGATGGCGCGGACCTGGCTCTCGCGGAGGCTGACGATCGCCATCTCGGTGCCGGCGAACACTCCTCCGATCAGCACGAACAGGACGACGAGGCCGATGTTGAGGAGGGTGTCGAGATCCACGGAGCAACAGTAGGGACGTCTCCCGTGAGAACGCCTCGCGGACTCTCAGGCGGATGCGGGGCGGTCGGACCCCCGCGTCTGCAGGACTCCCTTCGAGTCCGCAGAAGTTGTCGTACTGGATGTTCGAGTACGACGACTTCTGCGGAGTCGCCGGCCGGGTGGGTTCAGGCGCGCCGAGCACCGCGCCGAGTACGCGGAAGTCGTCGTACTGGGCCTCGAGTACGACAACTCCTGCGGAGTCGCGCCCGGGTGGCTTCCGACGCGGCGAGCACCGCCGCCGAGTGCGCAGGAGTCGTCGTACGGGGGCACGAGTACGACGACTCTCGCGGAGTCGGCGCTCGGAGCGCGGCGACCGCGTCAGACGAGGCGGCGGGAGCCGGACGACAGCAGGCGGAACCAGCGGCCGCCGTAGCCGTCGATCGGGATCGACACCGCGCCGTCGTCGCCGACCGGGTACTCCTCCGAGCTCAGCGAGTCGACGAGGCGCGCGCCCGGCTCCACGTCGGGCACGGTCAGCGCCGCAGTCCGCGGGCTCGAGGCGAAGTTGTGCACAGCCACGGTCGTCCCGGTCGACGCCGACATGCGGTGCGCGAAGACGCACGACTCGTCGGCGGGGAGGTGCGTGTACTCGCCCCAGCCGATCTCGGGGGAGCGGCGGTAGAGCCACGCGAGGCCCTTCAGGTGCGCGAGCAGCGACTCCGGGGACTTGAGCTGGTCGGCGGCATTCACGTGCTCGGGGCTGAAGCCGTCCCCCGTGACGGGCGCGATCAGTGCGGACGCGTCCGCGCGCGAGAAGCCGCCGTTCGCGGCCGAGCTCCACTGCATCGGCGTCCGCACGGCGCCGCGTCCCGGGATCGACGGGTTCTCGCCCATGCCGATCTCCTCGCCGTAGTAGAGCACCGGGGCGCCGGGGAGCGAGAACAGCAGGCTGTAGACCATGTGGAGGCGGCGGGGATCGCCGCCCAGCATCGGCGGCAGGCGGCGGACGATGCCGCGTCCGTGGATCCGCTGCGCCTCGTCCGGAGCGAACGCCGCGAAGACCTCGTCGCGCTCGGAGTCCTCGAGCTGGTCGAGGGTCAGCTCGTCGTGGTTGCGGGCGAAGTTGGCCCACTGGCTGCCGATCGAGATCTCGGGACGGCTCGCGATCGCCTCCGCCAGCGGTGTCGAGTCGCCGCGGGCGAGCGCCAGGTAGAGGCGCTGGTTGCCGATGAAGTCGAACTGCATCGAGAGCTCGTCGGCGTCGGCCCCGCCGAAGAAGGCGAGCTGCTGGTCGCGGCTCACATTGACCTCTCCGAGCATCATCGCCTCGCCCGAGCGGCGCGAGACGAAGCGGCGCAGCAGCCGCAGCCACTCGTGCTCGTCGTGCGCGCCCGGCTCGATCAGGAACGGGACCGCGTCGACGCGGAAGCCGTCGACTCCGAGCTGCAGCCAGAATCCGACCAGCTTCGCGATCTCGTCGCGCACCGCAGGATTGTCAGTGTTGAGGTCGGGCTGGTGCCGGTAGAAGTTGTGCAGGTAGTACTGGCCGGCCTCGCCGTCGAAGGACCAGACGCCGTCCTCCACGTCGGGGAACACGTTCGCGGGCTGGTCGGCCGGCACCTCGTCGCGCCAGACGTAGTAGTCGCGGTACGGGCTGTCGGGGGAGGAGCGCGCGGCCTGGAACCACGGGTGCTGGTCGGACGTGTGGTTCACGACCAGGTCGATGATCACGCGCATGCCGCGGTCGTGGGCAGTCCGGATCACCTCGACCACGTCGCCGTGGTGGCCGTAGCGCTCGTCCACTCCGAAGAAGTCGCTGATGTCGTAGCCGTTGTCCTTGCCGGGCGAGCGGTAGAACGGGGCGAGCCAGAGGCAGCTGACGCCGAGCTCGGCGAGGTAGTCGATCCGGTGCGCGAGGCCCTCGAGGTCGCCGACGCCGTCGTCGTTCCAGTCCATGAAGGTCTTCACGTCGAGGTTGTAGTAGACGGCGGAGCGCCACCACAGGTCGCTGGTGTCGGTCAGCCTCATGCGGAGTGCTCCTGGATGTCGTCGGAGCGGCGGGCGAGGGCGGGTGCGGAGCGGAGGACGCGCGGCTCGTGCGCGAGTCCGGTGGGCGTTGCGGGCATGGGGCGGCTCCGGGGATCGGGGGCGAGGGTCGTCCTGTCTCGACGGTAGGTGCGGGGCGGATCGGCGTCTGCTCGTTGATTTCTCAGGGTTGCGGGGGCGGTGCGGGGCGAGCGCGGGCGGAGCCGCCGTGCTTCCGCGGAAGTTGCGGTAACGGCTCGCCCTTCCCGCAACTACCGGCAGAGCGGGAGGGTAGGAGCTCGAGTCCGCAGGAATGGTCGTACTCGGGGTCGAGTACGACGACTTCCGAGGAGTCGGCGGCAGCGCCGGCACGGCACGGGATCGGAGGGGTTCGAGTCCGCAGGAGTTGTCGTACTCGGGCTCGAGTACGACGAGTTTCGAGGAGTGGGCAGCGAGGAGCCGCCGCCGTCCACCCCCGGAAGAGGCGCCACCGCGACCGTAGGGTGAGGGCATGCATCCCCTCGACGCCCGGGACCCGCTCGCGCAGTACCCCGAGCTCTTCGTCCGCACCCCCGAGGTGCGCTCCTACCTCGACGGCAACTCGCTCGGGCGGCCGCTGCGCGCCAGCATCGAGCGGCTCCAGCGCTTCGCCGAGGAGGAGTGGGGCGGTCGCCTGATCCGCGGCTGGTCCGAGAGCTGGCTCGAGATGCCGCTCGCCGTCGGCGACGCGCTCGGCGCCGCGGCGCTCGGAGCGGCGGCCGGGCAGACCGTCGTCGCCGACTCCACCACCGTGCTGCTCTACAAGCTCGCTCGCGCCGCGCTCGCGCACCAGCTGCCCCTCGGCCGCGACGAGGTCGTGGTCGACACCGACAACTTCCCGACCGACCGCTATGTGCTCGAGGGCATCGCGGCCGAGACCGGAGCGACGCTGCGCTGGGTCTCGGCCGATCCGCAGGCGGGCGTACGGCCCGAGGACCTCGAGCCGGTCCTCGGCGACCGCACCGCGCTCGTGCTGCTCAGCCACGTCGCCTACCGCTCGGGTTTCCTCGCGGACGCCGCTGCGATCACCGCGCAGGCGCACGACGCCGGCGCGCTCGTGCTGTGGGACGCCTCCCACTCGGTCGGCTCCGTGCCGATGGAGCTCGACGCGTGGGGCGCCGACCTCGCCGTGGGCTGCTCCTACAAGTACCTCAACGGCGGGCCCGGCGCGCCGGCCTGGGCGTACGTCGCCGAGCGGCACCAGGAGTCGTTGACGCAGCCGATCCAGGGCTGGATGGGCGTCGCCGACATGTTCGAGATGGGGCCCGGCTACCGTCCGGCCGAGGGGATGAGGCGCTTCCTCAGCGGCACGCCTCCGATCACCGGGATGCTCGCGATGCAGGACATGATCGCGCTGATCGCCGAGGTGGGGATGCCGGCGATCCGCGCGAAGTCGGAGGCGATGACGGCGTACGCGCTGGAGCTCGTCGACGAGTGGCTCGTGCCGCTCGGCGTGCGGGTGGCGACTCCGCGCGACCCCGCCGCCCGGGGCTCGCACGTCACGATCGACCACGAGTCGTTCGCGGAGCTGGTGCCGCGGCTGCAGGCGAGCGGCGTGATCCCGGACTTCCGGAACCCGGACGGCATCCGGATCGGTCTGTCGCCGCTGTCGACGACGTTCGCCGAGCTGGAGCTCGGGCTGACGGCGGTGCGGGACTCGCTGCGCTGAGCGCGCCACCGGGCGCGGCCCGCTGCCTCGCTCCTCCGCGAGCTGTCAAGCGGCCCCCGCTCCGCGCCCCGCGTGCCTAGCGTCGGAGGGGAGGTCGCGAGCCGCGCGGCCGACGCGAGGAGGGCATCCGATGGGTTTCTGGGGACAGCACGACGCCGGGCGCGAGACCAGACCGGTCGACGAGCCGGTCGGCGAGCTCGAGCTGGTGCACGCGTTCGAGAGCGGGCCGATGCCCACCGGGGTCAGCGTCTCGCACACCGGGCGGATCTTCGTGAACTTCCCGAAGTGGGGCGACGAGGTGCCGGCGACGGTCGTCGAGCTGCGCGACGGAGTGGCGGTGCCGTTCCCGAGCGAGGAGTGGAACAGCCCCGCGAGCGACCACGACGAGAACGCGCTCGTCTCGGTGCAGAGCATCGTCGTCGATCCGGCCGACCGGCTGTGGATCCTCGACACCGGCAGCCCGCTGTTCCAGCCGACGGAGCGCGGTGGACCGAAGCTCGTCTGCGTCGACCTCGCCACCGACACGGTCGAGAAGGTGATCGTGTTCGAGCCCGATGTGGCACTGCCGACGACCTACCTCAACGACGTGCGCTTCGATCTGCGCCGGGGAGTCGCGTACATCACCGACTCCGCGGACTCCGGGCCCAACGGGCTGATCGTGGTGGACCTCGAGTCGGGCGAGGCGTGGCGCCGGCTGCACGAGCACCCGTCGACGAAGGCGCTCACGCCGCCAAAGATGGTGCCGGTGGCGGAGGGGCGCGTGCTGATGAAGCGGCCGGAGGACGGCGATCCGCAGCCCGTGACCATGGGCGCCGACGGCATCGCGATCTCGGCCGACGGCGAGCGGCTCTGGTACTGCCCGCTCGTCTCCCGGCGCTGGTGGAGCGTGTCGACGGCGGCGCTCGTGGACCGCGCGCTTCCGGACGAGGAGGTCGCGGCCACGGTCGTCGACGAGGGCGACAAGGGCGGCGGATCGGACGGGCTCGAGACCGACGCGCTCGGGCGCTTCTACGCCACCGACTACGAGCACAACGCGATCCTGCGCCGCCGCACCGACGGCGTGCTCGAGACGCTGGTCCACGACGAGCGGATGCTGTGGCCCGACACGATGTCGGTCGCGACGGACGAGCACCTCTACTTCACGGCGAACCAGCTGCACCGGCAGGCCGACTACCAGGGCGGAGTGGACCTGCGCGCCTACCCGTACGCGCTGTTCCGCGTCGCGATCGGGGCGGGGCCGGTGCTGCTGCGGTGACGGGCGGGGCGTATCGGGATCCGGCCTTCTGGTGACGGGGGTCTCGATACGCCGCCTGCGGCGGCTACTCGACCAGCAGGGGATGCGGAGCGGGCGTATCGAGATCCCCGTGTCCGGGCGGTGTCGGGTCTCGATACGCCGCTGCGCGGCTACTCGACCAGCAGGGGGTCAGCGGGCCTTGCGGGTCTGGCGGGCGTTCTCCTTCTGCAGGGCCTCGACGAGCTCGTCCTTCGTCATGCGCGAGCGGCCCGAGATCTCGAGGCGCTTGGCGAGGTCGAGCAGGTGCGCCTTCGAGGCGTTCGCGTCGACTCCGCCCGCCGTCTCGCCGCCGCCGTCGGTGCCGCGCTCGGCGGCGCGCGAGTCGGACGGGCCGTTCTCGTCCTTGCGCTCCCAGTGGTCGCCGACCTTCTCGTACTCGTGCTTGAGCGCGGCGAAGGCGGTGCGGTGCGCGCGCTCGCCTTCTCCGTAGCTCTCGACGGCGGAGTCGTGCGCCGCCGACCAGAGGTCCTGCGCGTGCTTCTCGGAGCGTTCGATGGTCGACGGGATCTCGTCGCGTGCCGGCATGGGTGCCTCCCTCTCGTCCCCTTCGACGCTACGACCCCACCCGAGGCGGGATCACCCCGTTGACGAGCCCGCGAGATGCCACTCCGGTACGCCTTCGTCGGCGTGTCGCGTACCGGAGTGGCATCTCGCGCCGGCGTCAGCCCAGCAGGCGCTCGCGCACGAAGTCGCTCGCGAAGCGGCCGGAGGGATCCCACTCCGCCACCAGCGCACGCCACTCGGGCAGGTGCGGGTAGAGCGGGGCGATCTCGTCCGCTCCGGCCAGGAAGTGCTTGCCCCAGTGCGGCCGGGCGCCCAGCGGCAGCAGCGCGCCCTCGACGGCGGGCAGCACGGCGTCGACTCCCGCGCGGTTCTTCGCGAAGGTGAAGTGGATGCCGACGCTGTCGCGCTCGGACGCCGGCGAGAGCCACTGGTCGTCGCCCGCCATGGTGCGCAGCTCCGTGATCAGCAGGACCTCGTCGATCCGGTCGCCGATCGCGCGCAGCGCGACGATCGCCTCGCGGATCCTCGAGCGCGGCACCATGTACTCGCTCTGGATCTCGTCGCCGGCACTCGGCTCGCGATCGAGACGGAAGTGCGGCAGTCGCTCGGACCACGGCCCGACCGACCCGCCGAACGGGTTCAGGTTCGAGTCCACTCCCTCCGACACGGCGAACAGGCTCGCGGAGGCCGCGATCGCGCCCAGGTGCGTCGCGTCGACGTCGGCGACGCTCCCCTTCTCGACCTTGGTCTTCAGCCACAGCTGCTCGACCGTGGGGCTCGACCAGTGCGTCATGAGGCTGACGCTGTAGGCGGAGGAGGTGATCGCGTCGAAGTCGTCGAGCACGCGGTCCCAGGGCAGGTCGACGAACGCGTCCTGCCGCACGTCGAACGTCGGCTGGACGTCGAGGGTGACGCGGGTCACGATGCCGAAGGCGCCGAGTCCGACGACCAGGCCCTCGAAGCCGGGCTCGCCGCGGCGGACCGTGCGGAGCGATCCATCGGCGGTGACGAGCTCGAGCGCCGAGACGGCGGAGGAGAGGTTGGCGTTGCGGTCGCCGGACCCGTGGGTGCCGGTCGAGATCGCGCCGGCGACGGAGATGTGGGGGAGCGAGCCCATGTTGTGCAGGGCGTAGCCGGCCGCGTGCAGGTGCTGGGCGACGATGCCGTAGCGCGTCGCTCCTCCGACCGTCACGGTGCTCGCGTCGGCGTCGATCACCGGGTCGGGCGAGAGGCGGCCCAGGTGCAGCAGGGTGCCGGGGGTGTCGGGGAGGGCGTTGAAGGAGTGGCGGGTCCCGAGGGCGCGGATCCGGTCGCTCGAGCGGACCAGGGACTGCACCTCCTCGATCGACTCGGGTTCGAGGATGTCGGCGGCGCGGTACTCGTAGGTGCCCGCCCAGTTGCTCCGGTGCGTCATGGCCCCATTCTGCCGCGTGCGGTTCCGGATTTGTTGTGCGGACCAACGAAACCCGTGTCACCGGAACGGTGGCGCGGACGGGGCAGACCGTCATGCCGTCGAAACGACCCGGAGACACGGCCTCCCTACTGTGGGCGCAGCGGTGCCCCGCGCACGGCGGGCCGTCCGCCGCGACGAAGGGAACAGACCCGATGAGTGGCAACACCGTCCGCCTCCAGGCCATCCGCGACGTGGAGGCCTACGTTCCTCCGGCGCACAGCTTCGACGAGTCGGAGGCGCCCGGCGAGGTCTTCGGCGCCAACGTCTTCAGCACCGCGGTGATGCGCAAGCGCCTGCCGAAGTCGGTCTACAAGTCCGTGATCTCGACGATCGAGCGCGGCACGACCCTGGATCCGCTGGTCGCCGACGCGGTCGCGAGCGCGATGAAGGACTGGGCGCTCGAGAAGGGCGCCACCCACTACGCCCACGTGTTCTACCCGCTCACCGGCGTGACCGCCGAGAAGCACGACAGCTTCTTCGAGCCCACGGGCGACGGAGCGGCGCTCGCCGAGTTCGCCGGCAAGACCCTCGTGCAGGGCGAGCCCGACGCGTCGAGCTTCCCGAACGGAGGGCTGCGCAACACGTTCGAGGCGCGCGGCTACACCGGCTGGGACGTGACGAGCCCGGCCTACGTGCTCGAGAACCCCAACGGCAACACCCTCTGCATCCCCACCGTCTTCGTCTCGATGACCGGCGAGGCGCTGGACCACAAGACGCCGCTCCTGCGCTCGCAGCAGGCGATGGGCGAGCACGCCGAGCGCGTCCTGGCACTCTTCGGCCACGCCGACGACGAGAAGATCGTCTCGTTCTGCGGCCCTGAGCAGGAGTACTTCCTGGTGGACCGGCACTTCTTCCTCGCCCGTCCCGATCTGATGAACGCGGGCCGCACCCTCTTCGGCAGCACCCCGCCCAAGGGCCAGGAGTTCGACGACCACTACTTCGGGGCGATCCCCGAGCGCGTGCTCGGCTTCATGATGGACACCGAGCGCGAGCTGTTCAAGCTCGGCATCCCCGCGAAGACGCGGCACAACGAGGTCGCACCCGGCCAGTTCGAGATCGCGCCGATGTTCGAGCGCGGCAACGTCGCGGCGGACCACCAGCAGCTGCTGATGACGACCTTCAAGACCATCTCGAAGAAGCACGGGATGGAGATCCTGTTCCACGAGAAGCCGTTCCAGGGCGTCAACGGCTCGGGCAAGCACGTGAACTTCTCGCTCGGCAACTCCTCGCTCGGCTCGCTGCTGGTGCCGGGCGACACCCCGCACGACAACGCGCAGTTCCTGGTGTTCTGCGCGGCCGTGATCCGCGCGGTGCACCGCTACTCCGGGCTCCTGCGGGCCTCCGTCGCCTCTGCGACGAACGACCACCGCCTCGGGGCCAACGAGGCGCCTCCGGCGATCATCTCGATCTTCCTCGGCGACCAGCTCGCCGACGTGTTCGAGCAGATCGCGTCGGGCCCGGCCACCTCGTCGAAGGGCCGGGGTCACATGACCATCGGAGTCGACACGCTGCCGGTGCTGCCGACCGATCCCGGCGACCGCAACCGCACGAGCCCGTTCGCGTTCACCGGCAACCGCTTCGAGTTCCGCGCTCCCGGGTCGATGCAGTCGGTCGCGGGGCCCATGGTCACGATCAACACGATCATGGCGGAGTCGCTCGACTGGATCGCCACGCGGCTCGAGAAGGACGTGGCCGACGGGGTCGACTTCGACGAGGCCGTGCAGGCGCTGTTGACCGGGATCATCACCGAGCACGGCGCGATCGTCTTCAACGGCGACGGCTACGCGGACGCCTGGCCGATCGAGGCCGAGAAGCGCGGGCTCGCGAACCTGCGGACGACCCTCGACGCCCTGCCCGAGCTGATCACCGAGCCGGCGCTGGCGCTGTTCGAGAAGTACCGCGTGTTCAACCACCGCGAGATGCACTCGCGCTACGAGATCGGGCTCGAGCAGTACGCGCTCACCATCGGGGTGGAGGCGCGCCTCACGCTCGAGATGGGGACCACGACCGTGCTGCCCGCGGCCGTGCGGCACCAGACCGAGCTGGCCTCGAACGTGGCCGCGATGAAGGCGGCCGGAGTGGGCACGTCGCTCGACCCGCTGCTGGAGGTCTCGGAGCAGGTCGACGCGCTGCGGTCGGCACTGGCGGAGCTCAAGGCGGCCCTCGCGGTCGAGCCGGGGCACACGGCCGAGGCCGAGGCGAAGCACGCCGCGGCGGCGCTGCTGCCGGCCATGGCGCTCGTCCGCACGGCGGCCGACGCGCTCGAGGACGTGGTGGCGGACGACCTGTGGCCGCTGCCGACCTACCAGGAGATGCTCTACGTGCTGTAGGGCTGCGCGCTCGTCTGCGCGCGGAGGGGGAGGCGGGCGCCCGTGGCCTCCGCGCTCCGGGGCTTCTGCGGAGCAGCCGCCCGCAGCGTGACTCGGAAGCGCGCGCCTCCGTCCCGCGGCAGGCAGACGAGGTCGCCGCCCTGGGCCCGGGCGAGGCCGCGGGCGATCGGCAGGCCGAGCCCCGCCCCTCCGTCGGCACGGTTCCGGGCGTCGTCCAGGCGCACGAGCCGGTCGAACACCCGCTCGCGCTCCGAATCCGCGACGCCGGGCCCGTCGTCGTCGACCGTCAGCGACACTCCGCTCGGCGTCGCCGCGACCACGACGTCGACGCGCGAGCGGGCGAAGCGCCCCGCGTTCTCGACGAGGTTGGCGACGATCTGCTCGAGCCGGTCGGGGTCGCCGTCGGCGGGCGGCACCGCCGCGTCGCTCCGCAGTGCGAGCACGATCCCCGGCCTGCGGAGGCGCTGGCGCTCGAGCACCGCGCCGGCGATCGACGAGACGTCGACCGGCTCCGAGCGCACCGCCAGACCCTCGTCGAGGCGCGCCATCAGGAGCATGTCCTGGATCAGCCGACCCGCGCGCAGCGACTCCTGCACCACGAGAACGGCCAGCCGCTCGCGCTCCTCGCTCGAGCCGTCGGCGCGGACCAGGGCGTCCGCCGCCGCCCGGATGCCCGCGACCGGGGTGCGCAGTTCGTGCGCCGCGTCGGACACGAAGGCGCGCATCCGCTGCTCGGCCGCGAGGGCAGCGGATTCGGCCGTCTCGAGGTCGTCGAGCATCTCGTCGAACGCGGTCGCGGTGCGGCCCAGCTCAGTGGAGGGGCGCGAGGGGCGCAGCCGCCGGCCGCGGTCGCCGCGGGCGATGGAACGGGCGACCGTCGTCATCCGCTCGAGGGGGCGGAGCGTCGCGCGCACCACCACGACGAGAGCGCCGGCCGCGAGGAGGAGGAACGCGGCCGAGGCGCCGAGCAGGATCGCGTTCAGCGATGCGAGGGTCGTGCCGACCGAGCTCGCGTCGGCGGTCAGCACCAGCTCGGTGCCGTCGCTGAGCGTCGAGGCGAGGGTGACGAGGTCGTCGTCGGCGGTGACGGAGGAGGAGGTCACGGTGACCGCGGAGGCGGGCGCGTCGGTCGTGCCGGCCGTGGACGGCGGCGCGGCGGGAGCGGGACCGGGGCCGGCGGGGAGGCCGCTCCCCGGTCCGCGGCGCAGCTCCTCCGGGCTCGGACCCGCGACGACCGCCTCGCCCTCGGGGCTCGTGATCAGCACCGAGACGCCCTGCGCCGAGAGGCGGGAGGCGAGGTCGTCGTCGTCGACCGTGCCGACCAGGGCGGCCGCGGCCGCGGCGCGATCGGCCAGCCGCTCCTCGATCTGCGAGCGGAGGCGGTCGCCGAGGACGACCTGCACCGTCACCGAGAGTGCCAGCAGCAGCACCGCGAGCAGGGCCAGCACGGCGACGACGGTCCGCAGGCGGAGCGATCCGGTGCGCAGCGGTGCGGTGCTCACGCGTCGACCCGGTAGCCCAGGCCGCGGACCGTGTGGACGAGGCGGTCGCCGTGCGCCTCCATCTTCTTGCGCAGCGAGCTGAGGTGCACCTCGACGAGGTTGGGGTCGACGTGGTCGTAGCCCCAGACCTGGGTGAGGATCTGCGTCTTGGTGAGCGTGCGGCCCCGGCTCGCCGCGAGGAACGCGAGCAGGCGGAACTCCGTCGCGGTGAGGTCCAGCGCCGTGCCGGCGCGGCGGGCTCGACCCGCCTCCGGATCGACGACCAGGTCGCCGATCTCGATGATCGACGGGATGCGCCCGCGGCGCCGCAGAACGGCGGTCACCCGGGCGACCAGCTCGGCGAGCGAGAACGGCTTCACGACGTAGTCGTCCACTCCCTCGCCGAACGCCCGCAGCCGGTCGTCGACCGCGTCGCGGGCGGTCAGCATGATGACCGCGGCGTCGCTGCTGCGGCGGAGGCGCTCGGCGAGCACGATGCCGCTGGGCCCGGGGAGCATCCAGTCGAGGACGACGAGGTCTGGCGCGAACGAGGCGACCTCGAGCGCGAGGTCCTCACCGCTGGCCAGGGCGCGCACGGTGAAGCGCTCGCTGCGCAGAGCGGTGTCGACGGAGGAGCGGAGGGCGTCGTCGTCCTCGACGAGGAGGACGCGGGCGGCGGAGGGCATCCGCCGAGCGTAGGAGCGCCCGTTATCGGCCGGCCCTGCGCCACCTGTGCGGACGCTGTTCTTAAGCGGGGCTTCAGAACCGCTTCGGAGTCTGATGAGGAACCGGCGGCGAGCCGGGCCCGACCGGGTCCGCCGCAGCGCCGGACGGAGGAGAATCATCATGGACGAGACCACCACCGACCAGCCCCGCGGACCGCGCCGCCCCCGCACTCGACTGGTCGTCGGCATCGCAGCGGGAGCGCTCGGGCTCGCGGCACTGGGATCGACGGCGGCCTTCGCGGCGGGGCCGTCGGCGACGGGCACCGCGACTCCCACGGCCACCGCCTCGCCGAACGGGTCCGTCGTGCCGGGACCGGGGGCGAGTGCGACACCGGATGCGCCGACGCCGGGATCGACGGATGCTCCGGGCGAGGGGTCGGCGCCGACGCCTCCTGCGCCGGGCGAGTGCGGACCCGCGGGGCCCCCGCCGGCGGGCTGCCGTCGGCGGACGGGGAGCGGCCGACCCCGCCGACGCCGCCTGCGGACGGGGAGCGGCCGACCCCGCCGACGCCGCCTGCGGACGGGGAGCGGCCGACCCCGCCGACGGACGGCGAGCGCCCGACGCCTCCGGCGGACGGCGAGCACCCGACCCCGCCGGCGGACGGTGAGCACCCGACCCCTCCGGCCGACGGCGAGCACCCGACGCCTCCGGCGGACGGCGAGCACCCGACCCCGCCCGCTGAGGGCGACCAGCCGGACGTCCCCACCGACACCCCGTCTCTCGGCAGCTGACCGGCCCGGCCGGCCGCGCACCGGCTGCAGAACATCAGCCACGAAGGGGGTCTGTCCGCTGTCAGCCGACAGACCCCCTCGCCAGCTGATGTTCTGCAGGCTGCTGCGCTCCGAGGAGGGGCGGGAGCGGCCCGCGTTCAGGTCGAGCTGCGGGCGACCGGGTGCTGTTCCTCGGATCGTGCAGATAGAACGTGAAAAGAGCGCGAGTCGCTCCACTAGCAGCGGAGTTGAAACCCGCAGTGGCAGGCTGGAAACCTGACCGCAACACGGTTTCCCCGTGCATCGAGGAGCGGGCGGTGCGCGGCCGGGGAAATCCTCCGTGCGACGAGGCGGTCGGCCGCCCGACTGCGGTCGACTGGAACCCGCCTTCCCCCGGGCCCGCCCCATCCCCCATCCGACGCCTCATTGGAGCCCGCATGCCCCTCACCGTCCTCACCCGCTCGCGTCGCCGCGCCGTGCTCGGCGCGCTCGCCGTGGCCCTGGCCACCACGACCGCCCTCACCGCCTGCTCGAGCGGCTCCGACGCGAGCGCCTCCGGCTCGGGCGAGGAGGGCTCGTTCGGCGAGGCCGCGATGCAGCTCTCCTGGGTCCCCCACGTCGAGTTCGCGGGCGAGTACCTCGCCGACGCGAACGGCTACTTCGCCGACGCAGGCTTCGACTCCGTCACCCTGACCCCCGGCGGCACCGGCGCGACCGGAGCCGAGACCGCCATCGCGAGCGGATCCGCGTTCGCCGGCGTCTCCTCCCCGCTGATCACCGGCCCCGCGATCTCGGAGGGCGCCGAGATGAAGATCGTCGGAGCGACCTACCAGAAGAACCCGTTCGCGATCGTCTCGCTGACCGACGCCCCGATCGAGACCCCCGAGGACATGGTCGGCAAGACCATCGGAGTGAGCGACAGCAACGACCTCGTCTGGCGCGCGTTCCTCGCCGCCAACGACATCGACGAGTCCGACGTGAATCGCGTGCCCCTCACCGATTCGACGCTGCTGACCACCGGCCAGGTCGACGGCTACATCGGCTACGCGACCGCCGGAGCCAACACGCTCAACCAGCGCGGATTCTCGGCGCAGCAGTTCCTGCTCGCCGACACCGGCCTGCCGATGGTGGGCGAGACGATCGTGGTCGCACAGGCGAGCATCGACGACGAGCGCGAGAAGGTGAAGGCGCTGCTGCTCGCCCTCGTGCAGGGCTGGCAGGACGCCGTCGCCGACCCCGAGGCGACCGCCGAGACCGTGGTCGCCGACTACGCCGCCGACCAGAACTACAAGGTGGAGGAGCAGGCGCAGGTCATGGTCACCCAGACCGAGCTGATCAGCACTCCCGAGACCGACGAGAACGGCCTGCTCACCATCAGCGACGAGCTGCAGGAGCAGTCGGTCGCCTCCCTCGCGCTGACCGGCATCGAGCTCGACGCCGACGAGCTCTTCGACACCACGCTGATCGACGAGGTCTACGAGGAGCACCCGGAGCTGCTCGAGGGCTGACCCCCGAGCACTCCCTGACGACCCGCGCGAGAGGACGAGACGTTGACCACCATCGAGAACGGCACCGAGGGCATCCGCCTGTCGGGCCTGAGCAAGCGCTTCGACCTGGGCTCCCGGTCGGTGCAGGCGCTCGCCGAGGTCGACCTCGTCACTCCGCGCGGGTCGTTCCTGTCGCTGCTGGGCCCCTCCGGCTGCGGCAAATCGACGATCCTGCGGATGCTGGCCGGGCTCGAGAAGCCGACCACCGGCTCCGTCTCGATCCACGGCACTCCCGTCGTCGGCACGAAGCGGAAGGCCGAGCTGGGCATCGCATTCCAGGACTCGGCTCTGCTGCCCTGGCGCTCGGTGCGCTCCAACGTGCGGCTGCCGCTCGAGCTGACGCGGCAGGCGTCCAAGCGCGACAGCATCCCGGACCTGCTCGACCTCGTCGGTCTGACCGGCTTCGAGGACGCCTACCCGTCGCAGCTCTCGGGCGGCATGCGCCAGCGCGCCTCGATCGCCCGCGCGCTCGTGGTGCAGCCCGATCTGCTCCTGCTCGACGAGCCGTTCGGCGCGCTCGACGACATGACGCGCCAGCGGCTCAACCTCGAGCTGCAGCGCATCTGGACCGCGCGGCCGGCGACCACCCTGATGGTGACGCACGGCATCGCCGAGGCGATCCTCCTCTCGGACACGGTGGCCGTGATGTCGCCCCGGCCCGGGCGCATCGTCGAGGTCATCGACATCGACCTGCCGCGTCCGCGCACGGTCGAGATGCTCCGCAGTCCCGAGTTCCACGCGATCGAGGACCGCATCACCGACCTGCTGTTCTCTCAGCACGGCGTGGCGATGGAGGACGAGGGGTGACCTGGCTGCGCACGAACTGGCGCGTCCTCGCCGGACTCGCGGTGTTCGTCGCGGTCTGGTGGATCCTCGCCGAGACCGTCTACCGCGAGAGCCGCGCGGTGCCGAGCCCGGGCGCGATCGTCGCCGCGTTCCTCCGCGACGGTCCCCTCTTCTACCTCCGCAACGTCGGCGACACCGTGCTTGCCGCCGGCTGCGGCTACCTTTGGGGCACGATCGCGGCACTGGCGCTCGCCGTCGTCGCGCTGCTGCTGCCGTGGACCCACCGGGTGATCGAGCAGATCGGCGTGATCAGCCACTGCCTCCCGCTGACGGCGGTCGGACCGGTGATCCTCGTGACCTTCGGCGGCCGGACCACCTCGATCTTCCTCGCCGCGCTCCTGGTCTTCTTCACCACCCTGATCGGCGCGCTGCTGGGCGTCCGCTCGGCACCGCGCACCGCGCTCGACCTCGTCTCGGCGTACCGCGGCAGCCGCTGGGCGCAGATCGTGAAGGTGCAGGCCGTCGCGGCCGTGCCCGCGACGCTCACGGCGCTCCAGGTCGGCATGCCAGCGGCGATCCTCGGCGCCGTGCTCGGCGAGTACCTCGGCGGAGTGACGACGGGCCTCGGAGTCGCGCTTGCGGTCGCGCAGCGCCAGATGGACGTCGAGCGCGCCTGGGCCTTCGCGGTGCTGAGCGGAGTGGTCACGATCCTCGGCTACGCGCTGATCGCGGCCGTCGGGCGCTGGGTCATGCCGCGTGTGACCGGCACGCCGCGCGCCACCCGCCGCTCGGTCCTGCGCCGCACGGGAGGAGTCGTATGAGCGCCACGCGCACTCCCGCTCGCCGCGCCCGCGACCGCGACCTCACGCCGCGCCTCGCGCTCCGCATCGTCCGTGCCGAGCTCGTCCCGCTCGCGATCGCCGCGGTGCTCGCGATCGCGTTCTGGTACGCGTTCCTCGCGATCGCCGACATCTCGCCCCTCCTGGGCAAGACGCCGACCGACGTCGCGACCTACCTCTTCGTCGAGGCCGACGCCGCCGAGAACCGCGCGGTCGTCTTCGGCAACCTCGGCGTCACCGCGCTCGACGCCCTGATCGGCTACGCGGCGGGCATGCTCGTCGCCCTCGCGATCGCGGTGCTCTTCGTGCTCGTCCGCTCGCTCGAGGCCACGGTGATGCCGATCGCGATGCTGCTCAAGTCGATGCCGCTGATCGTGGTCACTCCGCTGATCACGCTCGCGATCGGCAACGGGCTCGCGGCGGTCGCCGTGGTGGGAGCGGTCGCCGTCTTCTTCCCGGCGCTCGTGACCGTGGTGTTCGGGCTGCGCTCGCTCTCGCGCGAGTCGTTCGAGCTGGTGACGGTCTACGGAGGCTCGCCGCTGGACGTGCTGCTCAAGGTCGCCCTGCCCACCGCGGTGCCGGCGATCTTCGCGGCGGCCAAGGTGGCTGTCCCCTCCGCTCTGAGCGGCGCGATGCTGGCCGAGTGGCTGGCCACGGGCAAGGGCTTGGGCGGAGCGGTGCAGCGCGCCTCGGCGGGCTTCCGCTACGACGAGCTGTGGGCGTCGCTCGCGGTGATCACGGCGCTGGGAGTCGCGGCCTACGCCGTCGTGGCGATCGGCGAGAGACTGGCGGCCGTCCGCTTCGGCGGACAGGACTAGAGGAGCGGCATGAGCGGCAACACCATCACCGGCACGATCTGGGACGGGCGGCGCGCCCTCGGCACGGCGGCCCTCGCGTGGCACGGCGACGAGATCGTCTCCGTCGACCCCGTCGAGGCGCACGGCGGAGAGGAGGCCCTCTCGATCATCCCCGGCCTCGTCGACACCCATGTGCACCTCGGCGCCTACTCGGGCGCGGGCACCGCCGACTTCGCCTCCTGGCCGCTGATCACCCCGCGCGAGGAGCGGGTGTTCCACATCGCGAACAACGCGCGCAAGGCGGCCCGCGCCGGAGTCACGACCCTGCGCGATCTCGGCGCCGACGAGCTGCAGATGACCGTGGCGCGGATGTTCGAGCAGGGCATCGCCGACGGGCCGCGGCTCGTCACGCACGGCGCGGTCGGCATGACGGCCGGTCACGGCGACCTGTTCGTGCCTCCGCACTACCCGCACCGCGACCGCGTCGCCGACAGCCCCGACGAGTGCCGGCGGCTGGTCCGCACCTGGGCGCGGGCGGGAGCCGACGGCATCAAGATCTACACGAGCGGCGGAGTGCTCTCGATGGGCGACCGGGTCGGCTGGCGCAACCAGACCGACGCCGAGATCGCCGCGACGATCGACGAGGCGCACGCGCTGGGCATGCCCGTCGCCGCGCACACGCACTCCGTCGAGGGCCTCGACCGCGCGCTCGCGCTCGGCGTCGACTCGATCGAGCACGGCACCGCCATCGGTCCGCAGCACTGGGCGACGCTCGTCGAGCGGAACCTGCCGGTCGCTCCCACCCTCTTCATCAACGACGTGATCGCCGCCGGGCGTGCGCCGTCGTCCCCGGAGGCGTCGCTCAAGGCGCAGGACGTCGTCGCCACCCGCGACGCCGGGTTCCTCGCGGCGGGCGAGGCCGGGGTGCGCTTCGTGCTCGGCACCGACGCGAACGGCGTCTACGTCGACTGGGGCGAGCAGCTCGACGAGGTGCGGCGGATGCGCATGGCGTTCGGCTGGAGCTCGGAGCGCGCGCTGATCGCGGCGACGTCCGACGCGGCCGCCGTGGTCGGACTCGGCGCGCGCGTCGGGCGGCTCGCGGCCGGCTTCGGCGCCGACTTCGTCGTGCTGCACGGGCGCCCGTGGGAGAGCATCGACGACCTGCGGGCCGAGAGCATCGTGGCCGTCGTGTCCCGCGGCCGGGTCGTGTCGGGCGCGCTGCCGGAATCGCTCCGATGACCGCCGCACCCCGCCGGTTCGTCTCGGCCGAGGCGCTCGGTGCGCCGCGCGGGGCCTACAGCCACGCGGTCGAGGCGCACGGAGTGGTCTACGGATCCGCCATCGGACCGTTCGCGCCGGGTGACGGCTCGGTCCCCGAGGGCGTCGCGGCGCAGACCGCCGCCGCGCTCGACAACATCGAACGGCTGCTCGGCACCGAGTTCGGCCTGGATCTGGGCGACGTGGTGCGGATCACGATGATCCTCACCGACTTCGAGCGCGACTTCGCCGCCTCCTCCGCCGTCTACGCCGAGCGCTTCCCCGTCGATCCGCCCGCGCGCACCGTGCTCGGCGCGGCGCTGCCCGGACCCCTCGTCGCGATGGACTTCATCGCGACGGCCCGCTGAACAGGAAGGCCCCCGTGACCCTCGACTCCTTCGTCCGCGGCCTGCCCAAGGCCGAGCTGCACATGCACCTCGAGGGCACCCTCGAGCCGGATCTGCGCGTGCGCCTCGCCGAGCGCAACGGCCTGCCGGTGCCCGCCGCGCTCTCGTACGACTTCGACTCGCTCGCCTCGTTCCTCGCCGTCTACTACCCGGCGATGGACGTGCTCCGCGAGGAGCAGGACTTCTACGACCTGGCGACGGAGTACTTCCGCCGCGCCGCCGCCGACGGGGTCGTGCGCGCCGAGGTGTTCTTCGACCCGCAGGCGCACACCTCGCGGGGCGTGCCGTTCGAGTCGGTGATCGGCGGCTACCACCGCGCCGCCGTCGACGCGGCCGCGCTCGGGATCGACGCGGGGCTCATCCTCTGCTTCCTGCGCGACCTGTCGGCCGAGAGCGCCCGCGAGACGCTCGAGCGCGCGCTGCCGTTCGCCGACCGCCTGATCGGCGTGGGGCTCGACTCCGACGAGCGCGGCAACCCGCCGGCGAAGTTCCGCGAGGTGTTCGCGCTCGCCCGCGAGGCGGGGCTCCGGCTGACGATGCACTGCGACGTCGACCAGCCCAACAGCGTCGAGCACCTGCGCCAGGTGCTCGAGGAGATCGGCGTCGACCGGATCGACCACGGCACGAACATCGTCGAGGCTCCCGAGCTCGTCGAGCGCGTGCTCGAGCGCGGACTCGCGCTGACCTGCTGCCCGCTGTCGAACTCGTTCGTCTCGAGCGACATGAAGGCGGTGGAGCTGCGCGCGCTGCTCGAGCGCGGCGTGCGGGTGACGGTGAACTCCGACGACCCGGCGTACTTCGGCGGGTACGTCGCCGACAACTACCTCGCGCTGGCGTCCCGCGCGGGCTTCACCCGCGACGAGCTGGTGCAGCTCGCGCGCAACTCGGTGCTCGGCTCGTGGGCGTCGCCCGAGGTCCAGGAGGAGCTGCTCGCGCGGATCGACGCGCACGCGGCGTCGGCGTAGGGGCTCCGGCTGTTCCGAACCCGCAGCGCCCCCTGGCGGGTCCCGTCGTGCGGGTGGCGGGGCATGTGAGAATCGCCCGGTCGGTCCCTCGCGGTGGATCCGGAAGTGAACCCCGGGAGATCCCGCACGACGGGGCCCGGGGTTCCGCGCTGCGTGGAGAGTCCTCGGGCGGTTCGCCTCCCGCTCAGAGGTAGCGCAGTGCCAGGTGCAGGTCGACGCGGTCGGACATCGAGCCGAGGTCGCGGCCCGTCAGCGCCTCGATGCGCTGCACGCGGTAGCGCAGGGTGCTGGCGTGCAGGTGCAGGAGGTCCGCGGCCCGGCGCCACGCGCCTCCGCTCTCGAGGAACACGCGCAGGGTCTCGACCATGTCGGAGCGGTGCTCGTCGTCGTAGCGGACCAGCTCGCCGAGCACCTCCCGGGCGAAGGCGGCGCGGGTGCGCGGCGAGATCAGCTCGAGCAGGGCGCCGCTCGAGACCGGCACCGTGTGCGCGAGCACCGTGACGGGGTCTGCGGAGGATCCGGCGGCCGCGGTCGCCCGGGCGCGGGCGGCGAGCAGCGAGGCTCCGAGCTGCCCGACGGAGCGGGAGCCGTCACCGACGCCGATCGACACCCGGCGTCCGCGCAGGAGCCACGGCTCGGCCTCGACGGCGGCGCGGAGGGCGGGCCCCGGCTGCCTCTCCTCGTCGTGCGGATCGCCCAGGAGCAGCACCGCGCCTCCGTCGAGCACACCGCCGAGGGCCAGAGCGTGCTCGCGCTCGCCCGCCTCGCGCAGCGGCCGCAGCAGCGCCTCGGGAGGGAGCGACGGATCGTCCGAGCGGGCCACCACCACCCGCAGAGGCGCTCCCAGCCGCGCCCCGAGCAGGCGCAGCCGCACCGAGACCTCGCCGTCCGGCAGCTCGTCGTTCTCGACGGCGCGGAGCAGATCGAGCAGCGGACCCGCCGCCTCCTGCTCCCGGCGGCGGGCGAGCGCGAGGCGACCGGCCACGGTGCTCGCGAGCAGATCGGCGGCGTCGGCCGACTCCTCCGACCAGCCCCTCTGATCGCCGGTCACCACGAGCACGCCGAGCCGTTCACCGGAGGAGGAGAACAGGGCCTTGCGGGACAGGGTGCGGCTGCCGGGCGCGACGTCCCATCGGTCGTCGGAGGAGGCGAGCGAGGCGTCCCACGCCGATCCGGACTCGGCGGGGGACGGCATGCCGCCCGCCGACGCGACGAGGACGCCGGAGCGGTCGATCACCCAGCTGCCGTGCGCGAACTCCTCGAAGAAGGCGCGGAGGGCGGCGTGCACGCCCTCGTCCGCGGCGAGGTCCTGGAGCAGGCGCCGGGCGAAGCGGGCGTCGCGGCCGAGAGTCGGCAGGTCGGCCTGCGCGAGCACCCCCGCGACGGTCTGGCCGATCGTCTTGAAGGAGACCTCGGGCGAGACCGTCAGCAGCGCGACTCCGTGCCGCCGACAGACCTCGGCCATGCCGGCGGGAAGCGTGCCGACGGCGATGAGGCCGACGACGATCGCCACGACCCCGCGATCGGCGACCTGGCCGACGAACCGCTCGACGCTCTCGCGGCCGGAGGTCCACAGCGCGCTCGTGAGCACGACGTCGCCGGGGGAGAGGAAGCGGCCCGGATCGGGGAGGTCGATCGTGTAGGTGCCCGAGATCGCGCGCGAGAGCTGCACCTCGTCGCCGGTCACCAGGGTCAGCTGGAGCTCGGGATGGGTGAGGAGCTCGCGGACGTTCACGCTGGGGCGGCCTCTTCGATCGTCGGACCCGCGACCGGGCGGGGACTCCAGACTACGGGCGCGGCGGCGGCGTGCTGCGGAACGTCGGCTGCGCCAGGGGTCTGTCCGCTGTCAGGCGACAGACCCCCTTCTCGGCTGATGTTCTGCGCGGGGCCGGCCGGAATCGGCGCCTCGACGACGGAGGAGCCGACTCCCGAGGACGCGCAGGGCGTCTCGCGGGAGCCGGCTCCTCGGCTCAGTGCAGTCAGCGCGCGGTGCGGCGGCGTCCGAGTCCGAGCGCGACGGCGCCGGCGGCCAGCAGGCCGAGGGCCGCGGCGGCGAGCCAGCCGCCCTCGACGCCGGTGCTGGCGAGTCCGCCGGTCGGCTTCGCCGGGGTGCGCGGCGGGACGGCCGCGGCCGGGGTGGTGGCGTGCGGAGCCGGCGCGGCGGTGGGGGCCGCGGTCGGGGCCGTGGTGGGCTGCGCGGTCGGCGCGACCGTCGGCTCCGTGGTGGGCTCGGCCGTGGGTGCCGTGGTCGGCTCGCCCGTCGGCACCGGCGTCGGCTCCGGCGAGACCGCCGTGCCGAAGACCGACTCCGCCGAGCCGAGCGACGCGAGCACGGTCTCGCCGTTCGCGTCGTCGACCGCGTCGTTGTCCGTGACCACGAAGACCTCGCCCGAGCCCGTGATGCCGAGCCCCTCGAGCTTCTCCTGGGTCCAGCCGGCGCCCGCCTCGAGCGCCGGCAGTACGTCGGCGGCGAGCGTCTTCTCGAGCATCGGCAGCTCCTCGCCGACCGCGGCACCCGCGCCCGTGGGGAGCGGGACCGTGTAGACGGCCTTGAGGGACGCATCCGGACCGTTGCGCTTGTCGCGCTCGATCACGGCGAGCGTGCCCGCCGGGGTCAGGGTGATCTCGGAGAGGCCGTTCCAGTCGCCCTCGACTCCGGACGGAGCCTCGAGGGGGTAGCCGAAGAAGCTCCAGGTGTCGGCGGCGACGTCGTAGCGGCCGAGGCGCACCACTCCGTCCGCGTCGATCGAGGCCTCGCGCTGCAGCGCGGTCCAGACGATCTCGCCCTCGGCACCGGTCTCGATCGTGACGCCCTCGAAGCCCTGCGAGCCGAGCGCCTCGGCGACCTCGGCGGGGAGCGCGATGCGCTCGAGCACCGCGGCGGACGCGTCGAGGCGCAGCAGGGCGTTCTCGGGTCCGGTCGCGCCCTCGGTCACGGCCCAGAAACCGCCGCCGGTGCGCGCCGCGATGCCCTCGAGGTCGAGGGCGGCCGGCTCACCCGCCTCGGTGACGGTCGTCGTCGCGTCCAGCACCGCGGGGGTGACGGAGGTGTCGATCGAGTGGATCGTGCTCGGCGCGTAGGCGCTGTCGCTCACCGCGTAGAGGCGGTCGGCGTCGGCCGGGTCGGTCGAGAGCCCCGAGAGAGCGCCCCAGGGCAGCGGCGATCCGTCGGCCTCGGTCGAGACGAGCGTGGGGAACGCGGGGGCGGAGGCGCCGAGCGCGTAGAGCTGCACGGTCGCGCGCAGCGCCGCCTCGGCGTCGTCGGTCTCGCTCGAGACGACGAGGAGGTCGCGCTCGGGCAGGGCGAGCAGCCCCTCCGGACCGGGCGTCGACGGCAGCGCCTGCACGAGGCGCGGCGCAGTCGGGTCGGAGACGTCGTAGACCGCGACGAAGTTGGCGCGCTCGGCGCCGACGAAGACGTAGGGCACGCCGTCGAAGGTCGCCGAGAGCAGGCCCTCGGGCTCGGAGCCCTTCGCGTCGGAGCGCTTGTCGGGGTAAAGGCCGAGGCTCACGGCGAGGTGGTCGAAGGTGTTCCCCGCGTCCCACTGCACCGCTCCGGTGGCCGCGTCGAGGATCGACCAGCCGCGCGTGCCGCCCTTCCAGTCGCCCTCGTTCGCGATCGCGACGTGCGCATCGCCGACCCAGCCGATGGCGTCGGGCTCGCGCGGGACGTCGGTGATCGATCCGGTGAGCGAGATCGTGTCGTCGTCGAGCGTGTCGATGCCGTCGACCGAGACGGTGCCCGCGGAGTAGGAGGTGAGGACCTCGCGCGAGGCCAGGTCGACGATCGCGACGGCGTTGTTCTCCTGCAGGGTCACGGCGACGGCCGTGTCGGCGGGGTTGATCGAGACGTACTCGGGCTCGGGGTCCTCGGGGGTGTCGAGGCCCGCGAGTCCGGTGAGGGAGACGTGCTCGGCGACCCAGGTCGAGGGGTCCCCGGCCAGGTCCATGATGACGAGCTCGCCGGCGGGCGCCTGCGGCAGGTCGCCCTCCTCGGCGCCCTCGGGGGTGGACTCCTCGTCGCGCTGGTTCTCGATCGCGATGACCGCGGTGTCGCCGGCGGTGGTGACGTCGATCGAGTCGGGCTGTCCGCCGAGCTCGATCGTCGCGACAGGCGCGAGATCGGAGGCGTGCAGCACGCTCACGTGACCGGAGGGGTTCGCGAAGTCGCCGTCGCTCGTGTCGACGACCGCGAGGACGTACTCGCCGGTCGCGTAGACCGAGGTCGGCTCTCCGCCGACGTCAACGCCGCCGAGCGGCTCGGGCGACTCGGGGTCGCTGATGTCGAGCACGTTGATGCGCTGGCCGGCCGAGTCGGTCGAGTAGACGAGGCGGCCGTCGGGCGACGCGCTCGAGATCTCGGCGACGGCGGAGTCGACGGCCGGGTCGGCGGCGTTGAGGTACGCGGGCACGGTGGCGATGCGGGTGAAGAAGGAGTCGCCGCTCGCCGCGGCGGGCAGGGCGGCTCCGAGCGTGCAGCTCGCGAGGGTGAGGACGATCGCGGCGCCGGCGGCGCGGCGGGGGGCATGAGGACGGGGCACGGGTCTCCTGAGCGGGTTCGAAAGGAACCCGTCCACGCTGGTCCGCCCGGGTGAACGCGCGGTCGCCGCGACGTGAACGCGCGGTGCCTGCGCGGGGGTGGGCGGGGTCTCGATGCTCCGCGGCGCCGCTACTCGACCAGCGGAGGGCGTCGGAACCAAGGCTGGGAACGGGCATCCGGATGATCGCGGGCGGATCGGTCTCCTCAGCCTTACTTGTGAGGGCGAGGGGGCTCTGATGCGCGCTGATCGAGTAGCCCGCGGAGTGGGCGTATCGAGATCCCCGTGCTCCAGGTGGGTGGGTCTCGATACGCCGCGGCGCGGCTACTCGACCAGCAGGGGAGGGGCCGCCGTGAGTCCCGCGGCCGCCGTCCCCCACGCCGCCAGCGCGGAGCGCACGCGCTCGTCGCGCGCCAGCCCCAGCGCCTCGGCGTACGCGCCCTCCAGCACGTCGTCGATCCGCACGCGCGCGCCCGACTCGGAGGAGTGCACCGCCGCCTCCACCATCGCCAGGCTCCGCACGTTCGCGTGCACCTCGCCCGAGGGCGTGCGCCCGGTGCGCAGCGCGGAGACGAACTCGGCGAGCGAGCCGCGGATCTCCTCCGGCACCGGCTCGAGCACTCCGGTCCGCGCGAAATCGGACTCCCGCTCCTGCAGCTCCGGCGCCCCGTCCCCGTCCCAGCGCGCCGTGCCGCCCGCGCCGTTCACGCGCCAGCTGCCGTTCCACGACGTCTCGAACCCGTCGGCGCACCAGCTGCCCGTGTAAGTGAAGCGCACCCCTCCGGCGAACTCGAACACCGCGGTCGCCGCCGCGCCGTCGGCGTACCAGCTCCACTCCGGGTTGTACTCCTCGCAGTACACCGACACCGGGTCGCGGTCGAGCACGTACCGCGCCGCGTCGAACGCGTGGATCGCCATGTCGACGAGCAGCACGTGCGGCATCTCCTCGCGGAACCCGCCGAAGTGCGGCGCCTTCGCGAACTCGACGGAGGCGCTGCCGAGGGTCCCGAGCTCGGCGACCTGCGCACGGAACGCGGCGATCGCGGCGTAGTAGCGGCGCGACTGGCTGGTCATCAGCAGCCGCCCCGAGGCCTCCGCGGTCGCCGCGAGCACGAGCGCCTCGGCGACGGTCGGCGCGATCGGCTTCTCGCAGAGCACCGGCAGCCCGGCGAACAGCGCCTCCGTGCTCACGGGCAGGTGCGCGCGAGGCACCGTCACGTTGACCACGGCGTCGGCGCCCGAGCGCGTGGCGACCTCGGCGACGGAGGTGCCGATCGCGACCGGAGCGACCCCCTCCTCCGCCGCGGCCCGCTCGGCCAGGTCGGTGTCGAGGTCGACCAGGCCGACCAGCTCGACGTCGGCCGAGTCGCGCAGTGCGTGCAGCCAGGCGCGCCCCATCGCCCCCGCGCCGACCTGGACGATGCGCACGGGAGCGGTCATCGGACGAGCGCCCCCTCGTAGTCGTGACCGTTGTGGAAGTCCTCGGTCTCGTACCGCTGCAGCACCGGCAGGGTGCGCTCGGGGCGGAGGGTGCGCGCCCACTCCACTCCGTTCGCGATCACGCGCCGCACGTCGGGGTGGTGGTAGACGGGGTAGTCCTGGTCGCCGGGCGAGAAGAAGAACACCTTGCCGTGCCCCCGCTTCCAGGTCATCCCCGAGCGGAACACCTCGCCGCCCGAGAACGTCGAGAGGAAGATCAGCTCGTCGGGCGCGGGCACGTCGAAGAACTCCCCGTACATCTCCTGCTGGGGGATCACGAACGGGTGGGGCACGCCCTGGGCGATCGGATGCGTCGGGTCGACGGTCCAGACCAGCTCGCGGTCCTGCTCCGATCGCCAGCGCAGCGTGCAGGTCGTGCCCATGAGCTTGCCGAAGATCTTCGACCAGTGGCCGGAGTGGAGCACCACCAGTCCCATGCCCGAGAGCACGTGGCGGTGCACGCGCTCGACGACCTCGTCGGCGACCTCGCTGTGCGCGGCGTGCCCCCACCAGACGAGCACGTCGGTGGCGGCGAGGACGTCTTCGGTGAGTCCGTGCTCGGGTTCGTCGAGCGTCGTGGTCGACACCTGCGCGCGCTCGCCGAGGTTCTCGGAGATGCCCGCGGCGATCGTCGTGTGCATGCCGTCCGGGTAGATCGCGCGCACCTCCTCCTCGATCTGCTCGTGGCGGTTCTCGCCCCAGACGAGGACGCGGACGGGAGAGGAGGGAGTGGTCACGGGAGGGTCCTTCACTGGTCGGCACTGACGTGGTCGCGAACGGTTAACCGCTTTACCGCGATGTCCAGGATGATGGACGTCACCGCCGCTCGTCAACCGCGAGGGGCGACGAGCGGAGGAGCACCATGGCGACCATGCGCGACGTCGCCGAGCGCGCCGGCGTCTCGATCGCTACCGTCTCGTTCGTCGTCAACGACTCCAAGCCGGTGACCGCCGAGACGCGGCAGCGCGTCGTCGATGCGATGGCCGCGCTCGACTACCGCCCGCACGCCCTCGCCCGGGCGCTCGCCCGCCGCCGCTCGATGATCCTCGCGGTCGTGTTCCCGCTGGTGCGCCCGCGCCTGCTCAACACGGCCACCCTCTTCTTCGCGGGAGCGGCCGAGGCCGCGGCCGAGCGCGGCTACTCGATCGTGCTCTGGCCCTCGCTCGACTCCTCCCAGCGCCTCGCCGGACTCCGCGCCGACGGGCTGGTCGACGGCGTGGTGCTGATGGAGGTGGCCCTCGACGACGACCGGGTCGACGTGCTGCGCGACTCCGGCACGCCCTTCGCGCTCATCGGCCGCACGCGCGATCCCTCCGCTCTCGACTGGGTCGACATCGACATCGAGGGCATGGTCGAGCAGTCGCTCGCGCGCCTGGCATCGCTCGGTCACGAGCGCGTCGCCCTGGTGCTCGGCGGTCCGGAGCGGGTGGAGGGCTTCGGAGCGAACGCCCGCGCCCGCGAGACGTTCCGGCGCGTGTCGGGGGTGCGGGGTCTCTCCGGAGTGCTGCTCGAGGCTGAGGAGTCGGCTCGCGGCGGACGGGCGCTCGCCGCGGAGCTCGGCGACGTGACAGCGGTGCTCGTGTTCGACGGAGGCATCGCCCTCGGACTCGCGCACGAGCTTCGCCACCGCGGAGTGGGCGTGCCGGAGGACGTGTCGATCGTGCTGCTCGCCTCGACGCCCGACGTCGCCGACTTCGGCGATCCCGAGCTCGACGTGCTCGTCTCGCCCGCGCACGAACTCGGGCGGCGGGGAGTGGAGGCGCTGCTCGCGCGGCTCGAGGATCCGGCGGCGCCACTCGTGCAGGAGCGCATCGGCGGGGAGTGGCGCACCGGCGGATCGGTCGCGCCGGCCGGGCGGGGGAGCGGACCGGACCGGCCTCGGATCGACCGCGGGTAGCGCTCGGTCCGGTCGCGCCTCCGGATCGGAGCGCGCGTGGCAGGCGGCTGAACGGCGACGCCGACGAGGAGCCCGAGCGCCCTGCGGTGCCCTGCCGCATGCGCGGCGAGGCGCGAGCCCTCGTGGACGACAGGAGTGGTGACATCGTCATCGTCACGACAGGATGACGCGATGCGCATCACCTACGATCCCACTGCCGACGCGGCGTACATCATGATGACGGACCGGATCGCGGACGGTTCGGCCGTCCAGCAGCTCGATTCGATCGCGACTCCCGGCGGCCTGGGCGAGGTCATCCTCGACTTCGATGCGGACGGCCGGCTTCTCGGCGTGGAGATCCTCAACGCGCGAGACGTCCTGCCCAGCTCTGTGATCGATGCGGCTCTGAGGGACTCGTCGAGCGACCTTCAGCGCACTGCCGAGGACTGACGCGGCTGTCCTCGTCCCTCCCGCGTCGAGACGGCCGTCACGGCACGATCGCGTCGATGTACCCGCCGTCGACCCGCACCGCCGCGCCCGTGGTCGCCGAGGCGAGCGGCGACGCGAGGTACACGACCATGTTCGCGATCTCCTCCGGTTCGATCAGCCGCTGCAGGAGCGAGTTCGGCCGGTGCAGCCGCATGAACTCGCGCTGCGCCTCGTCCCAGGGGAGGGAGGCGTCGACCAGCTCGTGCACGAAGTCCTCGACCCCGCCCGTGTGCGTCGGGCCCGCGAGCACGCTGTTCACCGTGACTCCGCTGCCCGCCGCGGCCTTCGCGAAGCCGCGCGACACTCCGAGCAGCGCCGTCTTCGACACCCCGTAGTGGATCATCTCGGCCGGCGTCGCGACGGCGGAGTCGCTGCCGATGTACTGCACGCGCCCCCAGCCCCGCTCGATCATGCCGGGCAGGTAGGCGCGGGTCAGGCGCACGC
The DNA here is from genome assembly GCF_003044275.1 of Rathayibacter caricis DSM 15933. NCBI lineage: Bacteria > Bacillati > Actinomycetota > Actinomycetes > Micrococcales > Microbacteriaceae > Rathayibacter > Rathayibacter caricis. The sequence continues at coordinate 589,043 of NZ_PZPL01000001.1, read as the reverse complement.
CGGTCAGCACGTTGACCTCGAAGTAGCGGCGCCACTCGTCGTCGCTGATCGTGAGCGGATCGGCGCTGCCGAAGATCCCGAGGTTGTTGACGAGGACGTCGACTGTCGGAACCGCCTCGAGCAGCGCCGCGGTGCCCTCGTCGGTCGCGAGGTCGGCGGCGACTCCGCGGACGGACGCCTCCGGAACCTGCCGCAGCACCTCCGCGACGGCCGTGTCGATCGAGCCCTGCGAGCGGGCGTTGACGACGACGTCCGCCCCGGCCCTCGCGAGCCCGACGGCGATCGCCAGCCCGATGCCCTGCCCGGATCCGGTGACCAGTGCGGTCCTCCCGGTGAGATCGATCGCGATCATGCTGCTCCGTTCTACGGCGCGCGCGGTGCGGGCCGTGCCTCCGATGGTGGCGGGCCGGATCGCGAGACGGAACCTCGGACGACGTCGCCGAGGGGCCCCGGTGGCGCCTCCGCTCCCGGACGCGCGGATCACCGCGTCTCTGCCCGGCGGTCCACCACGCCGGCGCCGACCTTCACTCTCAAGCGAACGCCAGTGCGATCCCGACGACGACGACCAGCAGGAGCGCCGCCGACCCGAACCCGATCAGCAGGGCGAACGTCATCGGGTGCGTCTCCCGGAGGCTCATCGTCCCGGGGATCAGCTCGTTGATCTCCCCGGGGCTCAGCGTCCTCTCGGCGGCGGGGGGAGCAGCGGCCTCCCGACGAGCGGCGTCGGCCCTCTCGCGGCCCCTCCTGCCACTGGCGCGGAGCCCGCGGGCCGCGGGAGGGATCGGCGTCTCCACCGCGGCGACCACCGCCCGCAGGTCCTCGATCTCCCAGTCCGCCCCGCGGAGCCGGAGAGACCGGGTCCCGTCCGACAGGAACAGGACGAGCGAGGGAGGCAGGCGGATCCCCTCGCTGTTCGGGCCGGCGGACACCCGGGTGAGCAGCGCCGCCAACGACGGATCGGCGCGGTCGAACGGGACGACCCGACCTCGCGCGTCCGTGTACTCGATCGCCCGATCCGAGATCCGGAGTGACGCGGTGGCGAGGAACCGCCGGTTGCGGACCCGCAGCACCCCGACGATCAGCACGGCCACGGCCGCCGAGAACCCGAACAGCCCGAGGTAGACGACGAGCGCGGCAGCGGGATCGTCGGCGGCCGCGACTCCCCAGGCGCTCCCCGCCAGCATGACCAGCGCGGGGAGCACCGCGACCGGCCTCAGCCGTCGCGACTCCTGCGTCTGCCGGGCTCTCGAGGGCCGGAACTCGCGAGGAGGCCGGGGTTCGGGCAGGACCGTGCGCCGCCACCACATCAGCGTCGCCACTCCATCAGACGGAAGAGGTCGCCGGGGAGCCGGTGCGGTCGCGGTTCCGGAGACGGTCGTCGAGGAGGCGGCGCATGGCGACAGGGTAGCGGTGCTCCGGGCTGCACGGTCTTGCGCCCTACCGCGCCCCGCGCGTACCGTGCTGGGGTACCTCGTCGCGAGCCGCGACGTCGGTGCGGCCACCTCACCGGCCGACCGGACGGCTCGCGGACACGGGGGCTCCCCGCACGGAAGACGGTCCTTTGCGCATCAGCACCGGTACTGCGTCCACGACGCAGACGCTGACCTCGCACTGACGACCCCCGTGCCCGCCCGCTGAGGGCGAGGCTCCCGCACGCCGGGAGCCCGGTGGTCGTCGCGCGCCGACACACCATCACCGGGAGCACCGTGCCCTCCACCATCACACCCTCCGTCGTCCTCACCGACTGCTCGTTCGCCTGGCCCGACGGCGACGTCGTCCTCGACCGGGTCAGCACCGCGTTCGGCCGCGGCCGCACCGGGCTCGTCGGAGCCAACGGCGCCGGCAAGTCCACGCTCGTCCGGCTCGTCACCGGCGACCTCGCCCCGACGCACGGCACCGTCTCGACGACGGGGCCGGTCGACCTTCTGCCGCAGCGGCTCCGGCGTGGACCCGACGACACCGTCGCCGATCTGCTCGGGATCCGCGGGAAGCTCGACGCCCTGCACGCGATCCTCGGCGGGGACGCCGATCCACGGCACTTCGAGGTGCTCGACGACGACTGGGACCTCGACGCCCGGGCGGTCGCCGCGCTCGGGGAGGCGGGGCTTCCGGAAGACCTGCGCCGGCCCGTCGCGACCCTGTCGGGCGGGCAGGCCGTCCTCGCCGCCGTCACGGGCGTCCGCCTCCGCAACAGGCCGATCGCGGTGCTCGACGAGCCGACCAACGACCTCGACCGGCGGTCGCGCGGTCTGCTGCTCGACCTCGTCGACCGGTGGCGCGGCACGCTGATCGTGGTCAGCCACGACCGCGAGCTGCTCGAGCACGTCGACGAGATCGCCGAGCTGCGGGGCGGCGCGCTCCGCACCTCCGGAGGCACCTACTCGGACTTCGAGGAGCGGCTCGCCCTCGAGCGCGCCGCGGCCGAGCGCGATCTGCGCGACGCCGACCAGCTGCTCCGCGCCGAGAAGCGGCAGCGGATCGAGGCCGAGACGACCATCACGCGACGGGCGAAGGCGGGTGCCCGATCGGCGGAGTCGATGCCGAAGATCCTTGCGAACGCCCGGAAGAACAGGGCCGAGGGCACCGCCGGGCGCCTCCGCTCCGGTCACGGCGAGGCGGAAGCGCGCGCCCGCGAGCAGGTCGACGCGGCATCGCGCGCGGTGCGGGACGACGACGCGGTGCGCATCGAGTTGCCGCCGGATCCGGGGGTGCCGGCGGGGCGGCGGCTCGCCGAGATCACGGTGCGGGGGCGCACGACGGTGCTGCAGGGGAGCGAGCGGATCGCCGTGGTCGGCGCGAACGGCACGGGCAAGACGACGCTGCTCGAGCAGCTCGTGCGGGCGGAGGCTCGTCCGCATCCGATCGCCGACACGCACGCCATCGTGCTCACGGACCGCGTCGGCTGGCTCCCGCAGCGTCGGGAGGGGCTGCTCGACGACGACCGCACGGTGCTCGAGCACGTCGCGCGCGCGGCCCCCGCCGTGCCGACCGGCGAGCTGCGCAACGCGCTCGCGCGGCTGCTCCTCCGGGGCGCGATCGTCGACCGGACGGCATCGACCCTGTCGGGCGGCGAGCGATTCCGCGCCGCCCTCGCAGGGCTCGTACTCGCGCAGCCGGCTCCGCAGCTGCTCGTGCTCGACGAGCCGACGAACGATCTCGACCTGGCCACGACCGACCACCTCGTCGACGTGCTCGCCGCCTGGCGGGGCGGGTTGGTCGTGCTGAGTCACGACGAGGCGTTCCTGGAGCGGCTGGGGCTCGACGGGCGGCTCGTGCTGGACGCGCCGGTGGGGCTCGTCAGCGCCGGCGACTCCGGATGATCAGCGCGGCTCGAGCTGCACGTGCGCCGGCATCCTTGCGGATCGAGTAGCGCGCGGAGCGCGCGTCTCGAGATCCCCGACGTCCAGCAGCTCGGGTCAGAGGCCCGACCCGCGGACCGGGGCGGGTCTCTGAGGAGAAGTCATCTCATCTGTGTGATGCCCTGCCTGCTGATCGAGTAGCCCGCGGAGCGGGCGTATCGAGATCCACCACCTCCAGACAGCCTGATGAGCAGTCCGATCTGTTGAGGCCGGTGGGTCTCGATACGCCCCTGCGGGGCTACTCGACCAGCAGAGGGGGCGGGCGGCCTCTCTTCCCCTCTCCACCGAGATTCACCGCGGCTTCGCCGCTCGATACGCCCCTGCGGGGCTACTCGACCAGCAGAGACGGCGACGGGCATCCCGGTGGAGGGGCGGTCCCGCGGGTTCGTCATCGCGGGACAGGCACGACGGGAACGAGGAATCCGCCCGGCTCGTCGAGCGTCGGCTCGTGGTACTCGGCCGGCAGCGTGTAGCGGTCGGTGCCGTAGCCGGTCACCTCGAAGACCTCGTCCTCGATCGTGCCGACGAGGAAGGCGGAGTGGATGAGGGTCCCGTCGGGTGCGCGTCGGGGATCCCGCGGTGACGTCCCCTCCCACCGGCGGTCGTCGGTGCTGTCGACGACGACGAAGCCGCCGGGCGCCTCCACGAGCCCGGCGGGGTCGATCCCGGTCGTCTCGATGCCGTCGAAGCACAGCTCGGCAGGACCGTCGAAGCCCGGGTCCACGTCGAACGCGCAGAACTCCATCGATCCGTCGGGAGCGACGTGCAGATCGCCGTACGCGCCCACCAGCTCGGGCTCCGGAGCGGCGGTGCAGGCGGCGAGGCCGCCCAGGAGCGCGAGCGCGGCGACGATGCGCAGCACCCGCCTCACGACGGCACCGCCAGCGTGCACCGGTAGCGCGGGCGGTCGGGCCAGCGCGGGTCGACGGGGGCGGGTGCGTCGGTGAATCCGAGGCGCCGGTAGAAGCCGATCGCGTCGTCGTCGGTCCGGGCGATGACCACGGCTCCCGGATGCGTCCGCTGCAGCTCGCGGACGAGGGCCGACCCCCGCCCGCGCACCAGCGAGGCGAGGTACTCGATCTCGAGGCCTTCCTCGACGGGTCGCGCGGCGGCGAACGCGTCCAGCCGGCCGTCCTCGACGACTCCGATGACCTCGAGCGCCGGCAGCTCCTCGTCCCGGATGCGCGCGAGTTCCTCCTCGGTCAGCTCGGCGGCCAGCCGCAGCAGCTCGAGGAACGGCGGCGACGCGAGGTCGGCGGGGGTGAGGTCGCGGATCGGCACGCCTCCGATCCTGACCGATCGGGGCTCGGGAGGGAACGCGGGGTGCGTCCGGCGGCGCTCGGTGAACGGTCGGTACGGGCAGGCCCGTGCCCTGGCGCACCTCTCGGGTTCGAGTGGACGCGAAGCGGGCGCTGACGTCTCCTGAGGCCCCGTCCCGCGTCCACCCGGGTCGCCCCGCACCCTCGAGTGGACGCGGGACGGGCGCTGGGTTCCGCCCGTGCCCCGTTCCGCGACCACTCGCGTCCCTCCGCGCCGGGATGCTGTGCCGCCAGTGCCCGCAGGCGCGTCGAGTCCTCGGAATTCGTCGTAGTCGCGCTCGAGTACGACGACTTCCGAGGAGTGGAGGGGTGAACGCGGGCCCCGACGCTCGGACATCGAGGTCGACGAGCGGCCGCGGGTCGGCTGGGTGGTCACGAGGGGGGGGGGGGCTTGGGCATCCGGTCCGATGAAGCACCAGGACTGCGGGGGATCGCTCTCCTGGGAGACGATCCTGCGCGAGACGTCGGTCCTGGTCGGATGCCGTGCGTCTGCTCCGCTCGCCCTGGAATCCGCGAGCCGGACGATGTTAACGTCAACATAGACCGGGTCCAGAAAGCACTAGTCGATGAAGACGCAGAACTGGAGAACACCATGCAACGACGCAACCGACGCTCGCTCCGCTCGCTCGCCCTCGCCGGTGCGGCCGCCGCCGCTCTCGCGCTCACCGCACTGGGGGGCGCCGTCCCCGCGCAGGCCGCCGAAGGGGAGATCACCTACACGCTCCACCGCTCCGCTGATCCGACCGCGGATGAGCAGGACGCCTACGCCCGGATCACGGATGCGATGGACCGCGCGGTGGCCCGCTACAACGCGAACTCCGACATCACGAAGGTCCTGAACGTCTACTACGCCCCCGGCGTTCCGACGGCCGAGGCCAGCAACAACGGCGATCTCCGCTTCGGCTCGGATCGCGGGTTCATGGTGGAGGGGACCGCCCTGCACGAGATCTCGCACACGGTCGGAGTCGGGCAGAACGGCGGCTGGTACGCGCACTGCGTCAACGGCGTCTGGGACGGCTCGGCCGCGACGGACCTCGTGAAGTCGCTCGACGGGCCCGACGCTCAGCTGAACTGCGGCGGCTCGCACATCTGGCCCTACGGCCTGAACTACTCGGGCGAGTTCTCCGAGGCGGCGTTCACCCGCCACGTCGACGTGGTCGAGGCGATGCTCGCCGACGGCATGTAGGAACCCACCCTCCCGGTGCAGCGGCTCCCGGTCGGCCTCGACGAGGTGGCCGGGAGCCGCTCTGCGTGCCGCGCGGACCTCTCCGGTGTCGACTCCGCGGAAGTCGTCGTACTCGAGCGCGAGTACGACGACTTCCGAGGAGCGGGGGCAACCTCAGCCCGCGTGGTGCCGCCCGATCGGCAGCACCAGCGGGGTGCGCGAGACCGGGTCCTCGATGATCCGCGACTCCATCCCGAACACCGCGCGCACGACCTCCGAGGTCACGACCTCGGCCGGAGTCCCCGAGGCGTACAGCGCGCCGGCGCGCACCGCGAACAGGTGGTCCGCGTAGCGCGCCGCGAGGTTCAGGTCGTGCAGAACGATCACGATCGTCGTGCCGCGGGTGCGGTTGAGATCGGTGAGCAGGTCGAGCACCTCGATCTGGTGGGAGACGTCGAGGTAGGTGGTCGGCTCGTCCAGCAGCAGCACATCGGTGCGCTGCGCGAGGGCCAGGGCGATCCAGACGCGCTGGCGCTGGCCGCCCGAGAGCTCGTCGACCGGGCGGTCGGCGATCTCGAGGGTGCCGGTGGCGCGCAGGGCGTCCTCGACGATCGCGTCGTCGTCGGCGGAGGAGCCCCGGCCGAACCAGCCGCGGTGCGGGTAGCGGCCGCGGGCGACCAGATCCGACACCGCGATGCCCTCGGGGGCGATCGGGGTCTGCGGCAGCAGCCCCACCTGCGTCGCGACCTGCTTGGTCGGCAGCGTGTGGATCGCCTGCCCGTCGAGCAGGACGGCTCCGGTCCGCGGAGTGATCAGCCGCGCCATCGCGCGCAGGAGCGTCGACTTGCCGCAGGCGTTCGCTCCGACGATCACGCTGATCGCGCCGGTCGGCACGTCGAGCGAGAGGCCGTCGACGACGACGCGCTCGTCGTAGGCGAGCGTCACGGCGTCGACCGCGAGCGTGCGGTGCGCCGAGACGGAGCCCGCCGAGTCGGAGGAGGCTCCCGCGGCGGACGGGGCGGGCGTGGTCGATGCGGTCACAGAGTGCCTCCGGTGCGGTTGCGGCGGGCGAGGAGCCAGAGCAGGAACGGCGCGCCCAGGGCGCCCGTCACCACTCCGACGGGGAAGCGGGCGCCCGAGAAGGCGAGCCCCGCGACGTGCTGGGCGACGAGGTCGGCGGCGAGCACCACGACCACCCCGACGAGAGCGGAGGGGACGAGCAGGGACCGCGCATCCGGCACGAGACGCCGCGCGATCGGCCCCGACACGAAGGCCACGAAGGCGATCGGACCGGTGGCGGCGGTCGCGACGGCGACGAGCCCGACGGCCACGGCCAGCAGCGCGGCGCGGTCGCGGCCGACGGCGACGCCCAGGGCGGTGGCGGAGTCGTCGCCGAGCTGCAGCATCCGCAGCCGGCCCGAGAGCAGCAGCGCCAGCGGCACCAGCACGAGCATCGCCAGCGCGAGCGGCGGCACGCCCGGCCACAGCGCCTGGTTGAGGCTGCCGGTCAGCCAGCGCAGCGACTCCTGCACGTCCTCGAAGTCGGCACGCGTCTGCACGTACGCGATCACGCTCTGGAACATCGCACCCACACCGATGCCGATCAGGATCAGCCGTGCGCCCGCGACTCCGCCGCTGCCCGCCAGCCCGGCGATGACGAGCGCGGTCAGCAGGCCCGCGGTGACGGCGATCACCGAGACGGCGACTCCCGACAGCCCGAGGAACGCTATCGCGACGACGGCCGCGGCGCTCGCCCCGGACGTGATGCCGATGATGTCGGGGCTGGCGAGCGCGTTGCGCAGCAGCGTCTGGAAGATCACGCCGCCCATCCCGAAGCCCGTGCCGACCAGCACGGCCGTGATCGTGCGCGGCAGGCGCAGCGTGCCGACCGTGAAGGACGCTCCGGGAACGGTGTCGCCGAGGATCACCCGGACGACGTCGACGGGGGAGTAGACGGTGGTGCCGACGCTGAGCGACACGAGCACGAGCGCCAGGGCGAGGGCGGCGAGGACCGCGCAGCCGATCGCGGTGCGGCGGGCGCGCCGGCTCCGCCCGGCCACGATGCCGGGCGCGTCTCCGGGGGCGTTCCCGGACGAGCGGAGTGGCGTGGCCGCGCTCACAGGGCCCTCACCTTCGAGCGGCGCACGATCGCGATCAGCACGGGCGCTCCGATCAGGGCGGTGACGATGCCGACCTCGACGTCGCTGGGCCGCGCGACGACACGCCCGACGACGTCGGCGGTGAGCAGAAGCAGGGCGCCGAGCAGGGCCGAGGCGGGGAGGAGCCACGCGTGCGCGGGCCCGGTCAGGCGGCGCGCGAGGTGCGGGACCACAAGGCCGATGAATCCGATGGGTCCCGCGACGGCGGTGGCGGCGCCGCACAGCAGCACGGCGGCGATGCCGGCGACCAGGCGGATGCGGCCGACGCGGCGGCCGAGGCCGGTCGCGAGGTCGTCGCCCAGCGCCAGGGCGTCGAGGCCGCGGGCGCTGGCGAGCGCGAGCAGCGCGCCGACGGCCAGGAACGGCAGGACCTGCAGGATCGCTCCGGTCTCGGCGCCGCCGACTCCGCCGACCTGCCAGAAGCGGAAGCGGTTGAGCGTCTCCTCCTGGGTGAGCAGCACGGCGCTGATCAGCGAGGTGAGCGCGGCGGCGGTCGCGGCACCGGCGAGGGCGAGCTTCAGCGGGGTCGCTCCGTCGCGGCCGAGCGAGGCGACCGCGTAGACGAAGGCGCCCGCGGCGGCCGCGCCGAGGAACGCGAGCCAGATGTACTGCGGGAGGGTCGTCACTCCGAGGACCGAGATGCCCAGGACCACTGCGAGCGACGCCCCGGCGTTCAGCCCCAGGATGCCCGGGTCGGCGAGCGGGTTGCGCGTCATGCCCTGCATGACGGCGCCGGCCAGGCCCAGGGAGGCGCCGACCAGCAGGGCGAGCACGGTGCGCGGCACGCGGTTCTGCACCGCGGCGTCGACGATGGACGCCGGGTCGGGCGAGGTCAGCGCCGGCCACACCTCGGCGAGCGGGATCTCGCGCGAGCCGAAGACCAGCGAGGCGATCGAGGCCAGGGCGAGCACGACGACGACGGCGCCGAGCCAGAAGGGGCGCAGGCGCCGAGCGGCGCCCCGCCCGCGAGTGTCGTCGCGGGCGGGGCGCCGGGGAGGAGCGGAGGCGTCGGTGCTCACGACACCTTGTCGGCGGCCGCCGCGATCCCCGCCGTGTACTCGTCGAGACCCCACGGGATGCTCAGCAGGTTGGGCGAGGAGGTCGCCATCGCGAGGGACGAGCCGTCGGTGAGGACGTAGACCGAGCCGCGCGCGACGGCCGGGATCTTGGAGAGCAGCGGATCGGCCTGCAGGGCCGGGAGGGTGGTCTCGTCGCCGTAGACGATGAGCACGTCGGCGTCGAGCTGGTCGGCGTTCTCGGCGCTGAGGGTGCCGCTGAACGCCTCGGAGTCGCCCGAGAGCTCGACGATGCTGGGCGCGACCTCGAGGCCGAGGTCCTCGACGTACTTCACCCGCGCGTCGTTGGGCGTGTAGTAGGTGAAGGTGCTCGCGTCGGTGGGGTCGTACCAGCCGTAGGTGAAGGTGGTGGCCTCGAGCGAAGGGTGCTCGGCGACGGTCGCGGCGATCTCGTCCTCGACCTCGGCGACCTTCGCCTCGGCCTCGTCGGCGAGCCCGAGGGCGGCGCCGTCGAGCTTCGCGGAGTCCTGCCAGGTCGTGCCCCAGGCCAGGCCCGGGTAGGCGACGGTCGGGGCGATCTGCGACATCGTGTCGTAGTCCTGCTGCGAGATGCCGGAGTAGGCCGAGAGGATCACGTCGGGCGTCAGGTCGGCGATCGCCTCGAAGGGCACGCCGTCGGTCTCGTCGAAGAGCTCCGGAGTCTCGGCGCCGGCCGCATCGAGGGCCTCCTTCGTCCACGCCAGCAGCCCGTCGCCGTCCTCGTCGCCGTAGGAGGCGCGGGTGAAGCCGACCGGCGTGACGCCGAGCGCGAGCGCGACGTCCTGGTTGGTCCAGCTGGTGGCGACGACGCGGTCGGCCGACTCGACGGTGGTCTCGCCGAACGCGTGCTCGACGGTGACGGGGAAGCCGGCCGCGGACGGCGAGGCGTCGTCGGTGCCGGCGTCGGCGCCTCCGGAGCAGGCCGTGAGCAGCAGGGCGGTGAGGCCGAGCGAGGCGACGGCGGTGAGGCGGCGGGGGGTGCGGATGGCGGGCACGAGCGTCCTTCGGAGCGGGGGTCGGTGGATTGCGAAGGTAAGCCTAACCTCACCGTCGCGGAGTCGCCAGACGGCGGGCGGGGTTCGCCCCGGTCTCGCAGGAAGGGGGGTGCCCGGGTCGCGAGAGAAAGGAGTACTCGAAAGGGGCACATTCCTAAGGGAGCCCCTCACGCCAAGGAATCCCCTTTCAGGGGGGTTAATCGCGGCCGGGAATTCACCTGTGTTTCGGGCATGATTCGCCCCTCAGGGAAACGCGGCCCTTCCGGGGGGCGTGGGGGTGACAGATCCTCCGCTCGGTTATCGCTAACTAGGACATCAGTAGATTCGCAGCAACCCCATTCCCTTTCGGATACCGCCGGAGTTCTGTTGCCTCTTTCGTCTTCTTCCGCTGTCCCCCGCGATAGTCACAGGCCTTTCCGACGATCGCGGATCATCACTGCGACCATCGCTCTTCTGGTGTCGGTGCTGGCCTTCGGCGGCCTCGCGCAGCCCGCCTGGGCCGCGACACTGCAGCCCACCTATTCCACCCCCATCAGGGTGCAGGAGAGCAGTGCGGACCTCACCTATTCGGGGTCGTGGACGAAGATCACGGGTGGTGACAACGGTGGCGCGAGCAAATACCTGAACAGCACCGGATACGTTCAATTCAAGTTCACCGGAACGGCGTTCCGCTGGCTCAGCCGCACCACCCCGACCTCGGGTATCGCCAACGTCTATGTCGACGGAAAGCTTCTCGACACGGTCGACCGGTACTCCTCGACGACCAAGTACCAGGTGCCGGTATTCACCAAGACCGGCCTTCCGGACGCCGTGCACACGGTGAAGGTCTCGTACACGGGGAAGAAGAACACCAGGGCGACGGGCGCCAACCTGATCATCGACGCGTTCGAGCTCGGCAAGGAGACTCCGCCCGCGACGCCCACGCCGACGCCCACCACCCCTCCGGTGAGCAGCACGCCGACCGCCTCGCCGAGCGCGACGCCGACGCCCACCGCGACTCCGACGACCGCTCCGGTGATCGTGCCGGACTTCACCCCCGGGACCACCCCGCTGCGCGTCGAGGACAGCCACTCCAAGCTCCGCTGGACGGGAACCTGGCGGTCGATGACCGGCGGCGACAGCGGCGGAGGGATCAAGTACCTCAACAGCGCCGGCTACGTCGAGTTCACCTTCGCGGGCACCGGCTTCACCTGGCTCAGCCGGATGACCCCCTCGGCAGGCATCGCGGACGTGACCATCGACGGGAAGCCGGCCGGCACCGCCGACCGCTACAGCTCGACGACCAGGTACCAGGTGCCGGTCTTCACGAAGACGGGCCTCACGGACGGCGTCCACACGGTCAGGATCGCCCACACCGGCGCGAAGAACTCGCGGGCGAGCGACGGCAACCTCGTCATCGACGCCTTCGACCTCGTCCGCACGGTCGAGACGCCGACGGCCACTCCGACCCCGACGGCCACGGCCACCGTGACGCCGACCCCCACGCCCACTGCGACGGCCGAGCCGACGCCCACGGCCACTCCGACGTCGACTCCCACCGAGACGCCCACGGCCACTCCGACGCCGACGGCCACTCCGACCGCGACGCCGACGGCGACTCCGACCGCGACGCCGACGGCGACGCCGACTCCGACCGCGACGCCGACGGCGACTCCGACCGCCACCCCCACCGCGACTCCGCAGCCGGTCGCCGACTTCTCCCCGACCGGCAGCGACCCGCTGCGGGTCGAGAACAGCCACTCCAAGCTCTCCTACACCGGCACCTGGCGGTCGATGACCGGCGGTGACAGCGGCGGGAACATCGCGTACCTCAACAGCGCCGGACACGTCGAGTTCACCTTCGACGGCACCGCGGTCACGTGGCTCAGCCGCACCACCCCGTCGGCCGGCATCGCGAACGTGTACATCGACGGCAAGCTCGTGAGCAGCGTCGACCGCTACAGCTCGACCACCAAGTACCAGGTGCCCGTCTTCACCAAGACCGGCCTCGCGGACGGCGTCCACACCGTCAAGATCGCCTACTCCGGATCGAAGAACGCGAGCGCGACCGACAAGAACCTCGTGATCGACGCCTTCGACCTGATCAAGACGGCTCCGACTCCGACGCCCACCCCCACCGCGCCGTCCACGCCGACCGACTCGACGTTCCTGCCGACCGGCACGACGCCGAAGTGGGTCGAGCAGAACAACGGCGACCTCGACTACTCCGGCTCGTGGCGCACCATGACCGGCGGTGACAGCGGCGGCAGCATCGGCTACCTCAACAGCGCCGGCAACGTGCAGTTCACGTTCGTCGGCACCGGGTTCCGCTGGATCAGCCGCACCACGACCTCCTCCGGGATCGCGGACGTGTACATCGACGGGACGCGCGTCGCCTCGGTCGACCGCTACAGCTCCACGACGAAGTACCAGGTGCCCGTCTTCGAGCGCAACGACCTCGCCGACACGATGCACACCGTGAAGATCGCGTACACCGGGCGGAAGAACTCGGCCTCGAGCGACAAGAACCTGATCGTCGACGCCTTCGAGCTCGCCGGCGACGGCCGGGCGGTCGGCGGGGTCGAGGCCTTCCCGCTGGTCGAGGGCTACGTCGTCGGCTGGAACGCGCCGTTCTCCTCGGACGTCGTCTCCTACGACGTGCACCGCTCCGACGGATCCACCGAGGAGACGATCGCCACGGTCGCCGATCCGGTGCGGCAGTACCGAGACGAGGACGCGGCGCTCGGAGTGCCCTACTCCTACTGGATCACCGCCCGCGACAGCGACGGCCGCACGTCGACCGTCATCGAGCCGACCTCCGTCACCGCCGAGCAGATCAGCACGCGCCGGACGCTGCAGGCCGCCTTCGACTGCCCGACGCCGACGAAGACGGTGCGGACGGCCGCCGAGCTGAACAGCGCTCTGATCGGCGCCCGCCCCGGCGACGTGATCGGGCTGCAGGACGGCGTCTACGTCGGCAAGTTCGCTCTGCGGTCGATCCCGTCCAGCAGCGAGGGCGTCTGGCTCTGCGGCTCCCCGAACGCCGTGCTCTCCACCGGCACGACGAGCTCGGGCACGGCCCTGATCCTCAACAGCGCGAACGACGTCCACCTCGTCGGCTTCTCCGTGAAGAACTCGTTCCAGGGCATCCACGTGCTGGCGAGCAAGGGAGTGCAGATGGCCGGCCTGACCGTCTCCGAGATCGGCTACGAGGGAGTCCACTTCCGCAACCAGACCGTGGACTCGTTGATCGTCGGGTCCACGATCACCCGCACAGGAGTGGTCACGGCGACCTACGGCGAGGGCGTCTACGTGGGCACCTCCGGCCGCAACTGGTGCCAGTACAACGACTGCGCCCCCGACCGGACCGACCGCATCGCCGTCATGGACAACGTGATCAGCAACGCGGGATCGGATCCGATCGAGGCCAAGGAGGGCACCCGCGACGGCTGGATCATCGGCAACGTGGTCACCGGGACGTCTCGGACGGCTGCCGACGTGAACTCGCTGATCATGCTCGCGGGGAACGAGTGGACCGCGGCCGGCAACACGGCGGTCAACCCGCGCAAGTACGGGGTGTCGATCATCACCAGCGACGACGGGAACGGGAACGACAACCTCGTGACCGCGAACCTCGTCTCGAACGCCCCCGACTACCCGGTCTACGTGCACCAGCCCCAGAGCTGGTCGACCTGGGGCAACGTCGCGAGCTGCTCGAACTCGGGCGGCAGCCCGATCAGCAACGTGGCCTGCACGAGGTAAGCCGGCGTTCAGGCGCAGGAACGGCCGGTACCGCGGATCTCCGCGGGACCGGCCGTTCCGCGTTGCCGGGGTGTTCCGTGCTCCGGTGGCGGCGGCGTCCGACACCGCTGTCGCGAGTCGTCGCGGACGGGGCTCCGGGACGTCACGAGGCCCCGGATCGAGTCCACTCGCGAACGTCGAGCTGCGCGAATCGACGCGAAGCGGGCCTTCGAGAGATGCCTCGACCCGATCCGCGGCGACTCGCGCAGGAGACGGGGTGCCCGGAGGCGCCGCTCCGGGTCAGGCGGCGGTGCGGCGGATCGCGACCACGGTCACGTCGTCGGGAGGCGTGCCGTCGGCGGCCAGGCGCGTGACGCGCGCCACGGCGGCGGAGGCGCTCGGCTCGCCGGCCGTCGCGGTGTCCGCCACGCGGGTCAGCGAGTCCAGGGTCCCGTCGAAGAGGTCGAGCACTCCGTCGCTGCAGACGAGCAGGAGGTCGCCGGGAGCGAGGCGGACGCTGCTGGTGCGCCACTCCTGCGTGCCGAGCGCGCCGAGCGGCAGGTTGTGCGACGGGATCCGCTCGCGGGAGCCGTCGGCCCGGCAGACGATGCCCAGGCCGTGACCGGCGTCGACGGAGGTGATCGCTCCGGTGGCCGCGTCGAGCCGCAGGTGCAGCAGGGTCACGAAGGCCTCGTTCGCCTCGAGGTCCGCCTCGACGGCCCGGTCGACCGCGGCCAGCGTGCGGCCGGGGTCGTGCGAGGGGAGCGCGACGCGGAGAGACGCGCGCACGGTGGCGGCGATCATCGCGGCTCCGACGCCCTTGCCCATCACGTCGGCCAGCGTCACCACGAGGCCGTCCTCGGTGCGCTGCCAGTCGAAGAAGTCGCCGCTGACCGCTCCGCTGGGCACGCACGCACCGGCGACCTCGTAGCCGGGGAGGTCCGGGACGGACTTGGGCTGCAGACGCCGCTGCACCCCTCCTCCGTCGGCGAGCTCCTGCCGCGAGCGCGCGGCCCGGGCCGAGAGCACCTTGGCGACCTGCTCGCCGCTGAGCGACGCCATGCTGAACGACACCACCACGAGGAGGATCAGCGTGATCAGAGTGGTCGACGGCGTGCCGAACCAGGTGGTGAAGAGGTCGCTCCGCGGTCCGGCCGCGAGGAACGCGACGAACCGCACCGCGTAGTAGACCGCGAGGGCCCCCGAGGAGAGCAGCAGCGGCCAGCGGGTGCGCGAGTGCCCCGCGTCCAGCAGTGCGATCTCGCGGGTCGACAGTCCGATGAGCGACGCCATCAAAGCGAGGTACAGCGGGCCTCCGGACCAGTCGTTCACAGCCGGCGAGTCGGCGCTCGACACGGCCGTGACCAGCACGGCGGGGCCGACGACGAGCCACCACGGAGTGGGCCTCGTGCGCAGCGAGCGGCTGCCCATCCACACGCAGCCGGCGCCGGCCACGATCAGTCCGTTGCCCAGCGGATTCGCCCACACCTGATCCGGAGTGAAGTCGCGGAGGTAGGCGAGCGAGCCGGCCATGAAGAGGGCGAGCCCGGCGCACCACCAGAAGCTGAAGGCCGAGCGGGTCGTGCGGAACGTGACGAAGGCGAACAGGAGGAAGAGCGTGAGCGTGGTGACCCCGAAAGCGACTCGGAGGGTCGTGGCGTCGAGCAAGGCGGGTCCCGTGGTCCTTCCGTCAGACCGGGCGGTGAGCCGGTCAGCAGCCCCCCTGACAGGGATCCTTCCACGAGATGCGAGGCCCCTCGCGTGCCTGATCCGAGGCCTCGCCCGCCATGCCGCGGCGCAGTGCCGCCCGGTCACCCTCAAGGGGGGTCTGTGGAGGAGCGGGAGGCCGCCCGCTGCGGCTGCTCGAGGTGCGGAGGGTCGGGTGTCTACTGAAATCTGCCGCTGTCTAGAGAATTCGCTAGAGAGCACGAGAAAGTCCTAGAGAGCCGGCGCCGCGGCTGTCACGGCTGGGCTCGTGCTCGTCGGGCGCGGCTGTCCGGTCGCTGATGCGGGGAGGGCGGCCGGCGAGGGGCTGTCCCGGTCGTCGGCGGGTCTCGATACGCCCCTGCGGGGCTACTCGACCAGCAAGCATTCCCTGCTGATGGAGCGCCTCCGGTCGGGGAGCGTCTTGCTGATCGAGCGCCTCCGGTCGGGGAGCGCCTTGCTGATGGAGCGCCTCCGGTCGGGGAGCGCCTTGCTGATCGAGCGCCTCCGATCGGGGAGCGTCTTGCTGATCGAGTAGCCCGCGGAGCGGGCGTATCGAGATCCGCGTCTGCTGGCGTCGGTGGGTCTCGATACGCCCCTGCGGGGCTACTCGACCAGCGAGCATTCCCTGCTGATCGAGCGCCTCCGGTCGGGGAGCGCCTTGCTGATCGAGTAGTCCGCGGAGCGGGCGTATCGAGATCCACGTGGTCCGGAGAGGGTCAGCGGGGGAGGCGGAGGAGCTGGTGCCTCCGCTCGCGCTCGAGGAGGTCGGCGCGCTCGCGGCGGAGGGCGACGACGTCGGCGTGGCCGAGGGGGAGGCGGCGTTCGCGTCGGCTCCACGCGACGAGCGCGACTCCGACCCGCAGGGCGAGGCGGTCGAGCAGGTCGGCGGACCGGCGGCGAGGGGGAGAGGCGTACCGGGTCGCCCCGAGTGCGGTGTTCATGAGGGTGTCCTTGTCGTGCAGGCGCGTGGGTGCGCCGAAGAGCGCCGCGAGGGCGCGAGGAGGAGCGCGCTCGAGGGGCGCGCGGAGGCACCGCCGCGGAGGCGGTGCAGGACCCGCGAGGGTCCGGGACGGGACGACGATCCGCGCGGGGGATCCGCGGGACCGGGAGCTTCTCGAGCGTCGTCACCGTCTGAGCGATGACGAGCGGGAGGCTCGACCGGTCAGGCGGAGTGGACGCCGGAGAAGCCGGCGGTGACGTGCGCGAAGTGCGGCATGCTCGGCTCCTTTCGTTGATTCGGCTCCGTCGACCGTAGCGGGACGAGTGCGTACCTGGCAAGAGCCTGTGAGCGATGCGCCGTAGATCCGCTCGAGCCCGGCTCGGGCGTCACGTCCGGCTCGCGGGAACGGGTTCGGCTCGCAGGATCCCCCGACTCCGACGAGCCGAACGGGTTCCTGCGAGCCGAAGGTGATCCGGACGTGCGGTGTCCGGGTGCGCCGACGCGTCAGCGCGCGCGGGGCGTGTACCGCACCGGCGGGAACGCCGTCCGCACGATCGCGCGGAGCGACTCCAGCGAGCCGGTGACGAGACCCTGCGCCCGTGCCTGCACCAGGATGTTGCCGATCGCCGTGGCCTCGACGGGGCCGGCGAGCACGGTGCGGCCCGTGCGGTCGGCGGTCAGCTGGCAGAGCAGCTCGTTCTGCGAGCCTCCGCCGACCACGTGCACCGCGTCGATCCGCACGCCCGAGAGGGCCGAGGCCTGCTCGAGCGTCACGGCGTAGGCCTCGGCGAGCGACTCGAGGATCGAGCGCACGAACTCCGCGCGGGTGCGCGGCTGCTCCAGGCCGTTCTCGACGCACCACTCCACGATGCGGCCGGGGATGTTGCCCGGCGCGACGAAGCGCTCGTCGGCCGCGTCGAACGTGGTGATGCGCCCGCGGATCGCGGCGGCCTCGGCGAGCAGGAGCGGCAGCTCGATGCTCTCGCCCGACTGCTTCTCCCAGGTGCGGATGGATTCGGACAGCAGCCACAGACCCGAGACGTTCTTCAGGTAGCGGATGCGCCCGTCGACGCCGCCCTCGTTGGTGAAGTTGGCGGCCCGACCCTCCAGCGAGACCACCGGCTTCTCGAGTTCGACGCCGACGAGCGACCAGGTTCCGCTCGAGATGTACGCCACGTGATCGTCGGTCGAGGGCACCGCGACGACGGCCGAGGCCGTGTCGTGGGAGCCGACGGCGACGACGCCCAGGCTCTCCGGGGCGCCGAGATCGGCGGCGACGGAGGGCAGGAGCGAGCCGAGCCGGGAGCCCGGCTCGATCAGCGGCGCGAGGATCCCGCGCGGAAGGTCGAGGCGCGTGAGGAGGTCGTCGTCCCACGCGCGGGTGTGCGGGCTCAGCAGGCCCGTGGTCGAGGCGTTCGTGATCTCGGTCGCCGCGACTCCGGTCAGCCAGTAGCCGATGAGATCCGGCACGAGCAGCGCCTGACCGGCGAGCGCGAGCACGTCGCGCTCGGCCGCGAACTGGAACAGCGTGTTGAACGGCAGGTGCTGCAGGCCGTTCCGCTGGTAGAGCTCCTCCGCGCCGATGCGGGAGTGCACGTCGGCCACGCCGCGCGCCGTCCGCTCGTCGCGGTAGTGGTAGGGAGCGCCGAGCATCCGGCCCTGGCGCAGCAGCGCGTAGTCGACGGCCCACGAGTCGACGCCGATCGAGACGACCTCCGGCTCCTCGCGCAGGGCGTTCGTCAGCCCCGCGGTGAGCGAGCGGTACAGCTCCAGGATGTTCCAGTGCAGCGCGGAGGAGTCGCCTTCGTATGTGCGCACCGGCTGGTTCGGGAACCGCGCGACGTGGCGCATCCGCAGCTCGTCGTGACCGACGTAGCCGAGGATCACGCGTCCGCTGGTCGCCCCGAGGTCGACGGCGGCGACGGCCTTCATCGCAGGGGCCTCTCGGTGGCGGTCATCGGAGGAACGCCGCGCTCGGGTGCGCAGATGCGACCCATTGAGGGTCGCCGTCGCGTCCCGCGGTCTTCCGGAGTGGGGGCTGCCGCCTTTCGGGCGTGGCGGCAGCATTCCCGCGATGACGATGTCATCGCAGGAACGCCGCCGCGACGCCCGCATCAACAGGAACGTGCAGCCCCGTCGTGTGCGAGAAGTCGGACGTGCAGAGCGCGAACACGGCGTTGGCCACGTTCTCGGGGACGACCTCGCGCTTGAGGATCGTGCGCTGGGCGTAGAACGCGCCCAGGTCCTCCTCCTCGATGCCGTAGGTCTTGGCGCGGTTCGCGCCCCAGCCCGAGGCGAAGATGCCGGAGCCGCGCACGACGCCGTCGGGGTTGATGCCGTTCACCTTGATGCCGTGCTCGCCGAGCTCGGCGGCCAGCAGGCGCACCTGGTGGGCCTGGTCGGCCTTGGTGGCCGAGTACGCGATGTTGTTCGGTCCGGCGAAGACCGAGTTCTTCGACGAGATGTAGATGATGTCGCCGCCGAGCTTCTGGTCGACGAGCACGCGGGCCGCGGCCTTCGAGACGAGGAACGAGCCCTTCGCCATCACGTTGTGCTGGAGGTCCCAGTCGGCGACGGTGGTGTCGAAGAGCGACTTCGAGAGCGAGAGGCCGGCGTTGTTGACGACGAGGTCGAGCCCGCCGAAGGCGAGGACGGTGGCGTCGATCGCGGCCTGCACGGCGGCCTCGTCCGAGACGTTCGCGGCGAGTCCGATCGCGACGTCCGTCGATCCGAGCTCGGCCGCGGCGGCCTGCGCCTTGGCGAGGTCGAGGTCGGCGATGACGACGCAGGCACCCTCGGCGGCCAGGCGCGTGGCGATGGCCTTGCCGATGCCGGAGGCGGCGCCGGTCACGAGCGCGATGCGGGAGGCGAGCGGCTTGGGCTTCGGCATCCGCTGCAGCTTCGCCTCCTCGAGCGCCCAGTACTCGATGCGGAACTTCTCGGCCTCGTCGATGGGCGCGTAGGTCGAGATGGCCTCGGCGCCGCGCATCACGTTGATGGCGTTGACGTAGAACTCGCCGGCCACGCGGGCGGTCTGCTTGTTCGCTCCGTACGAGAACATGCCCACGCCCGGCACGAGGACGATCAGCGGGTCGGCGCCGCGGATCGCGGGGCTCTCGGGCGTCGCGTGCGCGTCGTAGTACGCCTGGTAGTCGGCGCGGTACGCCTCGTGCAGCGCGGGGAGGCGCTCGAGGATCTCCTCGACGGAGGCGGTCGACGGCAGGTCGACGAGCAGCGGCTTCACCTTCGTGCGGAGGAAGTGGTCGGGGCAGGAGGTGCCGAGCGCGGCCAGGCGCGGGTGCTCGGTGCTCGCGAGGAAGTCGAGCACCTCGGGGGAGTTGGTGAAGTGGCCGACCCGGGGGCTGTCGTGCGAGGCGATCGCGCGCAGGTGCGGGGCGAGGGCGGCGGCCTTCGCGCGGCGCTCCTCCTCGGGCAGCGCGGCGAAGCCGTCGAGGGCGGGGCCGAACGGCTCCGGAGCGCCGTGCTCGGCGATGTAGGCGGCCGCGGTCTCGATGATACGGAGCGAGTTCGCCTCCGCCTCCTCGCTCGTGTCACCCCAGGCGGTGATGCCGTGGCCGCCGAGGATCGCGCCGATCACTCCGGGGTTCGCGTCCTTGATGGCGGCGATGTCGAGGCCGAGCTGGAAGCCGGGGCGGCGCCACGGGACCCAGGCGACGGTGCCGCCGAAGGCCTCGGCGGTGAGCTGCTCGCCGTCGGCGGCGGTCGCGAAGGCGATGCCGGAGTCGGGGTGCAGGTGGTCGACGTGCGCGGCGTCGACGAGGCCGTGCATCGCGGTGTCGATCGAGGGGGCGGCGCCGCCCTTGCCGTGGAGTGTGTAGTCGAAGGCGGCGACCATCTCGTCCTCGCGGTCGAGGCCGGGGTAGACGTTCACGAGCGCACGGAGGCGGTCGAGGCGGAGGACGGCGAGGCCGGACTCGGTCAAGGTGCCGAGGTCTCCTCCGGAGCCCTTGACCCAGAGCAGCTCGACGGGCTCTCCGGTGACGGGATCGGTCTCGACACCCTTCGCGGAGGTGTTGCCTCCCGCGTAGTTCGTGTTCTTCGGATCGGCGCCGAGGCGGTTGGAGCGGGCGATGAGCTCCGCGGCGGTCGAGGACGAGGCCATGACTTCTCCGTCTGTCTGAACGAACTTGTTAAGTGTTACAGAAGCTAACAGGGTGCGAGGGTGTGGTCAATGACGCCGTCGCGCACAGCGGTCGACCGTTCCGGATGCGAGGTCCGTTCCTCCGCCTGATGATCGTTTGTGATCGAAAAGAGGAGTGACGCGCGGGGCACTTCCGCCCGATCGCCCCTCAGGTTCCGCGGATCCATTGCCTCCGCGCCGCCCCCTCGGTAGGTTCGCTGTGGATCACTTCGCGACATCGCTGTCGCTACGTGCGCACTACACGCCAGAAGTGATCAGAACCATTCTCCTACTCAAAGACGAGGCCTAGAGATGTCGATCCTCCCCCGCCCGGACCGTTCACCCGGCCGCGACGCCCGCGCGTCGCGCCGACACCGAGGGGGTGGACGTCGACTGCTCGCGCTCGGAGCGCTCGGCGCGCTCCTCGGCACCGCCGTCGTCCCCGCTCCGTCGGCCGAGGCGGCTCCCACCGTCCAGGCCGTCTCGGTCACCGGCGCCGATGTCGCGGCCGCCGCTCAGAGCCGCAACGCCCTGACCTTCAAGGGCTTCGGGATCCTCTCGGCGAACTCGACCAGCGCGCTGCTGCTGGACTACAAGTCGCAGCAGCCCGAGAAGTACTGGGAGCTGCTCGAGACGCTCTTCGGTGGAGCGCATCCGATCATGACCACGGTCAAGATCGAGATGGGCAACGACCGCAACACCTCGACCGGGCCCAACCCCTCCACGATGCGCTCGCGCGACGAGTACCCGAACGTGCTCCGCGAGCCCGGCTTCCAGCTCGCCGCCGACGCGCAGAAGATCGCGGAGGGCGACGTTCACGTCAGCCTGCTCCGCTGGAGCCGCCCCACGTGGGTGACGAGCGACGCGGACCAGTACGTCTGGTTCAAGAACTCGGTCCTCGCCGCGTACCGCGAGTACGGGGTCATGGTCGATTCGATCAACCCGGACACGAACGAGACCACGAACCCCAACCTGAACCTCTACAAGACGTTCTCGGGCTGGCTGCGCGGCGACACCACGGGCTACGTGAGCGCCAGCGCCGGCGACCCGAACAGCGGATTCGCCTCCGAGACCGAGAAGGACCTCTACCGCGCGATCAGGACCGTCGCGGCCGACACCGTCGGCACCCCGCCGACCTCGTTCGGCGACGCGCTCAACTCCACGACCGACTCCTCCCTCCGCGACGCGGTCGACGTCGTCGGGTTCCACTACTCCACCGCCGACGACGCCAACGGGAACCTGAAGAAGTTCGCGCAGACGTACGACAAGGAGATCTGGAACTCGGAGGGCCAGGCCACGTTCTCGAACTCGGCCGACCGCCCCAACAACACCAACGCGGACGGCCAGGGCGGCACCGGCACCGGCATGGGCGGGGGGAACGGCCCGCTCGAGATGAGCAACTGGGTCACCTCGGGCTTCGCCAAGTCGCTGCGGACGCTCAACATCTTCCAGCCCGCCATCGGCTCGTTCTACGACGGCTTCCAGTACTCCTCGAAGGAGCTCGTCAGCGCCCGCGACCCGTGGTCGGGCTGGCTCTACTACGACGGCGGACTCGCCGCCGTCGAGCAGTACACGCAGTTCGCCGAGCTCGGCTGGGAGAACGAGGACAACACCGCCGGCATCTGGCGCGGGATCCCGCAGGCCTCCGGCAGCGCCCTCGGCGGTGGCAACCCGCCCAGCGGCGCCTCGACCGGAGCATCCTCGTACACGACGCTCGCCGCTCCCGACGCGTCGGACTTCTCGACCGTGATGGTCAACGACAGCCCGTTCCCGAAGACCTACTCGATCACCGCGAGCGGTCTTCAGCTCGGGACCGACGCGACGATGGAGGTCTGGGAGACCCGTGCGGCGGACGCCGGCGAGGCCTACGACGCCAACTACGTCGTCCCCGTGCAGGAGCTCGCGGCCGACGCGGGCGGCACCTACACGGTGACCGTGAAGCCGTGGTCGACCGCGACCGCGACGACGCTCGACCACGCCTCGGCGTCGGCCGACGGATCGCTGACCGCGCGGGACGGCTACGGATCGCAGCTCCCGACCGCGCCGGAGTACACCGCTCCCGGCGGCGGCCGCGACGTCCTCGACACCGACGCGACCGGAGCCGTGAACGGCGTCAGCACCGACGCGACCCTCTACGCCGACGACTTCGACTACTCCGGAGCGCCCGCGATCCAGGACTACGACCCCGCCACCGGTGCGCTGTCGCCGTCCGACGAGAGCTTCCTCGGCAGCCGCGGCGCGAAGACGAAGCCCGCGGGCACGCCGGCCGTCCAGCCCGAGGACGACGGAGCGATCCCGCGCTACACGAACGACACCAACGGCGCGTTCGAGTCGGTGGCCACCGGCGACCCGGCCCGCGACCGCGTGCTGCGCCAGCAGATCGGCACCGGCATGAACGGCAGCGCCTGGAACCAGGGGGACCCCAAGACCACCATCGGCGACTACCGCTGGGCGAACTACCGCGCCTCCGTCGACGTGCTGTTCGAGGCCGGAGGGACGCCCTACGCGACCCTCGGCGCCCGCGAGCAGGGCGGCACGGCCAACGGCTCGAACGTCTCGGCGGCCGAGCTGAAGGTGGACGCGACCGGCGCCTGGAGCCTGCTGCGCTACGGCACCGCCGTCGCCTCGGGCAGGGCCTCCGACACTCCGGCCACGGCCTTCAGGACCGGCACCGGTGTCTGGAACACCCTCGCTGTCCAGGTGGCCGGCAGCGTGTACACCGCGTACCTCAACGGCGTGCAGATCGCGTCGTACACGGACGCGGCACCGCAGGCGGCCGGACGGGTGCAGCTCGGCTCCGCGTTCACCTTCACGCAGTTCGACGACCTGCGGATCGAGCGCGTCCCCGGATTCACGCCGTACTACACGTCCGTGATCGACGGCATGCACCAGACCAGCTGGGCCGACGTCTCGACCCCGGTGCTGCGCTTCGACTCGAAGTGGACGCACGTGAACGGCCAGGGCATGTTCGAGTGGCAGCGCACCGCGTCCAAGAGCACGGGCCGGGGAGCGTCGCTGACCTACACCTTCACGGGAACGGGCATCGACGTGCTCGGCTCCAACGACGGCTCGGCCCGACTGGACGCGATCGTCGACGGCGTGCAGGTGGTCGCGAACGCGCCGACCTGGGCGGCCGGCAGCGAGCGCACGACCTTCACCCTCCGCGGCCTGCCCGCGGGGGAGCACACGGTGACCCTCCGCACCGCGAACGACGCGGTGCTGAACGTCGACGCCGTCGGCATCGTGCCGGCCGGCACCGACTCCGGCGCCGTCGACACCGCCGCACTGCGGGCGGCGCTCGCCACAGCCGACGGTTTCGTGCAGTCGGAGTGGACCCCGCAGACGTGGGCGCCGTTCGCGAGCATCCGCGAGACGGCCCGCGCGGCCGTCTCCGGACCCGCCGCCGTCGGCCTCGACGCGGAGGGAGCGGCCGCGCAGGTCGCCCGTCTCGCCGACTCCGCCGCCCGGCTCGTCCCGGAGGGGGTCAGCAGCGACGTCCGCGACCTCGGTCTCGCGTCCCGCACCAAGGCCGAGGGGCTGCCGGCGACGCTGGTCGTCGACGGAGCCGAGCGGGCGATCACCTGGGACGCGAGCACCGCGCAGGCGCTCGCCACCGCGGCCGAGCTCGGAACGGCCATCGTCACCGGGCGCACCACCGAGAAGATCGCGTCGACCGGCGTCTACCAGCGCGTCACCCTGGCTCTGCTCGTCACTCCGGCCGACCTGCGCTACTTCATCGACTCCGGCGCCACCGGCACGGGCACCCCCTCCGCGTACTCCGCGGTGAAGGCGGCCCAGCCGGGCGTCCTGAACGGCGCGGCCGACCAGAAGTGGGACGGCACGACCGCCGGCAGCACCTGGGGCTACTCGACGACCTCCACCGGAGTCGTCGTCGGGGGCACCGCCGCCGACTGGGGGTCGTCCTACGTCCCGGCCGATTTCAACCGGCCGGTCGTCTACCACCTGACCCTGCCCGCGGGCACGTACGAGGTCACGACGGTCCAGGCTCCCCGGCCCGGGCTCACGACGAACCTCGCGTCGACGGTCACCGTCGGCGGCACCGCCAAGCGGGTCACCGCGGTCTCGACGGGAGCGGCGACGCCGATCTCGCAGCAGGTGACGCTGACGGCGCCCGGAGTGGTGGACGTGGCTCTGGGCACGGACGGCACCTCGGGCTACAACGCGCGCCTCGCCCTGGTGACCGTGCGCAGCGTGCCCCGCGACGTCGGGTTCCAGGGTGCGCTCAGCACCACGGCGGCCCTGCCCGCCACGGTCGTCCTCGACGGTGCGGCGACTCCGGTGACCTGGAGCGCCGACTCCGTCGCCGCGACCCGCACCCCCTACGAGGCGCTGACGGCCCGCGGCACCACCGCGGGCGGCGGCATCGTCGTCGCGAAGTTCGAGATCGTGCCCGACTCGCTCGTGTACTGGATCGACTCCGGCACCGCGGCGACCTCCTCGCCGCAGTACGCCGCGGTGAGCGGGTCGGTTCCGGGCCTCCGCAACGCTGTGTCGGACCGGGCCTCGACCGCCGCCGACCAGTGGGGCTACGTGGCCGACGGGACGCGCGTGAAGGCCGGCACGGACGTGAACGACAAGTACTCGACCGGGCTGTACCAGGACACGACACTGCAGGTGTACCGACTGCCGCTCGAGGCCGGGACCTACACGCTCACGGGCGGGTTCACGGAGTGGTGGGGGCTGAACCGCACGCTCAACCACACGGTCGTGGTCGGCGGTCAGGAGCTGGCGAAGGGCAACGTGCCGCTCTCGGCCACCACGCCCCGGCTCTCCGGAGACCTGACCTTCACGCTCGCGCAGGCGGGCACCGTGGAGTACCGGATCACGAACGAGGGGGCGGGGAGCGAGAAGCCCGTCGTCTCGTGGGTCGCGGTCGCGGCGGTCCCGTCCCCGCTGCCGGACCTGGGGCTGAAGGTCCAGAACCGGTGCGTCGCGGGCAAGGTCGTGCTGACGGTCACGGCGACGAACACGGCCGACGTGCCGGTGGACGTCGCGATGACCACGGCCTTCGGCACCAAGTCGTTCACGGCCGTCGCGCCGGGGAAGAGCGCGGTGGCGGCACTGACGACGCGCTCGGCGAGCACCGCGGCGGGCACGGTGGGAGTCGCGGTCTCCGCGACCGTCGACGGCAAGCCCGTCACGAAGCAGCAGTCGATCGACTACCCCGCCTTCCGCTGCTGAGCGGACGGCCCTGAGGGGGCGTCCCGGGACCCGCGCCGTTCGCCGGCGGTGGGCCTCGGGGCGCCCCTTCGGCGGTGGTGGGTCTCGATACGCCGCTCCGCGGCTACTCGACCAGCAGCAGCGGGGCGGGCGGCGCTCCCCTTGCTGATCGAGTAGGCCGCGGAGCGGCCGTATCGAGATCCGCGTTCACCGGGAGGCGGGTCGGCGGTGAGGGCTTCGATTCGCCCCTGCGGGGCTGCTCGACCAGCAGCGGAGGCAGGGCGGCAGCAGCAGGGCGGGCGGCGCTCCAGCTTGCTGATCGAGTAGGCCGCGGAGCGGCCGTATCGAGATCCGCGTTCACCGGGAGGCGGGTCGGCGGTGAGGGTCTCGATACGCCGCTGCGGGGGCTGCTCGACCAGCAGCGGGGGCGGGGCAGCAGCAGCAGCGGGGCGGGCGGCGCTCCAGCTTGCTGATCGAGTAGGCCGCGGAGCGGCCGTATCGAGATCCGCGTCCGCCGGGAGGCGAGTCGGCGGTGGTGGGTCTCGATACGCCCCTGCGGGGCTACTCGACCAGCAGACACGGGCTCCCTCGATCGTCCGGGGTTCCCTCGCGGGGGAGGGGCTAGGCGGAACGGGCGAGGAGGGCGCCCATGAGGTCGAGCTGGGCCGGGTCCTCGAGGGCGGAGCCGACGGCGGCGACGCGGACGCCGGCGTCGAGGTACTCCTGCAGGTTGCGGGCGTCGAGGCCGCCGGTCGCGACGAAGCGCACGCCGGGGAACGGGCCGCGGATGTGCTTGAACCAGCCGGAGCCGAGCCACGTGGCGGGGAACGCCTTCACCCAGGTGAGCCCGAGCGAGACCGCCTGCTGCACCTCCGAGGGCGTGGCCACTCCGGGGAGCAGCGGCAGTCCCTCCGCCTCGGCCGCGGCCACGATCAGCGGGTCGAGCCCCGGCGAGACCAGGTAGCCGGCCCCCGCCGCGCGCGCCACCGGGACCTGCTCGGCGCGCAGGATCGTGCCCGCGCCGACGGTCTTGCCGCGCTGCGCGCCCAGCCGGGCCACCTCGCGCAGGGCGATCTCGTCCTCCGCGGTCTGCAGCGGCACCTCGACGGAGTCGATCCCGAGGTCCCACGCGGTCGTCGCGAGCGCGATCGAGCGCTCCACGCCCATCCCGCGGAGGATCGCCATCAGCGGTGCTCCCGCGAAGACGGTGTCGAACGTCCGGGCCCACTCGGTGGCGGGTGCGGTCACGGTGGTCATCGTGCGGTCCTCTCGTCGACGGAGTCGCCCGACAGGGCGAGGGTGAGTGCGGCGCGGTCGTGCCCGCTGCGCAGGCGCTCGCCGAGGTCGGCGCCGAGCATCCGGGCCACGAGGTAGCCGCCGGCGAAGGCGTCGCCCGCGCCGACGGCGTCGAGCACCTCGACCTCGTGCGACGGCTCGAAGACCGTCTCGGAGCCCGAGAACACGGTCGCTCCGATGTGGCCGTCCTTCACCACGAGCTCCGCGACGCCGGGGAGCAGCGCGCGGACGTCGTCCGCGGTCGGCGTGCCCCAGAGGGTCTCGGCCTCGTCGCGGCCGACGAAGACGACGTCGGCGAGGCGGGCGAGCTCGGCGAGCGCGGGAGCCGCGTCCTCGGCGCTCCACAGGGCCGCGCGGTGGTTCACGTCCACGCTCACGGGGATCCCGAGCTCGCGGGCGCGCAGGGCGGCGCGGCGGAGGAACCGGTCGGCCGGCTCCGAGAGCGCGGCGGTGATGCCCGACAGGTGCAGCAGCGCGACCCCGTCGAACGGCGCCGCGTCGGCGTCCGCCTCGTCGAGGCGGGAGGCCGCCGAGCCGGAGCGGTAGTAGACGACGCCCCGCCCCGGGTCCTTCACGTACAGCCCGGTCGGGTGCTCCGGATCGGCGACCACGGAGGAGACGTCGATGCCGCGCGCGGACAGCTGGCGCAGCACGCGCTCGCCGAGCGCATCCGCCCCGAGACGGCTGTGCCAGCGGGCCGGCACTCCGAGGGCCGCCGCGTGCGCGAGCACGTTCGACTCCGCGCCGCCGGCGTCGACGAGGAACGCGCCCGCCTGCGCCACCGAGCCGTCCGTCGGCACGACCACGGCCATGGTCTCGCCCATGGCCAGCAGCACGCCGCGCGGAACGGCCGCTCCCGACGAGCTCACGCCAGGTCGGCGACCGGCGCCGGATCCATGTCGTCGAAGGCCTGGTTCTCGCCGGCCATCGCCCAGACGAACGAGTACGCCGCGGTGCCCACTCCGGAGTGCAGCGACCAGCTCGGCGAGATGATCGCCTGGCGGTCGGCGACCACGAGGTGGCGCGTCTCCTGGCGCTCGCCGAGGAGGTGGATGACGCGGGCCTCCTCGGGCAGGTCGAAGTAGAGGTAGCACTCGGTGCGGCGGTCGTGGGTGTGCGCGGGCATCGTGTTCCACATCGAGCCCTCGTGCAGCGTCGTGACGCCCATGACGATCTGGCAGCTGCGCACGCCGTTCTCGTGGATGTACTGGTTGAGCGTGCGGCGGTTGCTCGTCGACTGCTCGCCGAGCTCGCGCACGGTGCCCTCGCCCGGCGACACGAGCACCGACGGGTAGGCCGTGTGCGCGGGGGCCGAGAACAGGTAGAACTGCGCGGCTCCGTCGGCGTCCTCGAACGCCACCTTCTCGATCCCGCGGCCCAGGTACAGGCAGGCGCCGGTGACGAGGGTGTAGGTCTCGCCGTCGGCGGTCACGGTGCCGGTCCCGCCGACGTTGATGACGCCCAGCTCGCGGTGCTCGAGGAAGGTCTCGCTGCGGATCTCCTCGTAGCCGGTCAGCTCGAGCCGCTTGCCGGCGGGCGTCGCTCCGCCCAGCACGATGCGGTCGTGGTGCGTGTAGACGAGGCGGATCTCGCCCTCGACGAAGATCTCGGGCACGAGGAAGTGCGAGCGGAGGTCCTCGGTGGTCATCCCGGGGATCTGCGAGGGGTTGGTGGCGTAGCGCTGGTCCATGTCGGAGGCTCCTGTGTCGCGGGTGGGAGGGGTCATCGCACGAGCCAGCCGCCGTCGACGGGGAGCACGGTCCCGGTGACGTAGGCCGACGCGTCGGAGGCGAGGAAGACGAAGGCGCCCTGCAGGTCGGCGGGCAGTCCCCACCGCCCGGCGGGGACGCGGGCGAGGATCGCGGCGTCGCGCGCGGCGTCGGCGCGCAGGGCCGCGGTGTTGTCGGTGGCGAGGTAGCCGGGGGCGATCGCGTTGACGGTCACTCCGGAGGCGGCCCACTCGTTGGCGAACGCCTTCGTGAGTCCGGCGACGGCGTGCTTGGAGGCGGTGTACCCGGGCACCGTGATGCCGCCCTGGAACGACAGCATCGACGCGACGCTGATGATCCGGCCGGAGCCCTGCGCGATCATCCGACGGCCGGCCGCCTGCGTGAGGTGGAACACCGAGTCGAGGTTCACGCGGAGCACCTCGTCCCAGTCGCCGGCGCTGTGCTCGGCGGCCGGGGCGCGCTTGATGGTGCCGGCGTTGTTGACGAGCACGTCGATCCGCCCGAGCCCGTCGACGGCCTCGTCGATCGCCGAGTGCAGCTCGTCGGCGCTCGCCGCGGCGAAGTCGCGGCGGATCAGCACGACGCGGCGGCCGAGCGCCCTGATCGCCTCGGCCGTACCGGAGGCGTCGCCGCGGTCGATCAGGGCGATGTCGGCTCCGGCCTCGGCGAGGGCCAGGGCGGCTCCGCGGCCGATGCCCTTGCTGGTGCCGGTGACGACGGCGACGCGGCCGTCGAGTCGGAAGCTGTCGAGGATCATCGTCCTGCCTTTCGGAAGAGGGTCGTGAGCGAGCCGAGGCCGTCGACGCGCACGGTGACGGAGTCGCCGTCGGCCAGCGGCCTGTGCGCGGCGAGCGCGTCGGGCAGCTTCTGCGGGCTGCCGGTCGAGATCACGTCGCCCGGCTCGAGGGTGAGGCCCTCGCTGAGATGGTGGACGAGCGCCGCCATCGTGAAGACGAGGTCGGCGGTGCTCTGCGAGACGGTGATCCGCCCTTCCCGCTCGACCTCGACGCGCAGGTCCTGCGGGTCGGGCACGTCGTCGGGCGTGACGAGCCAGGGGCCCAGCGGAGCGAAGCCGTCGGAGCACTTGCCGAGGGTCCACTGGCTCGAGCGGCCCTGCCAGGTGCGCTCCGAGACGTCGTTCATCAACGAGTAGCCGCCGATGTGCGCGGCGGCCTCCTCGAGCGGGATGTCGCGGCCCGCGCGGCCGATCACGAGGGCGATCTCGCCCTCGTAGTCGACGTCGGAGGCGGTGGCAGGCAGGGTCACGGGGTCGCCGGGCGCCGAGAGCGTGTTCGGCGTCTTCACGAAGACGTCGGGAGTCGTCGGGACCGGCCGGTCCTCTCCTCCGCTGGGCACGTGGCCGCGGTAGTTGTAGCCGATGCAGAGGATCTTGCCCGGCACGACCGGCGGCAGCAGGCGCAGGGAGTCGAGTCGCGGGAGGTCGTCGCCGGACGCGGTCCCGGCGCGCTCGCGGGCGTCGGCGAGGAGCGCGTCGTCGGCGAGCAGGCCGCTCACGGGCAGCGCGCCCAGGTCGAGCACGCGGTCGCCGTCGACGACGACGCCGGTGCGGTCGCCGTCGGGCGAGGAGTAGCGGAGGAGTCTCACCAGTAGGGCCGCCAGTCCGGTCGCGAGGCGCGCACGAGCGCCTCCAGGTAGAAGTAGTCGCCCCAGAGGGTGCCCTCGTCGACGCCCACGTCCTTCGGCAGGTCGTAGACGCTGTGCAGCAGGACCGTGTCGGCCGACTCGGGGGTCGCGGGCGCGCAGTGCTCGATCAGGGCGGCGAGCAGCTCGTGCGCCGACCGGCGCCAGTGCTCGGCGCGCTCCTCGTCGCTCTCCACGGAGGCGAGCTCGAAGAGCCCGCAGACCGCGATCGCCGCCGCGGAGCTGTCGCGCGGGGCGTCGCTCCCGTCGGTGTAGACGAGGTCCCAGTAGGGCACGAGGTCGGCCGGGAGGTGCGCGAGGAAGTAGTCGGCGCACGCCCGAGAGGCCTCCAGCACGGCCGGGTGGCCCGAGACGCGGTGGTTCATGGCGAAGCCGTAGATCCCCCAGGCCTGTCCGCGGGCCCAGCAGGAGTCGTCGAAGGCGCCCTGCTCGGTGCCGCCGTGCAGCGGCTCCCCGGTCTCGGCGTCCCAGTAGAAGGTGTGGAAGGTCGAGTGGTCCGGGCGGAGGATGTGCGTGCGCAGCGCCTCGACGTGGCGCCGCACGGCCTCGGTCTTGTGCGCATCGCCCGTCTGCTCGGCCGCCCAGGTGAGCAGCGGCATGTTCATGAGGGAGTCGATGATGGTCCGTCCGCGCTGTGCGGGGTCGCGGAGGTCGCCCCAGGCCTGCACGATGCCCGCGTTCTCGAGGAACCGCGTCATCAGCACGTCGGCGGCGGCCAGGGCGGTCGAGCGGCCCAGCGGGTGCTCGAGCAGGCGCCACGGTGCGACGGCCGAGAGTGTGTAGAGGAAGCCGAGGTCGTGGGTGTCGAGGTCCTCGCCCTCGTCCAGGCGCCGGGCGAAGTCCTCGAGGTGGCCGGCGGCCGCGCCGCGGAACACCTCCTCGCCGGTGAGCTCCCACGCGATCCACTGCATGCCGGGCCAGAAGCTGGTGGTCCAGCCGCGGTTGGCTCCCGCCGCGAATCCGGCCGTCGCCGGGCGCAGCTCGTACCGGCCGTCGGTGGTGGTGTCGTTCGGGTAGGCGCTGCCGAACCGCTCGATCATGCGGCGCACGACCTCGAGCGCATCGGCCAGGGCCCGCTCCGTCGTCGTCCTCGCGGAGGACGGGTGGGTGGTGGTCATGACGGTCTGTCCTTCGTCGTGGCTCACGCGGCGACCGGCTGGTCGGCGGGGAGGGCGGGCAGGAGGGTGTAGCGCGCGTCGGCCCAGACGAGGTACAGGGCGGGCGCCGCCGAGACGCCGAGGGCGAGGGCCGGCGAGAGGGTGAAGAGGTACGCCTGGAACGCGAGGACCAGCAGCGACACGAGGGTCAGGTGCCAGCGGCGGGTGGCGAGGATCAGCGAGATCCGCAGGGTGCGCGGCAGCGCGGCTCCGGGGGCCTCGATCAGCGCGACCAGCACGACCGGGGCGGTGCCGACGACGAGCAGCACGACGATCAGGAGGAGCGGCACGACGACCACTCCGATCTGCGACGTCGAGAGGAACCGCACGTCGACCAGCGCGATCGCGGCGACCGCGGTGGCCCCCGCCGCGAGGGCCAGGGTGCGGCCCCAGCCCTGCCGCCAGGCGGCCCAGAAGGTGCGGACGACGCGGGTCCCGCCCCGGCCGTGCTCGCCGAAGACCGCGAAGGCTCCGCGGACGGCCGGCGCGCACAGCGGCAGGGCCGCCGCGAGCAGCGGCCACGACCGCGCGGGGTCGGTGGTGATCAGCAGCAGCACGAGCGGCAGGCAGCCGATCACGAGCAGCACGTTGGTCGTGAGGATCAGGTGGACGACGCCGAAGAGCGAGGCGTAGAGGCCGTGCGGGATGCGGCGCATGTCAGCCCTTCAATCCGCTGGTCGCGATGCCCTCGACGAAGTACTTCTGACCGAGCAGGAAGACCACGGCGATGGGGATCACCGAGATGACCAGGCCCGCGAACAGCAGCGCGTAGTTGGCGTCGTAGAGGGTGCTGACGAAGCTCTGCAGCCCGAGCTGGATCGTCCAGAGGTCGGGGTTGCGGAGGTAGATCAGCGGGCCGAGGTAGTCGTTCCAGGTGGCGACGAAGGTGAGCAGCGTGAGGCTCGCGATCGCGGGGATCGACAGGGGCACCATGATCCGGGCCCAGATGCCGTACTCGCTCAGGCCGTCCAGGCGCGCGGCCTCCGAGAGCTCCTCGGGGATCGTCTCGTAGAACTGCTTCATCAGGAACACGCCGAACGCGCCGAACGCCTGGATGAGGATGATCGCCCAGAGGGTGTTCGACACCTTCAGGTTCGACAGCAGGATGAACTGCGGGATCATGTACGACTGCCACGGCACCGCGATGGTGCCGATGTAGATCAGGAACAGCACGTCGCGACCCGGGAACCGCATCCGCGAGAAGCCGTAGGCCGCGAACGAGCCGGTGAGCACCTGCAGCACGGTCACGACGACCGCCAGGATCAGCGTGTTCCGGATCCAGGTGAGCATCCCGGACTGCGCCCAGATGTCGACGTAGTTGTTCCAGACCCAGGTGTCGGGCACCCACTTCACCGGCACCGAGAAGACGTCGTTCGGCGTCTTGAGCGAGCTCATGATCATCCAGAAGAACGGCAGCAGCAGCGCGGCCGCGGCGAGGATCATCACGGCGTAGCCGAGCAGGCGGCCCACGCGCGACAGGGTGGAGCGGCCGGCGGTCTTCCGACGGGGCGCGAGCGGCTCGTCGACGCGCGGCAGGACGGGAGCGCCCTCGGGGATCAGCAGTCCGGTCATCGGGACTCACTCCTTCTGTTGAGGAAGAACTGCACGAGCGTGACGACGATGCAGAGGAGGAAGAGGACCACCGAGGCCGCCGACGCGTAGCCGAACTGGTTCTCCTGGAAGCCCTTCTGGTAGATGAACTGCGAGAGCACGAGGGTGGCCTGGCCGGGCCCGCCCTGGGTCATCACCAGGATCAGATCGAAGATCTTGAACGAGTTGATGGTCAGCATCACGGTGACGAAGAACGTGGTCGGCCGCAGGCACGGGATCGTCACGTTGACGAAGCGCTGCCAGACGGACGCACCGTCGACGCGGGCGGCCTCGTGGAGCTCGCGCGGCACCGTCTGGAGGCCGGCGAGGAACAGGATCATGTAGTAGCCCATGTCGCGCCAGGTGCTGATGATGACGACGGCGGGCATCGCCCACTCCGACGACGTCAGCCACCCGGGCGGGCTCGAGAAGCCGACCGCGCGGAGGATCTCGTTGATCGGTCCGTACTCGGGGCTGAAGAGCAGGTTCCACACGACGGCGATCGCGACGATCGACGTGATGTAGGGGAAGAACGCGGCGGTGCGGAAGAACGCGACACCGCGGAGCTTGTTGTTGAGCAGCAGCGCGAGCCCGAGCGAGACGATCAGCGTCAGCGGGATGTGCAGCGCGGCGTAGTAGAGCGTGTTGGTCAGCGCGATGCGGAAGCTGCCGTCGCCGAGCAGGCGCTGGAAGTTCGCGAGCCCGACCCAGTTCGCCTGCCCGAACACGTTCCAGTCGGTGAGCGACATGTAGAAGAGCGTGATCACCGGCACGAGCGTGAGCGCCGCGAAGCCGAGGAAGTTCGGGAGGATGAAGGTGTACCCGATGAGGGTGTTCCTCACCGCGTACGCGGAGCGGCGCCGTTTCGGCGGCGGTGTCGACGTGCCGGCGTCGGCGGCGGCGAGGGTCGTCATGAGACCTCCAAGGTCTGGGCGGGGTTGGGGCTGAGGCTGTGCCGGGGTGGAGCGGAGGCGGTGGCCGGCCGGGGTCGGCCGGCCACCGCGGGGAGTCAGTCGGTGCCGACTTCGTTCTTCACGCGGTCGTCCGCCGACTTCACGGCGTCCTCGATGCTCGCGGAGCCCGAGAGGACCGAGGTGTGCAGGTCGAGCAGGATGTTCTGCACGGCCGCGGTCTTGGCCGAGGTGGGGTTCTCCGGCTTGGTGTCGTGCTCGGACCAGGCGGTCTTCGACAGCTCGTCGGTGGGTGCGCCCTCGACGGCGAAGTAGGCCTCGGCCACCGCGTCGCTGGTGAGCGCCGGGGTGATGCCGAGCGACGCGACGACCTCCGCGCCCTCCTCGCTCGCGGCGAACTCGAGGAACTCCTTGGCGGCGGCCGCCTTGGACTCGTCGATGTTCGCGTTGATGCCGAAGCCGGTCGGGTCGCCGAAGGTCACCGGGGTGTCGCCCTCACCGGTCGTCGACTCGTCGAACTGCGGGATCGGCGCGATGCCCCAGTTGAAGGTGTCGGAGTCGCCCGACTTCTGCTGGGCGATCAGCGACGCGACGAACCAGGTGCCCATCGGCATCATCGCGGCGTTCTGCTTGCCGAACTCGGCCTGGTAGGTGAGCTTGTTGGCGACGACGGTGTTGTAGTCGACCTGCGCGCCGGCGTCCTGCAGCGCGAGGACGCGCTCGTAGTACGGCTCGAGGTAGCTGTAGTCGCCGCCGAGGATGTCGACGTCGGGGGTCTGCGCGGCGGCGAAGCCCTGGACGGTCGACTGCCAGCTGTGGCCGTAGGTGCCGTTCGCGGTGCTGCCGGCGGCCGAGAGCGCGGTCTTCAGCGACTCGGCGTTCGACTCGTAGTCGTCCCAGGTCCAGGAGCCGTCGGGGTACGCGACGCCGGCCTGGTCGAACAGGTCCTTGTTGTAGAAGAGGACCCACGAGTCCTGGCGGTAGGGGGTCGCCCACTGCTTGTCGTCGACCTCGTAGGCCTCCGCTCCGCCGATGGAGTCGGGGATCTCGACGTCCGAGACGTCCATCAGCTGGCCGCCCGACTGGTAGGTCACGACGTTCTTCACGTTCTTCTGCGTGATGATGTCGGGCCCGCTGCCGGCCGCGAGGTCCGCGGTCATCAGCGTGTCGTAGTTGGTGGCGTCGTACTCCTTGACCTCGATCGTGACGTCGGGGTCCTTCTCGCTGAACGCGTCGGCCAGCGCCTGGAACTCGGGCGTCGTGCTCAGGCTCCAGCCCGAGAGCGACAGGGTGACGGGACCGTCGGCGGGGGCGGCGGCGTCACCGCCTCCTCCTCCCGAGCAGGCGGTGAGGGACAGGGCGGCGGCGAGGGCCACCCCCGTGACGGCGAATCTTCTCTTCATGCGTGCTGCTCCTTTGCATCGGCGTGCAGGACCCCACCTCGGGTCCGCGGGTACCGGAGCGGCCGTGCGGCGCCTCCGGAGTCTGTGAGGACGTGCTCGGTGACCAGGCCGTCGGGCCAGGTCGCGGACACGTGCAGGTCGTCGCCCTCGCGGGCGACCCGGACGGCGGCGGCGAGCGGCGCGTCCGCACCCGTGAGGGTGATCAGGGCGACGACGAGCTCGCCGGCGACGACGGGGACGCTCAGCACCGGCACCGCGACGCGGGGGCCGAGCGGGGAGGCGCCGTCGCGCTCGACGACGTCGGGGTCGACGTCGCCGCCCGACAGCAGGGTGATGGCGCTGGTCCGGCCGGCCGAGGCCGCCGTGGCTCCGGAGTCGTCCGCCGCGGTCGCCACGTCGTCACCGGCCGTCGCCCAGCCGCCGATCCGCAGGCGCAGATCCTCGGGTCGGACGTCGTCGGCGAGCGAGTCGACGCGCACGACCCGCAGCTCCCAGGGGCCGCGCACGAGCGAGTCGACGACCAGGTGCCCGGCGAGGCGGGCGCTGCCGGACAGTCCCTCGCCGTGCCGGTGCGAGGACGCCGCCGCCCGGATCCAGTGCGCGTCCCACGTCGATCCGGCGCGGCCGACGGAGCCGTCGATCGCGGTCCCCGTGCAGGTCATGCCGGTGCGGGCCGTGCCGGCGCCGGTCGCGTCCACGAGGGCGACGCTCTGCTCGAGCGGCTCGCTCCAGCCGCGCTCGTCGAGCAGCGGGGCCGCGGCCGTCGAGTAGCCCAGGCGGGCGTACAGCGGAGAGTCCGCCGAGACGGTGCCCTCGAGCGCCTTGTCGGTGCCGTGGTTGACCACGCGGACGATGCCGTCGTCGCGGGTCCCCGAGACGATCCAGCCGGGGGAGGCGATGCTCAGCAGCTCGTCGGAGCGCTCGATCGGCAGCGGCTCGGCGGGGGCGGACCACACGGGGTGGTCGGCCGGCAGGGCGATGCCGAGCATCCCCTTGACCGCCCAGTACGGCGATCCGGGTCCCGAGTAGGACTGGGCGAGCGTGCGCCACTCGTGGTGCCAGCCCATCGTGAGCACGCCCCGCTCGTCCGGAGCTCCGTGGTCGGCGAAGTGCGAGACGACGGCGCTCGCCGCGCGGCGGAGGGCGCCGGGCGAGTGCGAGGGCACCTCGGCCAGCACGCCGACCCAGAACGGGGCCGCGGCGGCGAAGCGGTAGATCAGGCTGCGGCCCTGCAGCAGCGGCGAGCCGTCACCGCCGGTCAGGGCGAGCGCGTCCGAGAGGTAGCGGTCGAGCTGCGCGGTGTCGTGCGCCCGGCGCCCGGCGGTGAGCTCCGCCGCGCCCTGCATCCGCGACCACAGCACGGGGTACACGTGCAGCGCCCAGCCCACGTAGTGGTCGAAGGCGCGCTCCACGCCGTCGGCCATCCAGCCGTCCTCGCGCACGAAGGAGTCGTGCCGGGCCAGGTCGGCGGCGATGTCCTCGGCCGACCACGCACCGCCGACCGAGCGGAGGAAGGTCTGGACGACGATCCGGAACCAGACCCAGTTGGTCTGCGGGTAGGTGTCGTCGCCGACGACGGGCTCGAGGTAGGCGATCACGCGCTGCTGCGTGAGGGCGTCGAGGCGGTCCCAGATCCAGGGGCGGGTGAGGTCGAGGACGAGGGCGATCGAGGCGGCCTCGACCTTCGCCTGCGCGTGCTCCTCGAGGCGGACCCAGCGGTCGGCGGCGTCGGGGTCGACGCCGGTCGCGATGCCGCGGGAGTAGAAGTCGATCAGGTGGTCGACGCCGACGCCCCGCTCGCCCGCGATGCGGAACCCGGCGAGGAGGAAGGTGCGGGCGAAGCCCTCGAGCCCGTCGACCGCGCGGCCGTAGCCGCCCTCGGCGCCCGGGAGGAGGATCCGGCCGTGGCCGTCGGACGCGTACTCCATCGCGGAGGAGAGGAGGGAGTCGGCGAAGCCGACCCAGCGGTCCCGCGACCAGTCGCCCTGAGGGTCCACCTCGTTCTCCTTCGAATCGATGCCGGCTCGCCCACCAGCGGGCCGAACAAATCAGAAGCGTACACAGCGAAAAGCGACACAGCAAGACGCCTGGTGCTGTTAAATGATCATTACCGATCGAGTGAGCCCACGCGTCACCGTCTGCGCGACGGGGCTCCTCCGGTTACCGCTACAAATGGACACATCGATCGGAGACCGGACATGAGCGATCAGACGCTGCCACGACCTCTTGCCGCGGAGCGGCGCGCGCACATCCTGACGACCCTCGCCTCGGAGGGAGCGGTGCGGATCTCGCAGCTCACGGAGGCGCTCGGAGTGGCCACCGTGACGCTCCGCCGCGACCTCGTCGACATGGAGCGGGAGGGACTGCTCAGCCGGGTGCACGGCGGTGCCGTCGCCCTCGCCTCCTCGGCCGAGACCCCCGCTCGCCTCGAGGCGACGCGGCGACGCTCGGCTCGATCGCCGTGCTGGTCCCGTCGCTCGCCTACTACTGGCCGGGCGTTCTGCGCGGGATGGAGAAGGCGGGGGAGCGCCTGGGCTACGAGGTGATCCTGCGCGGAGCCTCCTACGAGCTGCAGGACGAGCGCCCCGTCCTCGAGCGCCTCCTGAAGTCGGGGGACGTGCGCGGGCTCATCGTCGCGCCGAACACCGACACCGAGCACTCGGGCGAGGTCATCCGCTGGCTCAGCGACTGCTCGGTGCCCGTGGTGCTGGTCGAGCGCGACGTGACGCTCGAGCCCGAGGGCGACCTGCAGCTCGAGACGGTCACCACCGACCACGCGCTCGGCGCCGTACTCGCCGCGCGCCACCTCGCCGAGCTCGGGCACCGGAAGGTGGAGCTCGTGCTCTCCCGCTCCTCGCCCACCTCGCGGAAGATCACGGCGGG
This sequence comes from Rathayibacter caricis DSM 15933, assembly GCF_003044275.1. Classification (NCBI taxonomy): domain Bacteria; kingdom Bacillati; phylum Actinomycetota; class Actinomycetes; order Micrococcales; family Microbacteriaceae; genus Rathayibacter; species Rathayibacter caricis. The sequence goes on along the minus strand of NZ_PZPL01000001.1, from coordinate 550,670 downwards.
CTGGCTGCGCGCCTGCCAGTCGCTCGGCCTCACCCCCGCCGACCACTTCGAGCAGCTGCTGCCCGACCGCTCGAGCCCCGAGTTCTCGGAGGTCGTGAACGCGACGCTCGAGACCGCGCGGGCGACCGGAGTCACGGCGCTGCTCGTCCACTCCGACCCCGAGGCGATGGCGTTCGTCGATCTCGCGCTCAACCGCGGCATCTCGGTGCCGGGCGACCTCTCGGTCATCGCCTACGACGACGAGGTGGCGCGCCTGTTCACGCCCGCGTTGACCGCGGTGAGCCCGCCCCGCACCGAGGTGGGCGAGGCGGCGGTGCGCCTCCTGGTCGACCGGATCGAGAACCCGCGCCGGTCGATCTACCGGATCCAGCTGAACCCCGAGCTCATCGTCCGCGACTCGACGGCGGCGCCGACCCGCCGCTGACGCCGGCGGTGCGCGGACGGGGATCTCGATACGGCCGCTCCGCGGCCTACTCGATCAGCAGGGGGCGCAGGTGACCCCGGCGGGTGACTGGGTCACGGGCTTCGCGCCGGAGCACTACCACCGCCACGATGACGACCGCCTCACCATCCAGGCGGGCGGCCGCGTGGAGCCGGACGTGAACGCGGAGCGCGCTCTGATTAACGCGGAGCGCGCTCTGATTACCGACTACCGCGCGGCGCTCGCGGGCGACGCCAACACTCTGAACTCCCTGCGGCTGAGGAGTGGAAGCGCGACATCGACCCGGCCGCATTCCAGGACTACCGGGTACAGACCTCGATCGACCGGACCGACACCGGCCAGGTTTCCACACCGGACCCCGCGGCCGTCGCTGCTGCGCGAGCGGGCCTCGTGGACGATTGGAAGAACGCGGAAGCTCCCGAGCGTGCTCGAGCGGGAGTAGAGGTCACGGAGGCGCAACGCCTCATCGCAGAAACCGACAGGCTCGACCGCGCGAACGACGCCCGCGGCCGGGACGCCGCCGCTCGAGAAACCACCGGCGCATCCGACGTCGACAACGGCCGCGCGGAGATGGCTGCACAGTTCGAAGCGCGCGCGAACCACTAAGACCGTGACGCCACGGCCGGCGGCACCGAGCACGCCACGCCGGACGAGCTACGCGAGCTGGCCGCGGACGCCCGCGCGCAGGCGCAGCTCTTCCGCGATCCCGCCCCCACGGAGCGCCAGGGGACCGCGCAGGGCGCCAACGGCGCCAGGACCGACACCACGCCTCCCGCCACCGATCCTCTGCGAGCCGCGAGGCGGGGGAAGTCGCGTACGACAGCTCGGAACGTCGGCACGCAACCGTGCAGGCGATGGAGTCCAAGGGCGTCCCGCCGCACCTGATCGAGGCTCGGATGAGCGCCGACAGCGCGCACGCGACCCCGGCCAGCTCCGCGGTGACGTCGAAGGCGGCCACGAGCACCGTCCCAGCGACGCGCCGAATCCGCGGCCAGGGTCAGGGCGCCGACCGAGGCGACCTCAGCCGATAGAGGCACGCCGGGCATGCAAGAAGGGGAGCACCGATCGGTGCTCCCCTTCTCTGTTGCCCACTCATCCGCGTCCTAGGCCAGGGTCCTCGGTGTAGATCGGCAACTATATATACAGGTCACCATTATCGGATAACCCAGAGACTGAGCCCAGCATCTCCCGCACGAGCGCGCTTCAGTTCTTATAAATCAGGAGAGATGGTCATACGTGGCCGGGATGCGATCTCATAAGCCAATCCCCGCAAATCACTTTGATAGGTGAAATGCTCGGCCATGTTGGCGCCTGGCCGGACCGCGCATACTGTGTCAAATTCGTGGCATATTGAAGTGGTGACAGAGGTGATCGAGGCTGGTAGAACTGGTGTGCCGATCAACAAGGACCAGGAGCCGACGCTGGCGTCGAGGACAAGGCTAGGAGGCGTAGCTACGAGCTGGTCTTCTACTACCGGCATTGCGCTCCAAAAACTTTCCTGCTGATCGAGATTCCGAGCAGGGTCAGATATGAGTCCGACTGCAGCAATTTGCTTCAGGACTGGGGAGTCATCGTCGCCAAGCTCTTGCAGTGCTTTGTGAGTGGATAGAGCTCCTTGTGAGTACCCAAGAATGACGTACCTCGTTTTATCTCCACAATCCGCATACTCTCTCTCGAGCCGCGACTTTAGTTTATCAACACCGTCGTAGATACTGTTCCAGAACGTGAATACGTCCCCGTGGTGTTCATCAACGACCGGTACATCTTCCGCCTGATACTGAATCGCGACCCTCTTTATGAGACCGGAGGTAACTCCCATCTGAGTCTCGATGTGCTGCAGGGTCGTCGCGTTTAGGTCGCCAAAGCCGTCCGATTCACCTTCAAACGTCGGCTTCGACCATCCATCGTCGGAGCCGAGCCAAATCCCTCTTGGCGCCTCCCCTGATCCTCGCAACCCAAATGCCGTGAGCGCCGGGCAGTACTCCGCGGTATCATTGGGTACTGGTTGAGGCTCGCCTATTGCCGGCCTCGGAATTGTTTCCCACCCCTTCCAAGGGATGTAATCAACGCCCCTGCCTTCGATGTCGGTCTTGGAGGGACCGGAGGGCGAACCCCAGTCGCTTTCTCGCGCATCGACGTAAGCGTTCCCCTCAGTCCGTACGGCAACAGCATTCTGAACGAATGATCCCCGCATCCATACTTTTGCTTCGCTATAGACATTAAGACCTACCCGAGCGTGCCTTATTTCCGTGTTGCTAAGGTTCACTTCCGCGCCGGCCGCGGCACTTAGGCCTTGCCAACACTGTGGATAGTTATAGTATTCAGACCCTGGTTCGCACGTCAAGACCACTGGACTTGTAGAGGTTCCTTCGCTTATAAACCTACCATTGGCGCCAATGTACAACCCGGAGCGATCGTAAAGCGTATTGACGAACTTCATAGTTGCTCCAGCTTGCACCGTTAGAGAAGAATCAAAAACTTGGAAATAATCCCCCGATTCTCCAAAGAGATATCCGTTGCCGGCGGGGATCGTCCAGTCTTCGACAAGGCGCCCTTTCAGCACAAAGGGTGACGACCCGACGACTTTGGTTCCGCTGAAAGTAGAAGGCTGCAACTGGTAATCAGTAATTTCAATAGCCCCGCCAAAGCCGTTCTTTACGGCAGCCCCGTCATCATAGACAGTGTTTCTTTGCGCTTCAATCGGCGCTATTGTTGCTGGGTCCCAGTAGTAGGGCCTCCAGCCCGAATTGATGGAGAGTCTTTCGAAGGTATTGTCAGTTATGACTATTTCTTTGTAGTCATACTCTTCCTGGTAGATAGTGCGGTTGGACCAATCTCTCTTCGCAGAGACCCAGGGGACATTTGATTTGGTCAAGGAGAACATCTTCGCATTATCGGAGATGATATATCCTTGGTCCTGAATTAGGTTAGTAATCTCGACGCGAGCGCGCGGCTCAACTTCGATACTCGGAGCCCACCAATCTCCTACGTCAATAAACTTAATTTTGACGGGATTTGTGTTCGTTCCAGCTATTTTGAGGGAGCCTTGAACGACGAAGCGATCCACGCTCTCGATAGAAGTTCCAGCCTGGATAGTGAGGGTCGCGCCGGGTTCGATATAGAAGCGCCCGTCCCAGACCTCTTGGAGGACGTATGGATAGTCGGGTGTCCAGGTAGTGTCAGCGGAAATCGGTCCGGAGACCAGTATCTTGGGCTGAATGAGTATCTCGCTGGTTGAGACTTTCGCTGTAGTTGCGTATCCGGTTTTGCTGGCTGTGACAGTGACACCGATGTTTGCGCCTATGTCGGCTCGCGTTGCGATGTAGGTGGATGAAGTCGCGCCGGCGATCGCTATACTATTCCGAGTCCATTGGTAGGCGAGGCTAGTAGGCGTGGGCTTCCATGTACCGGCGTGCGAGAATAATGTGGAGCCAGCCATAGGCGTCCCGCCCATGCCGAGGCTGGGCTGCGGCGCTGTCGTAAAGGTCGCCATACCCTCTGAGGCAATTGCTGCGGTCGCAGCGCTCGTTTTCGTGGTGGTGGTGTAGCCGGTTTTGGTTCCGGTGACGGTGACCGTCAGGGTGGCGCCGACGTCGGCGGTGACAGGCTTGTAAGTCGATGCGGTCGCTCCGGTGATCGCGGTGGAGCCGCGCTTCCACTGATACGTGAACGTCGGGACCGGGTTCCACGTCCCTGTGTTCGCCGTCAGAGTTGAACCCACGCTCGCCGTGCCCGTGATCGTCGGTGTCGGTGCGGCCGTGAACGCCGTCGCCGCAGCAGCTTTGATCGCGGCCGTCGCGAGAGAGGTTTTGGAGGTGGTGGTGTAGCCGGTCTTAGTGCCGGTGACGGTGACCGTCAGGGTGGCGCCGACGTCGGCGGTGACAGGCCTGTAAGTCGATGCAGTCGCTCCGGTGATCGCCGTGGAGCCGCGCTTCCACTGATACGTGAACGTCGGGACCGGGTTCCACGTCCCTGCGTTCGCCGTCAGAGTCGAACCCACGCTCGCCGTGCCCGTGATCGTCGGTGTCGGTGCGGCCGTGAACGCCGTCGCCGCAGCAGCTTTGATCGCTGCGGTCGCTGCGGAGATTTTCGTGGTGGTGGTGTAGCCGGTTTTGGTTCCGGTGACGGTGACGGTCAAGGTGGCGCCGACGTCGGCGGTGACAGGCTTGTAGGTGGATGCAGTCGCTCCGGTGATCGCGGTGGAGCCGCGCTTCCACTGATACGTGAACGTCGGGACCGGGTTCCACGTCCCTGTGTTCGCCGTCAGAGTCGAACCGACCGACGTCGTCCCCGTAATCGTTGGGGTTGGTGCAGCAGTGAACGCGGCCGGCGCTTTGATCGCCGCTGTCGGTGCGCTTGTCTTGGGGGTGGTGGTGTATCCGGTCTTCGTGCCGGTCACGGTGACAGTCAGGGTCGCACCGACATCGGCGGTGACGGGCTTGTAGGTCGACGCGGTCGCGCCGCTGATCGAGGTGGTCCCCCGTTTCCACTGATACGTGAACGTCGGAACCGGATTCCACGTCCCCGAATTCGCCGTCAACGTCGCCCCCACCGTCGTCGACCCCGTGACTGTCGGGACCGGTGCAGCAGTGAACGCGGCCGGCGCTTTGATCGCCGCCGTCGCGAGAGAGGTCTTGGAGGTGGTGGTGTAGCCGGTCTTAGTGCCGGTGATAGTGACAGTGAGGGTCTTGCCGACGTCGGTCGTGATGGGCTTGTAGGTTTTCGCGGTCGCCCCGGTGATGACGGTGGTTCCCCGCTTCCACTGATACGTGAACGTCGGCACCGGGTTCCACGTCCCCTGGTTCGCCGTCAGAGTCGAACCGACCGACGTCGTCCCCGTAATCGTCGGCGTCGGCGCCGTCGTGAACGCCGTCGCCGCAGCCGCCGGGGCTGCAGGTAGCGCGGTCAGAACGAGCGCTATGAGCAGGAGCATCGCAATGCGGGCACGCGAGGAGAGCTTGGGCAGCATCGGGAACCAATCGAGGATGTGACAGGGACCGCAACATCGCTCGGGAGGACGGAAGAGGAGCAACCCATACCGCCCGGTTGAGAAGCGGCTCATTATCTCTACAGCTTGAACTGCTCCGCTATCACCAAGGTGGGGACAAAGAGACGACGACCAAGCCTCCGCGCTCCCGAGGCAGGAGCATGTTGCCCGTATGCAATCACCACGATCACGGCCAGAACCGCGGCGATCACGATCGCAGCGCTCCCACTCACAACGGGGACGATCGCGGTCGGAGCTGTCTGCCTCCTGCCCATCGCTGTCGTCACCGGCCTCGTGGTCACGACCGATCTCTCGTCCCTGGCCGCGATCGGGTATCTCGGGATCATCACGATGGCAGCGGCGTCACTGCTGCTGTTCACCCGACTTCGCTCGGCCCCGGCGAAAACCGCCGCCGTGGCGACGCTCCTCGAACCCGCCACCGCCACAGGGCTCGCCGCCCTCCTCCTCGGCGAGGCGCTCGTGCCTTCCGCAGCAGCCGGAATCGTGCTATCGCCCTCGCCGTCATTGCGCTCAGCAGCGGGGCCGGCGGCGCTAGGCGCGCTGCGCCTCGAATCGAGGACGGGGTCGGCTGATGATCACGAGACGTAGCCGTCATCGGCGGCGGAACTGCACGGTCGCGTCACCGGGCGGCGGAGGAGGGCCACCACATGATCTCAGAGCGCCGCTCCGCCGCTACCACGCCAGTGAGCGGCGGGTCGTCGGCATCGATGTGATCGACGCATCCCGGACGATCCGTCGGCCTCAGCGCAGCTCGACCAGCCCGCGGAACGGCTCCAGGCGCGCGTCCGCCGGGTCGAGCTCCGTCACCATCACGCTGATCGCGTCCCAGGCGAGGGCCCGCGCCAGCGCCGTGCGCTCGAGCTTCGTCGAGTCCACGAGCAGCACGGTCTCGCTCGACGACGCGACCAAGACGCGCTTGACCTGCGCCTCCTGCAGCGTCACCTCGCTGGTCCCGTCGATCGACACGGCCGAGGCGGAGGTGAAGAAGCGGTCGTAGTGCAGCTCGGCCGCGCTCGAGCACGCGAGCGGGCCGACGAAGCTGTCGGTCTCCTCCTCGAGCTCCCCGCCGATCAGCACCACGCGGGCGCGCGTGGCACGGCGGGCCGAGGCGTGGTTCTCGAGCGAGTTCGTGGCGACGAGCAGCTGCGGCGACTCCGGGGCGGCGCCGAGCAGGGTGCCGGCGGTGGAGGAGGCGTCGACCGCGATCGCGCCGCTCGCGGGCACGAGGGCGACGGCCTTCCTCGCGATCTCGCGCTTCGCGGCGGCTCCGGCGGCCAGGCGCTCGGCGAACGGGCGCGGGCGCAGCGCCGGGACCGCTCCTCCGCGGACCCGGCTGAGCCGCCCCTCCGCCTCGAGATCGGCGAGGTCGCGCCGCACGGTCATGGTCGAGACGTCGAGCTCGGCCGCCGCGTCGTCGAGCCGCACGGCACCGTCGCGCTCGAGCAGGCCGATCAGGCGCGCGCGCCGCTCCGCCGAGTCCACCGTGGCCATGCCGCTCCCGTTCCGCGCCGCATCGGCGCCCGCGCGGTCGAGCGTATCCGCAGGTCGGGAGGGACGCTTCCCGCTACGCCCGCACGCCGCCCGCCCGCTCGCGCACCAGGACGGCGGCCACGAGCCCCGCGCAGACGACGGCGATGACAGCGACGGTGCCGGCCACTCCGATCGCCGGCGCGGTCAGCGGTGCCGCGGCGACCAGCGCGACGGCGGGCAGCACGATCGCGGCCCGGAGCGGTTCGCGATCACCGAGCGGACGGTGGACCGCCCAGAGCAGGATCAGGTATCCGGCCACGGGGACGGCCACCGCGGCGCCGAGCACGAGCTCCGTCTCCTCGAGGTGCCCGGCGGTGGCCGCGACGGCCGACTCCAGCCCGGCTCCGAGCGCCGCCAGCGCCGCGAAGACGAGGTAGTGCGCGTAGCCCCAGCGGTACGACAGGCCGCGTCGCGCCTCGAGGAGCTCGCCCGAGGGGTGGAGGTACGACAGCCACCACAGCGCGAAGACGAGCACGAGCGCCGCCAGCGAGACCAGCGCGAGCGGCGCGCTGAACCCGCGCTCGGCCAGCGACTCCTGCATCCCGGCCACCGCGGCCAGCACGCCCTCGCCGAGCAGGATGATCGTGAAGAGCCCGTACCGCTCCGCGATGTGGTGCGGATGCCAGCTCGGCTCGCCCTTCCGCGCCGCGTACAGGGGGACGCACAGCTCCAGGGCCGCGAGCACGACGAAGCTCGCGATCGCCCCCTGCTCCGGGAGCAGGAGCCTCAGGAGCCAGCCGACCTGCACGAGGGTGAACCCGATCGCGCTGCGCTGAGCGGAGCGGCGGTGCGCGGGCGAGGACACGGCGACGCGGACCCACTGGCTGACCAGCGCCATCCGCATGATCGCGTAGCCGATCGTGATCGCGGTGAAGTCGCCGCTCTCGAACGCCGTCGGCACCCCGGCCGCCAGGACGAGGACGCCCGCCATCTGCGCGAGCGTCAGCAGCCGGTACGGCACGTCGTCGGTGTCGTAGCCGGAGGCGAACCAGGTGAAGTTCATCCACGCCCACCAGATGGCGAAGAACACCATGCCGAAGGGGAGGAGCGTCTCGCCGGCGTGCCCCTCCTCGATCGCGTGGGCGAGCTGCTGCACGATCTGGGCGATCGCGACGACGAACGTCAGGTCGACGAGCAGTTCGAGCGGGCTCGATGCGCGGTGCTGCTCGTCGACGGAGCGCGGGCGCATCCTGACGAGGAGGGGCGGCGGGGCGGCGGTCATGCGAGGGGCCGGCGGCACGGGGAGCACATGCGGTCATCCTCCTCCCTCCGGGCAGCGGTCGACGGAGATGCGGCGAGCGCGCGAGGACGCCGCAGTGCCGCCTGTCAACGCCCTCCAGCACCCGGCCGGTCCCGTCCTACCGTGGCGTCGTGGAGGTGGACGCATGAGGAGAAGGACGCTCGCAGCGCTCGTGCCGGTGCTCGCTCTGGCCGGCTGCTCCGGGCCCGACACCGCGGCGGCCGAGAGCACCGCGGCCGCGTTCGAGGCGGCCCTCGCACGGGGCGACGGCGCCGCGGTGTGCGCCCTCCTCACTCCGCAGGCGGCGGCGGCGCTGACCGAGCAGGAGGGGACGGACTGCGTGCAGGCGATCGGCTCGCTCGCGCTGGCGGCAGGCACGGGCGAGCCGCGCGCCGAGGCGTTCGGGCAGGGCGCGATCGTGGAGCTCGACGGCGACACCGTGTTCCTCGCGGCCAGCGGCGACGGCTGGCGCGTGCGGGCCGCGGGCTGCGCGCCGACCGGTGAGGACACTCCGTTCGACTGCAGGATCGACGGCTCCTGATGCGCGCCGTCTTCACGGGCTGCCTCGCCGTCGTCTCGGCGGGCCTGGTCTACTTCGTCGCGCTGGGGGTGCTGCACCGGTGACCTCGCTGCTCCGCGAGCCCCGCACCCCGACGCGCTCCTTCCTGCGCGACAACTCGCTGACGCTGGTGTTCGCGGCCCTGTTCCTCCTGAGCCTCGCCGGCCAGTCGATCGCGGGGCTGCTCTCGTACCGGCAGGAGCTCGAGTCCGCCGGACTCCAGCCCGTCGGCTGGCTCCGCTACGTCACCTCGTCGAGCTTCGCGGGCGACGTCGCCGAGAACTGGCAGTCGGAGTACCTGCAGTTCTTCCTCTACATCGCCGCCACCGTGTGGTTCGTGCAGCGCGGCTCGTCCGAGTCGAAGACGGTGGACGACCAGGGCCCGGGCACCGACGAGGAGCAGCGGGTGGGGGAGTACGCGGAGGAGTCGTCACCCGGCCCCGCGACGGCGCCGCCCGGTCCGCGCCGCTGGTTCTACTCCCACTCGCTGCTGCTCGTGATGGGCGCGATCTTCCTCGGGTCGTGGTTCGCGCAGTCGGTCACCGGGCGGGTCGCCTACTCGGAGCAGCAGCTGATGGACCTCGCGGCGCCCGTCTCGTACGCCGAGTACCTGATGAGCGCGGACTTCTGGAACCGCACGCTGCAGAACTGGCAGTCCGAGTTCCTCGCGGTCGGCAGCATGGCCGCGCTGTCGGTGTACCTGCGCGAACGGGGGTCACCGGAGTCCAAGGCCGTGGGGGCTCCGCACGCCGAGACGGGCGGAGCCGAGTAGGTCAGCCCGCCCAGGCGACCTCGACGTCGAGGACCCAGGTGACGCCGAAGCGGTCGCGCAGCATGCCGTAGAGCGGCGACCAGCCGGACGGGGCGAGCGGAGCGACGATGTCCGCGCCCTCGGCGAGCGACTCCCAGTAGCCCGTGATCTCGTCGGCGTCGGTGCCGCGGACCGAGACGAACACCGGGTTCGTGCCCGGGTCGTACGCGGTGCCGGAGCGCACGTCGAAGGCCATCACGCGGAAGCCCGCCTCCGAGACGACCTGCCCCCACGAGAGCTGGTCGGCCTCGGCCGGGTCGGTCGTGAGCTGCGCCTGGTCGTTCGTGACGGCGTCGAGCCGACCGCCGAAGACCGAGCGGTAGAACTCGAGCGCCGCGCGGGCCTCGCCGCGGAAGTTGAGGTGCGTGGTGGTGGTGATGCTCATGGGATTCCCTCCGATCGGCCGGGACGTCCTCCCGGCGATGCCCACTGTGCCGGGGGATGCGGACGGATCCTGTCCTCTTCTCGATCTAGCATCGGGACATGCCCTCTCCCAGTGCGCGGATGCTCCAGCTGCTCTCGCTCCTGCAGCTGCGGCGGGACTGGCCGGGCGCGGCGCTCGCGGAGCGGCTCGACACGACGCCGCGGACGGTGCGGCGCGACGTCGACCGGCTGCGGGGGATGGGCTACCGGATCCGCGGGACGAAGGGGCCCGACGGCGGCTACCGGCTGGAGGCGGGGTCCGAGCTGCCGCCCCTCCTCCTCGACGACGAGCAGGCACTGGCGCTCGCCGTGGCGCTGCGCTCGGCCTCGGCGACCGGCACCGGGCTCGAGGAGGCGTCGGCGCGAGCCCTCGCGACCCTTCGGCAGGTGCTGCCGACGCGGCTGGCGCAGCGGCTGGACGCGCTGCGGTTCACGACGGCGCCGGTGCCGGGGCCGACGGTCGCGCCCGAGGTGCTCGTCTCGGTCTCGGCGGCCGTGCGGGCGTCGGAGGTGCTCCGGTTCGCGTACGCGTACGCGGGCTCGGGCTCGGGCTCGGGCTCGGGCTCGGGCTCGGACGGGCGGCGGCGGGTGGAGCCGCACCACCTGGTGGCGCGGCAGGGGCGCTGGTACGTGATCGCGTTCGACCTCGACCGGCAGGACTGGCGGACGTTCCGCGCCGATCGCGTCTCGGATCCGGAGTCGACGCGGCGGCGCTTCGAACGCCGACCGGTGCCGGGCGGCACTCCGGCGGCGTTCCTCTCGGCGCGGTTCCGCGGCTCGGACGACGGCGCGTGGCCGTGCGTCGGGAGCGCGGTGCTGCGCACTCCGGCCGCCGCGGTGCTGCCGTTCGCCGAGGAGGTCGAGGACCTCGGCGACGGGAGCTGCCGCGTCACGGCCGGATCGTGGTCCTGGGAGGCGCTCGCCGCCTCCTTCGGGCGCTTCGGCGTGGAGGTGGAGGGGGCGCGGCCGGTGGAGTTGGTGGCGGCGTTCGGCGTGCTCGCGGGGCGGTTCGCGGCGGTGGGCGCTCCCGAGGTGCAGCCGCATGGGTAGCAGGTTCATCGACCTAGGCGACGGCGGCGGCCCCGCGCAAGGGCTGGCTCGCCCCGGCGGCGGCTGGTCGAGTGGACCCATGCAGGAAATCACCTACGCGTCCAAGTGCATCGTGACCACGGACGCGGTCGCCGACGCGCTCCTCGAACTGGTCACCGCGATCAACCGCCACGACCACTCCGAGGCCGTGACCGTGCCGGCGTTCACCGACGAGGGCGAGCTCATCGACGCCCGGATGACCCTCGACGCGAGCAGCGAGCTCGTCGCGGTGCCCGTCGAGCTCGACATCGACCAGGATCCGTCGGTGTCCGACGTCCTCGAGGCCGCGGTCGCCGACCTGCGCAAGCGCATCGCGAAGAACCGCCCCGACGACTCCTTCGTCGCGCACCCGATCGCCCTGCCTCTCGCCGACCGCGAGACGATCGACTTCGACGACTTCTGAGTCCGGCTCCTCGCCTGAACGGTGCCCGCGCGACTCCCGCCGTTCACCGCCCGTCCCTAGCCTGACGCCCGTGGTGATCACCGGTACCGTGCCTGCCCCCCTCCGACGACATCGGGAGTCGATCCTGCTGGCCGTGCTCTCGGCGACGGTCGGGATGCTGCTGCTGGCGCACGCGGCCGCACAGGGGATCGGCGCGGCGGTCTTCTGGCGGCCCTGCTGGACCGAGGGGTACGAGAGCGCGGTGTGCTCGTTCCTGCAGTACGAGGCGGTGTCGCCGCTGCAGCTCCTGCCGTTCTGGCTGTGGTTCGCGGAGGCGCTGCTCGCCCTCGCCGTGATCGGCGCCTCCGTCGCCGCGGGCAGGCGGCTGGGCACCGCGGGCCTCGCGCTCGTCGCCGTGCTGGCGTCGAGCGCGCTGATCGACCTCGTCTTCACCCCGGCGATCAACGGCGGCCACACCTCCGCCGACGAGCCGCCGGGCGCGGGGCTGATCGGCGCCGCCTTCCTCCTGGTCGCGGGGGCGCTGATGTTCCGCGTCGCGACCCCGTACCGCCGCCTCCCGCTGCTGGTCGAGTAGCCCCGCAGGGGCGTCTCGAGACCTGCCCACTCCCGGACATCGCGGATCTCGAGACGCGCGCTCCGCGCGCTACTCGATCAGCAGAGGGAGGCGCAGCGCCCGCCGCGTACCCGAGGAGCGCCGCCGCAGAACCTCAGCCAGGAGCACCCTTCAGCCACCATCGCGGCTGAGGAGCCCTCTCGACCGAGGTTCCGCACGCCTCCCGCGTCCTCTCCGGGTGGAGGCACCCGCGGCCTCGCTGGTCGAGCAGCCCCGCGGGGGCGTCTCGAGACCCACGTCTCCCAGAAGGCCGACCGCCGGAACCGCCGTCAGGAGATCCCGTAGCTGAAGTCCAGGTCGTACCCCTGCTGGTCGCCCTCCCAGGAGAACTCGACCGGGGCGTCGGGGTGCTCCTCCAGGCGCACGCTGCTCGAGGGGGTGATCAGCGCGTGCACGACTCCGCGGTTCAGCGACGGGAATCCGACCCAGCGTCCGACGCTCGAGACGCCGTCCAGCAGCGCCGAGCGCAGCGCGTCCAGGTCGATCTCGGGTGCGAGCGTGTAGTCGAAGCCGTCGAGCGTCAACCGCGTCACAGCCATCCAGGTCCTCCTCCGGTCCGTAGTCACGGTAGGTCGGGGAGGCATCCGCGGCGAGACGGTTGACATCTCCCCACCCGGGCACGGCGGGACGGAGGAGCGCTCTCAGCGACGCGCGGCGTCGAGCAGCTCGCGCGCCTCCGTGCTCTCGGGGAACTGCTGCAGGACCCGCTCGAGGTCGCGTCGTGCCGGCGCTCGCCGCCCGTCCGAGAGGTGCGTGCTGGCGCGCTCGAGCAGGGCCTCGGCGCGCAGCTCGAACGGGCGGGCGGTGGTCACGTTGGGCCGCACCACCTTGTCGAAGGCGTCGAGCGCGCTCTCGATGAGCCCGAGCTCGCGCAGGGCGATCCCGCGGCGGATGAGGGCGGCCGCCGACGCCGCATCGACGTTCACGATCCGGGAGGTCAGCTGCGCGATGTCCGACCAGCGGCGGCGAGCGGAGTAGAGCGCCGTCAGACTCGACACGGCGAGCGTGGACGGCGCGAGCGCCTCCACCGCGGCCGTCGCCCCCGCTGGATCCTCCGCCGCGGCGAGCTCCGCGAAGAGCAGCCGCAGCGACTCCGTCTCGAGCGGCACCGTGACGTCGAGACCCGCGCTGAGGGGGAGGCGGACGGAGAGCGAGATCCCGTAGCGGCTGAGGAACGGGTCCTTGCCCGGGTCGTAGCGGCTGCGCACCAGCCAGCCCGCGAGCCGCAGCGCCCGCTCGTCGTCCGGCCGGTCCAGGGCGTCGCGCGCCAGCTCGATCACGGCGGCCAGTCGGGCCCCCTCGGGTGCAGTGGCGATCGCAGCGTGCAGCTCGGGCGCGGGGGCGCCGGCGCGGACGAGGCGGATGAGCGCCGCCTCCCACGGCTGCGCGAGAGCGGAGGGACGCACCAGGCCGGGGCCGGACGGCATCGAGATCGCAGCCGAGAGCCGCGTGCGGCGGGGTCCGCGGGCCAGCGACAGGTCGCTGACCGGCTGCAGTCGGGCCCGTCCGAGCGCCCGGAGCGGCCCGTCCTGGCGGAATCCGACTGCCACTGCGACCCTCCCGCGCTCGGCGGGGCACCCGACCCCCGGCTGCTCCGAAGTGCCGAGTTTACGCACTCCGGATGGACGTTTCCCCCCGAACGGGGAGTCTTTGTGGTGTCGCGCAACGAAGGACGGTGCGGGAGCCGATTCCCGCCCCGCCGAGAGGAGCGCGCCCCGCCCGTACCGGGCCGCCGCCGACCTCGCTAGCGCTTCCCCGGAAGGCGAGCGGGTCGTCGTCGCCAGGAGAGCACGACGTGGGCCAGTAGGCCGCCCACGACAGCGCCGAGGGTGTTCGTGATCCCGTCGCTCGTGTCGCAGGCGCGGCCGATGGCCGGCACCACGGCCTGGACGAACTCGATGACCGCGGACAGCGCGCTCGCTCCGATGATCGCCGCCACCGGTCGCCGCCAGCGCACTGCTGCGAGGAACGCGACCGGCACGAACAGCAGGATGTTCGCCATCGACTCCACGGCGGTCGGTATGAGAGTCGGCCACTCGACCGCGCAGGCGACCTCCGGTGCGGTTCGGCCGCTCTCCGGGTAGAGCGTCAGCACTGCCACGGCGACGAGCGCCGCGGAGAGCAGCGCGGCGGTCGCCCGAGGCCGCGCGATGAGCACTCGACCCGCGAAGGGTGCGATCACGATCACGCCGACGAGGACGGCGAACGCGAGCCATGGTGCAGTGACGAGCAGGGTCGAGAGCATCGGTCGAGACTACCGGCGCGCCGACGCGGCGCCGTCGGGCCGTGTGCTGAGCCGTGAGGGACTCAGCTCTCGGGGAGGACCCCGTCCACGAGCCGGTCGATCGTGGTCGACGGCGCGGTCGCCGGATCGAGCGCAACGGTCAGCTGATCGAGGATCAGGCCGGTGATCGTGTAGTGGAACAGGACCACGTGCTCGCGGTCGCCGAGAAGCTTTGGCTGGAGGTGGAAGGCGACGTCGGCGTCGAGCCCTGACCAGGCCCATCGCGCGAGGGCGTCGTGCACCACGGATCTGCGGGTGGCTTCCAGGCGCAGCTCGAACAGATCGATCGCATCATCCCGGTCGGACGTCGATCGGCCGACGAGGGCGTTCCCTGCAGGAGGCGAAGGCGGCCCTGCCCGATCCGGTGACGCCGGGCTCCTCGGAGTCGGACGGTGCCAGACGAGCGCCGATGCGCTCCAGGATCGCGGCGATGATCGCTGCGCGATCCGGGAAGTAGCGCACGCGACGCTCGCGGTCAGGCCGAGGTACCGGACGGGCACGCCGATCGCGGCGGTGGGGGTGCCGGAGAGCACTCCTTCGGGGGTGAGTGTCAGACCGGCCGGCAGGGTCCCGGACGTGAGCTCGAACCTCGAGGTGCTGCCGGTGACGGTGAAGGTGTAGGAGAGGGGCGCATCGATGGTCGCGGTCCTCGGCGGCGCGTCGGCCGTGAAGGCGGGCCGTGCGCCGACCGCGAGGCTCTGCGTGCCGCCCGCGGCGATGGCGGTGACGCCGGTGAGTCCCGCCGGCACGGTGACCTGCCCGGCCCCGTTGTAGCCCCACGCGGCGACCGTGCCGTCGCTGCGCAACGCGAGGCTGTGGTAGCGGCCGGCGGAGACGGCGGTCGTGTCGGTGAGTCCGACCGGCACGGTGCTCTGCCCGTCACTGTCGTTGCCCCAGGCGGTGACGGTTCCGTCGTCCCTCACCGCGAGGCTGTGGCTGCCGCCGGCGGCGATGGTCGTGACGCCGGTGAGTTCAGCAGGCACGGTGGCCCGCCCGTAGTAGTCGTCACCCCAGGCGGTGACGGTGCCGTCGTCCCGCAGTGCGAGGCTGTGGCGGTCGCCTGCGGCGAGAGCGGTGACGCCGGTGAGTCCGGCCGGCACGGTGGCCTGTCCGGAGTCGTTGTCACCCCAGGCGGTGACGGTCCCGTCGTCCTTCACCGCGAGGCTGTGGCCGCCGCCGGCGGCGACGGCGATGACGTCGGTCAGTCCGGCCGGCACGGTGGCCTGCCCGGAGTCGTTGTCACCCCAGGCGGTGACGGTCCCGTCTCCGCGCAATGCGAGGTTGTGGCCGCCGCCGGCGGCGATGGCGGTGACACCGGTGAGCCCGGCCGGCACGGTGGCCTGCTCGTAGTCGTTCCCGCCCCAGGCGGTGACGGTCCCGTCTCCGCGCACCGCGAGGTTGTGGCCGCCGCCTGCGGCGATGGCGATGACGTCGGTGAGTCCGGCCGGTGCGGTGACCTCCGCGGAGCGGAAGACGCCCCACGCGGCGACCCCGTTCGCCGTGGGAGCCGCGACGGCCGGTCCGGCCGCCGCCACGAGGGGAGCTGTGGTGCCGGCGAGGAGCGCGAGAGTCGTGGTCACCGCGAGCAGCCTGCGCCTGAACCGCGCCGCTCCTCGTTCACCGGTGGTCGACGGCCGCTTCCACACCGTGACACCACCCGACCCGGGCTACAACAGCCTCTAGCGGCCATGTCCGCTACCGGACACGCCCTCCGCGGCGCGTGCGATCGGATCGCCGTGGTCGACCTGCGCACCACGCCGAAGGGCCCGCCGCTCCCAGCGACGGGCCCTTCGATCCAGGCGGTTACAGCCCCTGCGACAGGCGGTAGTACGCCGCGTTCGCGCGCAGCTCGTTCTCGAAGCCGCGGAGCGTGGTGCCCTCGTCGATGACGAGCAGCTCGACGCCGGCGATGCGGGCGAAGTCCTCCCACGCCTCCACGCCGATCTGCGTCGTCATGACCGTGTGGTGCGCCGCTCCCGCGGTGATCCACGCGGCGGCGCTGGTGCTGAAGTCCGGAGCCGGCTGCCAGACGGCACGGCCGACCGGGAGGTGCGGCAGGGTCTGCGGCGGCTCGACGTTCTGCACGGCGTTGGCGACGAGGCGGAAGCGCTCGCGCACGTCGCTCAGCGCGACGACGACGGCGGGTCCCGCATCCGCGGTGAAGACCAGGCGCACCGGGTCCTCGCGGCCGCCGATGCCCAGCGGGTGGATCTCGAGCGTGGCGCGCTTCGACGAGAGCGACGGCGAGACCTCGAGCATGTGCGCGCCGAGGATCAGCTCCTCGCCGGGCGTCATGTCGTAGGTGTAGTCCTCCATGAGGCTGGTGCCGCCGGGGAGGCCGGCGCCCATGACGGCGGCGATGCGGATGAGGACGGCCGTCTTCCAGTCGCCCTCTCCGCCGAAGCCGTAGCCGTCGGCCATCAGGCGCTGCACCGCGAGTCCGGGGAGCTGGCGGAGTCCGCCGAGGTCCTCGAAGCTGTCGGTGAACGCCTCGAAGCCGCCCTCCTCGAGGAACGAGCGGAGGCCGATCTCGACCGCCGCGCCGTAGCGGAGCGACTCGTGGCGCTCGCCGCCGGGGAGCAGCTCGGCGACCACGTCGTAGCTCTCGACGTACTCGGCGACGAGGGCGTCGATCTGCTCGGGGGTCGCCGCGTCGACGCGCTCGACGAGCTCGTTGACGCCCCAGGTGTTGACGCTGACGCCGAGGCGGATCTCGGCCTCGGTCTTGTCGCCCTCGGTGACGGCGACGTTGCGCATGTTGTCGCCGAAGCGGGCGACCTTCATGCTCTGCGAGGCGGCCCAGCCGGCCGCGGCGCGCGACCAGATGCCGATCGACTCCGTCACGCGGGCGTCGCTGGCGTGGCCGACGACGGTCTTCCGCGGCACGCTCATCCGGCTGAGGATGTAGCCGTGCTCGCGGTCGCCGTGCGCGGCCTGGTTGAGGTTCATGAAGTCGAAGTCGATGTCCTGCCACGGCAGGGCGACGTTCGCCTGGGTGTGGAAGTGCAGCAGCGGCTTCGCGAGCGCGTCGAAGCCGTGGATCCACATCTTCGAGGGGCTGAAGGTGTGCATCCAGGTGATGACGCCCACGACGGAGTCGTCCGCGTTGGCCTCGATCATGGTGCGGCGGATCGCGTCGGAGCTCTTCAGCACCGGCTTCCACTCGATGGTGACGGGGATCGCGCTCGCCGCGTTGAGCTCGGCGACGACGGCCTGCGACTGCTCGGCGACCTGGCGGAGGGTGTCCTCGCCGTAGAGGTCCTGGCTGCCGGTCAGGAACCAGACGGTGCGGGTGGCGAGGTCGGGGATGATGCTCTGGTACACGCTCATGCGATGGCTCCGGTGGGGTTCTGTCCGTAGACGTTCTGGTAGCGGTCGAACAGGGCGTCGATCGACTCCTGCGGGATGGGGACGAGCTCGCCGCCCTGACGCGCGAGGTGCACGGTGCGGGCGACGTCCTCGGCCATGACGGCCGCCTTCACGGCGTCCTTCGCGTCCTTGCCGATGGTGAAGACTCCGTGGTTCTGCATCAGGACCGCGCGCGAGCGGTGCCCGGTCAGGGTCGCGACGATGCCGCGGCCGATGGAGTCGTCGCCGATGATCGCGAACGGGCCGATCGGGATCTCGCCGCCGAATTCGTCCGCCATCGCGGTGATCACGCAGGGGATCGGCTCGGCGCGCGCGGCCCAGGCCGTGGCGTAGGTGGAGTGCGTGTGCACGACTCCGCCGACCTCGGGCATCTCGCGGTACACGTAGGCGTGCGCCGCGGTGTCGCTGGACGGGCTGCGGTCGCTGCCGGGCGTGCCCGGGACGACGACGCCGTCGAGGTCGCACAGGATCATGTTCTCGGGGGAGAGGTCGTCGTACGAGACTCCGCTGGGCTTGATCACGAAGAGGTCGGCGCCGGGCACGCGGCCCGAGATGTTGCCGCCCGTCCAGATGACGAGGCCGTAGCGGACGAGCTCGGAGTGCAGGCGGGCGACGTCCTCGCGGACGCGCGCGATCGCCTCCTCGATGGCCGGATCGAAGGTCATGCGGTCTCTCCCTGTGCGGTGGGTCGGGTGTCGGTGAGGGTCTCGACGGCGGTGCGCTCGACGGCGAGGCCGGCGCGGTAGCGCTCGAGGTAGGAGGCGAATCCGGCCACGTCGGCGGCGTCGGGGGCGACGCTGTCGAAGGAGTAGCCGCTGAACACCCGGTCGGTCAGGTACGCGCTGAGGTCGCCCCCGCCGTCGCGGCGGAACGCGGCGAGCACCGCGATGCCCCAGGGTCCGCCCTCGGACGCGGTCTCGGCGACGGCCACGGGCGCGTCGAGCGCTCCGGCGAGGAAGCGCTGCGCGACTCCGGCCGTGCGGAACATGCCGCCGTGGGCGTACATCGCGTCGAGCTCGACGCCCTCCTCGGCGAGCACGCGCATGCCGAGTGCGAGGGTGCCGAAGACGCCGTAGAGCTGAGCGCGGATGAAGTTGGGCAGCGTCAGGCGCGAGTCCGGGGTGCGGACGACGAGCGGACGGCCCTCCACCAGGCCCGCGATCGGCTCACCGGCGAGGTGGTTGTAGGCGAGGAGTCCGCCGGCATCGGCGTCGCCCTCGAGCGCCGCGCGGAACAGCGTGCCGTAGACGGCGTCGCTGTCGGCCGGGAGGCCCTGCGCCGCGGCGAACTGCGAGAACAGGCCGACCCACGTCGCGAGCTCGCTCGCTCCGTTGTTGCAGTGCACCATCGCCACGAGGTCGCCGGCCGGAGTCGCGACCAGGTCGAGCTCGTGGTGGACGCTCGCGAGCGGCCGCTCCAGGACGACCATCGCGAAGATGCTCGTGCCCGCGCTGACGTTGCCCGTGCGCGGGGCGACGGAGTTGGTGGCCACCATGCCGGTGCCGGCGTCGCCCTCGGGCGGGCAGAACGGCACGCCGGCCTGCAGCGCGCCGGTGGGGTCGAGCAGCAGCGCACCCTCGGCGGTGAGCTCGCCGGCCTCGGCGCCCGCGGGGAGCACCTCGGGCAGCAGGTCGCGCAGCGCGGGCAGGCCGCGACCGGCCACGAGGCCGTCGTACGCCTCGAGCACGGAGGCGTCGTAATCGGTGGTCGCCGGGTCGGTTGGGACCATGCCCGACGCGTCGCCGACTCCGAGGACCTTGCGGCCCGTCAGCTTCCAGTGCACGTACCCGGCGAGGGTCGTGAGGAAGTCGACGTCGGCCACGTGCGGCTCGTCATCGAGGACGGCCTGGTGGAAGTGCGCGAGCGACCAGCGCAGCGGGATGTTGGCGCCGAAGAGCTCGGTGAGCTGCTCCGAGGCCGGACCCGTGCTGGTGTTGCGCCAGGTGCGGAACGGCGCGAGCAGCTCGCCGCTCGCGTCGAAGGGGAGGTAGCCGTGCATCATCGCCGAGACGCCGAGCGCCCCGAACGTGGTGGGAGCGACGCCGTGGCGCTGCTGCGCGTCGGCGACGAGGTCGGCGAACGCCGCCTGCAGGCCCGACCAGACGTCCTCGAGGGAGTAGGTCCAGCGCCGGTCGACGAACCGGTTCTCCCACTCGTGGCTGCCCGTCGCCAGCACGACCGACGGGTCGGCGGCGTCGACGAGACACGCCTTGATGCGGGTGGATCCGAGTTCGATCCCGAGGGCGGTCGCGCCGCTCGTGATCGCGTCTCCACCGGGGGTGGAAGGGGGCCGTCGCTGGTCCATCGTGCTCCTCGCTCGGGCGATGTGACCGTTCACAAAGCCAGGAGTCAGAGTAGGCGACGCACTGCGCGGTTGGCAACGAGGCGGCTGCGTGCAGAACCTCGGCTGCGAGGGTGCCTCAGCGACCATCGTGGCTGAGTCCCACTCCCAGCCGAGGTTCTGCTGCTCAGCGGTCCGAGTGGGCCGTCGACGCCCGCTCGACCAGCTGCGGGGCGACGGGCAGGTCGACCGCCGCGGTCTCGCCGCGCAGCTCGGCCAGGACGACGCCGATGGTGCGACGGCCGACCTCGGCGAAGTCCTGGCGGATCGTCGTGAGCGGCGGCAGGTAGTGGGCCGCCTCCGGGACGTCGTCGAAGCCGACGACGCTCAGGTCGTCCGGCACCCGCACACCCCGATCGGCGCACGCGTGCAGGAGTCCGAGCGCCATCTGGTCGTTCCCCGCGAAGACGGCGTCGAGGTCCGCGACCTCGTCGACCAGCCGGAGCCCCGCGCGGTAGCCGGATTCGGCGCTCCAGTCGCCCTCGATCACGCGGGCGGGCTCGAGGGCGTCCTCGGCCAGCCTCGTCGTGAATCCCTCGAGCCGCGCGTGGGCCTCGACCCAGTGCTGCGGACCCGCGACGTGCGCGATCCGCCGGTGCCCGAGGGCGAGCAGGTGCTCGGTGGCCAGCCGCCCGCCGGCGGCCTGATCGACCAGGAGTCGCGGATCCGCTCCCCGTCCGGCCGCGCCGAGCGTGACGAACGGCACTCCGATCGAGAGGCTCTCGATGGCCTCGAGCGCCCGCTCCTGCGGGGCGAGCACCACGATCGCCTCGACGGACTCGCGCTGGAGGTGCTCCAGCCCGTCGGCGAGCGACTCCGCGTCGGGGGAGGCGACGTTGACCACGGGCACCCGGTAGCCGGCGTCGCGCGCCGCCTGCTCGATCGCGGCCATCGCGGTCGCGGTGCCGTAGAAGCTGTGGCTCTCGGCGGCGAGGATCCCGATCAGTCCGCTGCGACTCGTCGCGAGCGCCCGCGCCGCCGCGCTCGGCCGGAAGCCGAGGTCGCTGATCGCCGCGAGCACGCGCTCCCGGGTGCGCGGCCGCAGCTGCGGGCTGTCGTTCAGCACGCGCGAGACCGTCTGGTAGGAGACGCCCGCCCGCACCGCGACGTCGCGGATCGTCGGCTGTCTCTCGGTCGTCATCCGCACACCGTAGCGCGAGGGCTCGACGCGGCCGGCTTCCTCCGCGGGACGGAGGCCGCGCCCGGACGCACGTGCCTAGGCTGGCCGCGGTGCACGGCCGATGCGTGCCCGGAGAAGGAGTTCCCGTGGACGAGAGAGCGATCTCGATCGCCGTGGCCCTGGTCGGCGGACTCGGCGTGCTGGCGTCTGTCGTCGTGCTGCTGGTGCAGAAGCGGGGGATGCTGAACGGCTCGGGTCGCGGCGGACCCGGCGGCGGGGCGAGTGACGGGGGTGGCGGTGGGGCCGCCGCTGCGGATGGCCGTTCGGACGACCGGGGGGAGGGCGGCGGAGGGGACGACGGCGGGTCGTCGGGCTCGTCGGACTCGGGCGGAGGCGACGGCGGAGGTGGAGGCGGCGGGGACTGACCGAGGCGCCGCGCCCGCAGGAGGTGCGAGATCAGGCCGAGACGGGCCGGGAGATCGGTGGGACCCGCGCGCGGAGTCGGCACGAGCGGGATGATGGAGTGCGGCATCGGACATCCGTCCGGACGCCGCTTGCCAGACGGAAAGCGGTGCGTGATGAAACCCAAGAAGATCGTCAATGCTCAGAAGCTGAGAGCGACGGTCGTGCAGTCGACGATGACGAGCATGGCGATGGAGGGACGTCGTCCTCTGCGGGAGCCGTCGCTGCCGCAGGGAGGCACGAGCCGTGTGGTGAGGAGCCTCTCCTCCTCGGCGCGCTGGCCGCGTGGCTGACGAGATCGACCCGCACGCCCACTCGCTCGCGAAGGACAGCCCTTACAGCGACACCCCCGTCGAGCCCGACGACGAGGTCGCGTTCCTGCCCGGCGTCCACTTCGAGATGCGGGCCGACCTTTATCAGGCGGAGGCGCAGGCACTGAGCGAACTTCGCACGGAGCTGTACGACGCGATCGCGGCAGAAGAGCTGTCGGCTGTCGACCTCACCTCGACTCGGGCTCTCGAGAAGCTCCACGAACTCGCGAACGGAACGATCTGGACATGGGCGGGTCGCATCCGAACGCGCGCCCTGAACATCGGCACGGCACCCGAGGATATCCGGGAACAGCTCTACGGGACGATGGGAGATCTCGCTTGGATGGCGGAGAGCGCGGACATCGCTCCCGAGGCCATCGCGATGACCGCCCATCATCGCCTGGTCAAGATCCATCCCTTCGTGGACGGGAACGGCCGCATCACCCGGCTCTACGCCGACGTCCTTCTTCTCTCGCTCACTGGTGATCGCATCTTCGAGTGGTCGACTCGAGGGGACTATCTCGGTGCCCTTCGACGCGCAGACGTGACGATGGACGTGACCGAGCTGCTCGAGACGATCGGCGTGCTCGTGATCGAGGACGATCCCGCCTGAGCGGGCGACCGTGCGGGGTCCGCCGACTCAGGAACGGTGGCCGACGGTGGCGAGGTAGAAGTCGACGCTGTCACCGAGCTCGATGACGGTCAACGGAAGAGCGGCGGACCCGAGGAGGGCGAGGGCGGAACCGGGGCGGGCGGAGTCGGTCGAGAGCATGGGAGGCCTTCCAGGTCGGTGCGGGTGCGGATGCGGAGTCAGAGCGAGTGCGGCTCGTCGAGAGCGCGGAGGCCGACGTTGCTGAGGTAGCCGACTCCCTGGAAGAGGGTCCCGGCCACGACGGACGCCACGAACACGACCGAGAGGGCACCGCGCAGGGGAGCGGTGGCGATCCGGCGGAGACGGTGCTGCGAGACGGTCGTCGCGACGGCGGTCGGCATGCGCACGGCGGGAACGGCGGAGGGGCCGGGCGCGGGGCCGACCTCTGCGGTGCTGACGGGAGCGGTGGCGATCGACATCGGATCCTCCTCGGGTGCGGAGCGCAGGGTGCGATCCGACCTGTTCCACGATCCCCGGATCCGAGCGCCGTGTCGTCGTCCCCGGGGACCCACCGGCGTCATCCGTCCGCACGACAGGTGTCGCGCCGGATGGACGAGGCGGGTGATCCGTCGGTGTCAGCGGGCGGGACCCGCGGGGTCGTCGCTCCGGGAGAAGGCGATCGCGACGAGGCGGCGCAGCACGTCGAGGTCGACGTCGTCGAGGGTGCGCACGTAGACGCAGCCGGCTCCCTCGGTGTACCGGCCGAGCTCGGGCAGCAGCGAGGCTCCCTCGGGCAGGTCCTTGAGGCCGTAGAGCGAGAGCTGCGCCTTGCGCGGCGAGAACGCCGTCTTCGGCCAGACGCCGGTGCGGCGCGGATCGGAGGGGGACACGTAGCGGTAGCTGCCGAAGCCGACCATCGACGGCCCCCACATCACCGGCTCCGCACCCGTGACCTCGCGGAAGAGCGCGGCGAGCGCGACTCCGTCCTCTCGGCGGCGTGCCGGAACGGCCGCGGCGAGGAACTCGTCGACGCTCGCGTCGGTGGGGCCGGTCTTCTGCGCGCTCATGCGTCGAGCGTGCCACCTCGGGCCGCTCCAGTCCTCGAGAATCGTCGTACTCGAGCTCGAGTACGACGATTCTCGAGGAGTGGGTGCTACCCCAGGTCGGCCCGCTCCGCCGCGTGCAGGGCGCGCACCTCGTCGGCCGTGAGGGCCCGGTCCCAGACGCGCAGACGCGCGATGCTGCCCTTGTGCAGGTTGATCAGCTTGCCGTCGCGGCCGACCGCGCCGACCATGAAGTCGCCGGGAGCCGCGTTGAGGCCGTCGGGGTAGACGTACGGGTTCTTCGCGTAGGTCGCGCCCTGCTTGTCGGTGTAGCTCGGGTAGGAGGTCGACTCGCCGTTCAGGTAGGCGATCGCGAGTTCGCCGTCGTAGGTGCCGACGTGCAGCTCCCACACCCCGCGCGTCATCTTCCGCGGTTCGGACGAGTAGTCGATCGAGAACGGGTAACCGGGAGTCGGACCGCCCTGCTTCGACACCTCCATGCAGACCATGTCGTCGCCGCCGTAATCGGGGAGGTCGTTGAAGAGGGCGTAGGAGCGCAGGGGGCCGACGGCCGACTCCTCCCAGATCCCGGCGATGTTGGCGTTGTTGGAGTCGGTGCTGAGCACCCAGGCGGCGACCGTCACCGCGCCGGTCGAGGCGCCGACGTTGAGCACACCGATGTCCGATTTCGGGACCACGAGGAAGTCGGCGGTGCCGTTGAATCGCACTCCGCCGCCGAAGGGCGTCGAGATCCGCGTCGCGGTCGAGCTCGCGCCCTGGAGGAGCGCGGGCGCGCCCGCCACCGCTGACGCGTAGGGTGCCGCGCTCTCGGTGAACGACCAGTCGGCGATCGGCGCAGGGACCGGGGTCTGCGGGGGCGCGGGGGTGTCGTCGACGACGAAGGCGTCGAGGATGATCGTGGACCCGGTGGCGGCGGGGTTCTTGGTGGAGCCGCGCTTGAGGGTGATGGTGTGGGTGCCGGCGGGGAGGGTGCCGCTGCTCCACACGGTCTGCTTCGCGCGGGTGGCGGGGCTGTAGCGGTCCACGGTGGCGACGAGTTCGTCGTCGATCCAGACCTCGTTGGTGCCGGAGGAGGGGGTCCTGCGGCTGATCCAGCTGACGGAGGTGCCGGTGAACGTGAGCGCCGCCGAGGCGCCGGTCGAAGTGGAGTAGCTGATGCTTCCTCCACTGTCGGCCGGGGAGGAGAGCGTCGTCCAGGAGCCGGTGGTCGTGATGTGCGGCGACCCGTGCTCGTACGTCCCCGCTCCGGGCGGAGTCGTCGGCTCGGGGGTGTCGGTGACGACGAAGGCGTCGAGGATGATCGTGGATCCGGTGGCGGCGGGGTTCTTGGTGGAGCCGCGCTTGAGGGTGATGGTGTGGGTGCCGGCGGGGAGGGTGCCGCTGCTCCACACGGTCTGCTTCGCGCGGGTGGCGGGGCTGTAGCGGTCCACGGTGGCGACGAGTTCGTCGTCGATCCAGACCTCGTTGGTGCCGGAGGAGGGGGTTCTGCGGCTGATCCAGCTGACGGAGGTGCCGGTGAAGGTGAGGGCTGCGGAGGCGCGGGTCGAGGTGGAGTAGCTGATGCTTCCTCCACTGTCGGCCGGGGAGGAGAGCGTCGTCCAGGTACCGGTGGTCGTGATGTGCGGCGACCCGTTCTCGTACGTCCCCGCTCCGGGCGCGGTCGGTTCGGCAGGATCGGCCGCCGCGGCGGCGGGGGAGGCGTACGCCAGGGCGGTGCCGACTCCGGCGATCGATCCGGTGAGCATCGTGCGGCGGGAGAGCCCGGCGAGGGGGCGGCGGGAGTCGTCCATGAGGTGGCGGGCCTTCCGGGCTGTCTGGGCGAGGGCTCGGTGCCGCAGTGGAGAGGAGTCGGACCCACTGCGGTCCCGGATCGTCGAGGAGGACGGGGTGTCGGCTCAGCCCCTGAGATCGAGGCGTCGAGCACGAGCGTATCGCCGGACGACGCCGGGCCGCCCGTCGATTCCCGCCGGAGCGACACGGAGTCCCGGCTCGGCGGAGCGCCTTCGTCGCCGCTAGCGCCCGGCGTCCAGCTGCTCGCGCCAGTCCGCCGGCAGCCTGTCCGCCGGGCCGGGCGCGGTCTGGTCGAGCGGGTGCTCCTGCGGGTCGGCGAGGCGGGGCCCGTCGGCGTAGTCGCCGGTGCGGTAGTCCCAGAACCAGTCCTCGCCGGGCTCGAAGCTGCGGATGACCGCGTGCCCGGTCGTCTCGTAGTGCGCGGTCGCGTGGCGGTTCGGCGAGTCGTCGCAGCAGCCGATGTGCCCGCAGAGCGCGCAGCGGCGCAGGTGCACCCACCACGCTCCGGTGCGGTCGCACTCGACGCAGCCCGCGCCGGAGGGAGGGACGGAGGGGTCGATCATCGACGTCGCGGTCATGCCATCAGTGTGGTCCGTCGGAGGCGGCCGGGTCACCCTCCGCTGGTCAGCCGCGCGAACGCCTCGTCGACCATCGTGCGGAAGTCGGCGTCCTCGTGCGCGGCCCACTCCTCCCACACCACGTCGACCGCGGCGAGGCCGGCGGCGGCCAGCACTCGCGCGGTGAGCGGCACGACGCCCCGCGCGACGAGCGCGTCGGCCAGCGCCTCGGCTCCCTCGGCCCGGCGCTCGCGCAGGCGCGCCTTCAGCGCGAACTCGCTCGAGATCAGCCGCAGCCGCGCCCGGTAGACGTCGGGCGCGCGGGTCGCGACGGCGACGACCGGCTCCACGGAGGCGCGCACCAGCTCCCAGCCGGACAGTGCGGCCCCGGCGGGCAGCGCGAGCACCGGTGCCGCGTAGTCGACCCGGTCGCCGTCGACGGCGGCCACGACCACGTCCTCCTTGCTGCGGAAGTAGCGGAAGAAGGTCGCACGCGAGACGCCGGCCTCGCGCGCGGCCTCCTCCACCGTCACCGCGGAGTAGCCGCGTTCGAGGAACACGGCGAGCACCGCGTCGGCGAGTTCCGCCCGCAGCAGGGCGCGGGTGCGGTCGCGGAGCGGTGCGGTCATGCGGTCAGCCTAGGAGCCGGTGGCGTCCCGGCTCCCCGGCCCGGCTCAGTTCGCGGCCGAGATCTCGAGCGCGATGCCGTCGGGGTCGCGGAACTCGAGGATGCTCAGCGGCCCGGTGTCCTTGACGGGCTCGTGCGCGATGCCGAGCTCGTCGAGGACGGCGACGGAGGCCCGCAGCTCGTCCGGCCCGGCGACGGTGAAGCTGAGGTGGTCCAGCCCTACGCGGTCCTCGTCGAAGCGGTCGCCCGCCGCGGCCACGGGGCGCAGGCCCAGCAGTCCGCCGGGGAAGGAGTAGATCACTCCGCCGAAGAGGAAGGCCAGCTGCTCCTGCACCTCGGCGGGCGCATCGGCGGGCGGCGCCTCGAAGGCGATGTCGAAGCCGAAGACGGAGTCGTAGAACGCGCGCGAGACGGCGATGTCGCGGACGGTGAGGCGGATGTGGGCGTAGTCGACGGCGGGGATGGGCATGCGGGGTCCTTCCGGAGGCGGCGGGCCGGAGCGCCCGCCAGGAGTGCTTCGGAGCGGCGAGGCCGACGGAGGGGATATGCGGGTGAGACTCAGTCTCAGGTGGGATATTCACTATCACCCCCGATCGAAGGAGACCCCATGACCCTCACCTCCAAGAACACGCTGCAGGAGTGGCTCGACGACGCCGTCGGCGGTCCGATCCTCCGCGGGATCCTCGCCCAGGGCGGCCAGACGGAGGAGGCGCTGCGCCCCGCGGCGAGACTGTCGCTGCGCGCGATGGTCGAGCTGGGCGGTGGCGTGTTCCCGCAGGAGCTCGTCGACACGCTCGTGAAGCAGGCGAACGGCGGAGTGATCCCGCCCGAGGAGACGGAGGAGGAGTCGCAGGACGGCTCCGGCCGGTTCACCGGCAAGACGGTCGTCGTCACCGGCGCGGGCTCCGGCATCGGCCGGGCGACCGCCCGCCGCCTGGTGCGCGAGGGCGCCCGCGTGATCGCGGTCGACGTCGTGCCGACCGGCGTCGAGGCCCTCGCCGCGGCGTCGCCGGAGGGCTCGGTCGTGACGGTCGTCGCCGACATCACCTCGTCCGAGGGCGTCGCCTCGATCGTGTCCGCGGCGGGCGAGCGGATCGACGGCCTCGCGAACATCGCCGGGATCATGGACGCCATGACTCCGCTGCACG
Organism: Rathayibacter caricis DSM 15933; assembly: GCF_003044275.1. NCBI lineage: Bacteria > Bacillati > Actinomycetota > Actinomycetes > Micrococcales > Microbacteriaceae > Rathayibacter > Rathayibacter caricis. The sequence goes on along the minus strand of NZ_PZPL01000001.1, from coordinate 522,885 downwards.
AGGCGGAGGACGCGCTCTGGCGCCGGGTGTTCTCGGTGAACGTCGACGGCACCTTCGCGCTGAGCCGCGCTGTGCTGCCGGCGATGCTCGCCGCCGGTCGCGGGGCGATCGTCAACATCGCCTCGGAGGCGTCGCTGCGCGGCAACGCGGCCGGCACCGCCTACACGGCGTCCAAGCACGCGGTCGTCGGCATCACGAAGTCGGCGGCGTTCCTCTACGGCCCGTCCGGCGTCCGGACGAACGCTGTGGCTCCCGGGCCGACGGCCACGGCGATGGACGGCGCGATGTCGTCCGACTTCGCGCGCGAGCGCCTCGCTCCGTTCATGGCCCTGATCCCGCCGGTGGTCGAGGCCGACACGATGGCCGCGTCGATCACCTGGCTGCTCAGCGACGACTCCGCGAACGTCAACGGCGTGATCCTCGCCTCCGACGGCGGCTGGTCGGTGCAGTAGTAGTCGGCGCGATCAGTCGCGGGCGTTCCGCAGCTCGCGGCTGATCGCGCGCAGCCCGGTCTCGAGCGCCTCGAGCTCGTCGAGCGACAGGCGCGACAGCACGTCCTCGCCGAGTTCGGGGCGGGCGGCCATCAGCTCGCGGACCACGGCGCGGCCGAGGTTGGTGGCGTGGATCCGCCGGACGCGCTGATCCAGCCGGTCCGTCTCGCGCGCGACGAGGTCCTGCGAGACGAGCCGGTCCACGAGTTTCGACATCGACGGCATCGAGACCCCGAAGCTCTGGGCCAGGCCGGCGCCGGTCGCCCCCTCCTCGGTGGTGACGATCACCGACAGGGCCTTCAGCTGCTGGATCGTGAGCTCGGTCGTCAGCAGCGGAGCGAGGACGCGCGGGATCGAGCGCACGGTGATCGCGATCGAGAGCGCCTCGATGTCCGAGACGACGCGGGCACGGGGATCCATCCGCCCACCGTAGGTCTCAGGCGATGCCCAGGGCAATCACTTAGATCGAAGCTAACCTTTTCGACGAGGACGCGTCGTCGTCCTCGAACCGATCCGGAGTCGTGTCGGCGCTCGCGGGACCTCCCGCCGTCGTCCCGCCACCGGGCTCCGCCGCCGCGTCGATCCGCGTGACGAGAGCGAGACGCCCATGACCGACACCATCCCGACCGAGACCCTCGCCGCCGACGACCGGCGCCGCCTCGAGGCCGCCCGCGCGAAGTACCGCGCCGAGCGCGACCGCCGCGCCCGCCCCGATGCCGCGACGCAGTACCGCCGCGCGGCGGGCGAGTTCGGCTACTACGCGAAGGACCCGTACACCGAGCGCACCGAGCGCGAGCCGAAGACCGACCGGGTCGAGGCGCTCGTGATCGGTGCCGGCTTCGGCGGACTGCTCACCGCCTCCCGCCTGCGCGAGGCGGGCGTCGACTCCCTCCGCCTGATGGACGAGGCCGGCGACGTCGGCGGCACCTGGTACTGGAACCGCTACCCGGGGGTGCGCTGCGACATCGAGTCGTCCGTCTACCTCCCGCTGCTCGAGGAGGTCGGCGGGATGCCGTCCGAGCGGTACGCGCCGGGGGAGGAGATCCGCCGGCACGCGGTCGCGATCGCCGAGCAGTACGGCCTGTACCGCGACACGCTCTTCCAGACCCGCGCCACGGCGCTCACCTGGGACGAGGAGGCGGAGGAGTGGCTCGTCGAGACCGACCGCGGCGACCGGTTCCGCGCGCGGTTCGTGGTCACCTCCTCCGGCACCCTCACGCAGCCCAAGCTCCCCGGGATCCCGGGCATCGAGACCTTCCGCGGCCACACCTTCCACACCTCGCGCTGGGACTACGGCTACACCGGCGGCACGCCCGACGGCGGCCTGACCGGCCTCGCCGACAAGCGCGTCGCCGTCGTCGGCACCGGCGCGACCGGCCTCCAGGTGATCCCGCACGTCGGCGAGGACGCCCGGGAGCTGATCGTGTTCCAGCGCACGCCGTCCACGGTCGACGTCCGCGACAACCGGCCGACGGATCCCGAGTGGGCCGCGTCGCTGCGCCCGGGCTGGCAGCGCGAGCGGATGGAGAACTTCCTCGCGGTGCTCGCCGGCGAGCCGGTGGACGAGTCGCTCGTGCAGGACGGCTGGACGAAGACGGTCGAGCTGCAGCGGCAGATCCTCTCGGGTGCGGTCGACACGTCGCTGCCGCCCGAGGAGCGCGAGCTGCGCGACGAGCTGGCCGACCTCGACACGATGGACCGCCTCCGCGCCCGCGTCGACTCCGTCGTCGAGGATCCCGCGACCGCCGAGGCGCTCAAGCCCTGGTACCGCTACATGTGCAAGCGCCCGGGCTTCAGCGACACCTACCTGCCCACCTTCAACCGGCCGAACGTGCGCCTCGTCGACACGGCCGACACGGGCGGCATCACGCGGATGACCGAGACCGAGGTCGTCGTCGGCGACACCGCCTACGAGGTCGACTGCGTGATCTTCGCGACCGGCTTCGAGGTCGGGATCTCGGGCGTGATGTCGGGCACGCTGCCGGTCGTCGGCCGGGGCGGCCGGACGCTCCTGGAGGCGTGGGCCCGCGGCCCGCGGACGCTGCACGGCTTCTCGTCGCACGGCTTCCCGAACCTGTTCCACCTCAGCGGCATCCAGAACGCCAACTCGGTGAACTTCGCGCACATCCTGCTCGAGCAGGCCGAGCACATCGCCGCGGTCATCGCCCGCGGCCGCGAGGTCGGCGCGCGGTACCTCGAGCCGAGCGTCGAGGCGGAGGAGGCGTGGGTGCGCACCGTGCACGAGACCGCCGCCGACACCCGCGCCTTCCAGGCCGAGTGCACGCCCGGGTACTACAACGGCGAGGGCACCCGCTCGATCGGCGGCGCCTCCTACAGCCCCGGCCCGATCGCCTTCCACCGCCTGCTGCGCGAGTGGCGCGAGGGTGGGATGGACGACGTGCTCGTCGACGCCGGAGTAGGGGCGTCGCGATGAGGCGGCGGGCGATCGCTGTGCCGGTGCTGCTCGCCGGGGCTCTGGCGGGATGCACGGAGGCGGGGGACCCGGCGGGGGCGGAGGCGGCTCCGTCGGTCGTGACCGCCGAGCGCGTGCTGCAGGTGACCGAGGTGCACGAGACCACGGGCATGACGCTGCTCGAGGGGCCCGTGTTCGGCCCCGACGGCGGCCTCTACGTCGTCGACGTGACGGCCCCGCCCGGCGAGGGCAAGGTGCTCCGGATCGACCTCGACGACGAGAGCGTCGAACCGGTCTGGACCGACGACTCCTCCGCCCTCACCTCTGCGCAGTTCGGGGCGGACGGACGCCTGTACGTCACCGACTTCCTCGGCGGTGCCGTCCGGAGCATGACGGCCGACGGCGAGGACGTGCGCGAGATCGCCGGGGGACCGGTGGACGGCGTGCCGATGCAGCCGGACGACCTCGACTTCGGTGCCGACGGCGCTCTCTACGTCACCGACGCGGCGGGGGCGCAGGACCCGTACTGGGAGGCGTCCGGACGCGTCGTGCGCGTCGATCCGTCGAGCGGCTCGGCGTCGGTGCTGGCCGACGAGCTGCCCTCGCCCAACGGCATCGCCTTCTCGCCCGACCACCGCGAGCTCTGGGTCAGCATGAACACGGGCAATCGGATCGACCGCCTCACGCTGACCGCGGACGGCACCGAGGTCGCCACCGCGTTCCCGGCGATCCACGCCTCGCCCGGCATCGGCCAGCTCGACTCGATCGCGGTCGACGGCAACCTCTACGTCGGCCTGCACAGCCGACCGGAGATCCTCGTCTACGACACCTCCGGCACCCTGCTGCAGACGGTGACGGTCGCGGAGTCGGGCGTGAGCTCGGCCACGAACATCGCGATCCGGCCCGGCACGACCGAGGCGTACGCGACGATCAGCGGCGCGGACGGCGGCTTCGTGCACACCTTCGAGGCGCTCGCGGAGGGGGTGCCGGCGCGCTGACCGGCGCCTAACGGATGCCGGTCCTCCCGCGCAGGCGTACGGTCTCGGCATGGACACCTCCCGCATCTGGCGCTCGGTCTCGGGCGAGGGCGATCCGCTGCTCGCCCTGCATCCCGGCGGCACCGACTCCCGCTCGATGGCGCCACTCCTCGAGAACCTGCCCGATCACCGCTGGGTCGTGGTCGACCGGCCGGGGCACGGGCGGTCGCCGGACGTCGACGGGGAGTGGAGCTTCGTCGACGCGGCCGACGCGGTGGCGGCGGTGCTGGACGAGCTCGCGCTCCCGCCCGCGCACGTCGTCGGCTGGAGCGACGGGGCGATCGTCGGACTCCACCTGGCCCTCCGGCGACCCGATCTCGTGCGGACGCTCGTCGTCGGCTCCGGGGTGTTCCACCACGACGGCTGGCGCGAGGGCGTGCTCGACGGGGAGCCGCCGGAGTTCCTCGGCGACGCCTACGCCGAGCTGTCACCCGACGGGCGCGAGCACTGGCCGGTGGTCGTCGCGAAGGCCGCGCGTCTTCACGAGACGGAGCCCTCGCTCGCCGTCGAGGACCTCGCGCGGCTCGACCTGCCCGTGCTCGTGGTGGCCGGAGACGACGACGAGGTGCGGTTCGAGCACCTGGTCGCGATGTACGAGGCGCTGCCGGACGGCGAGCTGGCGATCCTGCCGAGAGCGACCCACGGCGCGCTCGTCGAGAAGCCCGATCTGCTGGCGCGGCTCATCCGAGATCTGCACCACCCGGTCGGGAACGGAGTGGCGCCGATCCGGCGTCGCTGACGTCCAGCGTCCGCCCACCGCCGTCGGTGATGCTCGCGGGATGACCCTCACGGTGCCCGACGCCCTCGTCCCGCTCGCGCTGCGGCTCGCGCGAGCGAACCGCACGTTCGTGACCGAGGAGGGGGCCCGGCGGCGGATCCGCGAGGCGGAGCTGCGTCCCGCGCCGTACGGGCCGCCGGCGCGGCTGGCGTCCGGGATCCGCGTGGACGTCGAGCACGTCGACGGGTGGCCCGTGTACACGCTGGTTCCGCGGGGCCGCGTGGTCGGAGGGACGGTGTACGCGCACGGCGGCGGCTGGGTCAACGAGATCCACCCGCAGCACTGGCGGCTCGCGGCCCGCATCGCGGCGGAGGCGTCGATCGCCGTCACGCTGCCGATCTACCCGCTGGTGCCGTTCGGCACCGCTCTCGAAGCGCTCGACGGCGTTCTCGCCCTGGTGCGCAGGAGCCTGGAGCGCCACGGACCGACCTGCCTCGCGGGCGACTCCGCCGGCGGGCAGATCGCGCTGTCGACGGCGCTGGCGCTCCGCGACGAGGGCGTGGTGCTGCCGCGCACCGTGCTGATCTCGCCGGCGCTCGACCTCTCGTGGAGCAACCCGCGCATCCCGGAGGTGCAGCCGACCGATCCGTGGCTCGGCACCCCCGGCGGCCGCGTGCTCGCGGAGCACTGGCGCGGGGAGCTCGACCTGCTCGATCCGGCGGTGAGCCCGCTGTTCGGGGAGTACGCCGGACTTGGGCCGCTGACCGTGTTCACCGGCACCCGCGACGTGCTGAACCCCGACGTGCACCTGCTGGCGGCGAAGGCCGCGGCGGCCTGCGTGCCGTTCGAGCTGCACGAGGCCGTCGGGCAGCTCCACGTCTACCCGCTGGTGCCCACCCGCGCGGGCCGCGGCTCGGCGCACGACGTGATCGAGGCCCTGAGCCGCGCAGTGCGCGGGGCCGACCTGCAGAAGTGAGGCATCAGCGGATCGACGCGGTGCGCGCCTCCGCAGCGAGCACGTCACCGAGCGGGCGCGGTGGCCGCGGTGTGATCGCGCGGGCTCTGCGGTGCGGCGAGACCTCGCCACAGCACTGCGTGGGAGGCGTGCTTCTCGACCAGGCCGGGAAGTGCGGGAAGCCCGCCCTCGCCCCGGCGGAGGATGTCGTCGAGAGACGCGACCGCGTCGAGCACTGAGCGCGGATCGAACTGGCCGGCGAGGCGCTTCGCCTTCGCGCGGACGTTGTTGGGTGTGGGGCCCGCATCGATGAGCGAGTGGTTCCAGAGGCGACTGTGATGGGCGCATCTGTTGCGCAGGTAGACCAGAGCTCTCACGCGGGAGGCGAAGCCGGACCGGGCCGCGCCGAGACGCGCTGCCACTGCTGCGGACAGCGCTCCTCCGTCACCGCGCTCGATGCACTTCGACAACGTGCCGAACGACCAGGCCTCCACAGCCGACCACACCGTCAGCTCGTCGAACCGCGTGGCTCCGGTGGAGTCCGTGTACCGCAGGATGTGCCGCTCCCTGCTCCGCTCGATGTCCCTCAGGCACGACTCGGCAGTCGGCTGTGCGCTCGGCGCGTCCGTGTAGAAGGCCGTCTCGAGGTAGGTGCGGTACGGACCGTGGATCTCGGCGATCGCCTGAGCAGTCCGGCTCCTCAGGAGCAACTCGGCACGAGCCAGCGGGCCCGTGAGCGTCTCGCGGAGGAGTGCGTCCGCGTCGTAGACCGCCCTGACCGCCTCGAACGTGCTCCCCTCTTCGAAGCGGTCGTCTCCGCGGTGGGGTGCGCGCTGGAAGTACCGGAGGTATCCGGAGAACCGGTAGTAGCCCTGCACGTCGAGGAAGCGGGCGCAGGCGTCCGGATCGGCGATCTCGAGACCGCGGTCGAGGAGGAGGCGCACCAGCTGCGGGGTGGAGAGACCGGGCTTGAGGCCCACGTCGGCCTCCTCGGGACAAAGAAAAGGCCCCTCCCATGTGAGCATCGTGGAGAGGCTTGGGAGGGGGTCGATCGACTCCACAGTAGCAGCGACGTGAGAGCCGGGGCGGGATGGCGCGGGACGTCGCGCGGTGCGCCAGCCCGGGCTGCAGAAGTAAGGCTGAGCGTCGCGGTTCCGCGCCGATCCGCGCCATCCGGCCGCTCAGCCTTGGTTCTGCGTCCCCTCAGATCCCGCTTGCTGGTCGAGTAGCCCCGGAGGGGCGTATCGAGACCCGCGTTCGCCGGGGGTACGGGTGACGGGGATCTCGAGACGCCCGCTGCGCGGGCTACTCGATCAGCAGGGGAGGCGGGGCGTCAGGCGCCCCAGCTGGACTGGGTGCCGCCGACGCGCTCGGCGGCGAGCTGCTCGGCGCGGCCCGATGCGGCGTACTCGCGCATCGGGTCCGCGGGCAGGCCGCGGGTCTCGCGCCAGGCGGCGAGAGCCGGGCGCACGTCCGAGTAGAAGGCGTCCATCAGGATCCCGTTCGCGCCGAGCACGTCGCCCGCGAGCTGCGCCTTCTCGAGCTCCGCGCGGTCGACGAGCAGCGCGCGCGCCGTCATCTCCTGCACGTTCAGCACCGAGCGGATCTGGCCGGGGATCTTGTCCTCGACGTTGTGGCACTGGTCGAGCATGAACGCGACGGGCGAGTCGGGGCCGTAGCCGCCTCCGCGCACCACCTCGAAGAGGATCCGGAACAGCTGGAACGGGTCGGCGGCTCCGACGATCAGGTCGTCGTCGGCGTAGAAGCGCGAGTTGAAGTCGAACGAGCCGAGCTTCCCGAGGCGCAGCAGCTGGGCGACGATGAACTCGATGTTGGTGCCCGGGGCGTGGTGGCCGGTGTCGAGGCAGACCAGTGCGCGGTCACCCAGCGCGGCCACATGCGCGTACGAGGTGCCCCAGTCCGGCACATCCATGTGGTAGAACGCGGGCTCGAAGAACTTGTACTCGAGCACCATCCGCTGCTCGGCGCCCAGGCGCTCGTAGATGGTCGCGAGGGAGTCGGCGAGACGGTCCTGGCGGCCGCGGATGTCCTGCTGGCCGGGGTAGTTCGAGCCGTCGGCGAGCCAGATCTTGAGGTCGCGCGAGCCGGTCGCGTCCATGATGTCGATGCAGGCGAGGTGGTGGTCGATCGCCTTCTGGCGGATCACCGGGTCGGAGTGCGTGAGCGAGCCGAACTTGTAGTCGTCGTCCTGGAAGGTGTTGGAGTTGATGGTGCCCAGCGCCACGCCCTTCGACGCGGCGTAGTCGCCGAGCGCCGAGTAGTCGTCCACCTTGTCCCACGGGATGTGCAGCGCGACGGTCGGCGCCAGTCCGGTGAGCTCGTTGACGGTCGCCGCGTCCGAGATCTTCTCCTCGATGGTGCGGGGCGTGCCGGGAGTGGCGAACACCTTGAAGCGGGTGCCGGCGTTGCCGAAGGCCCACGAGGGCAGTTCGATCGCCTGCTGCTCGAGCTGGCTGAGGACGTCGGGGGTGAGTTCGGTCACGAGGCGTGTCCTTCTGCGAGAGGGGTGGGAGCGGCGTCGAGCGCCGCGAGCTGGTCCTCCAGGTGGAAGACCTCGGTCAGGGGGAGGAAGCCCTCGTCCGGCGCGCCGTCGAGGTCGACGAAGAACTCGCCCATCTCGGCCTGCCAGCGGGCGTTGACCTCGGTGCGGGCCATGGCGGCCTGCGCGTCGACGATCGAGGGCGTCTCGACGTAGCCGATGAGCAGCCCGTCCTCGCGGACGAAGAGCGAGTAGTTGTTCCAGCCGGTGGCCTTCAGGGCCCTCAGCATGTCGGGCCACACGGCCGCGTGGCGCTCCTTGTACTCCTCGAGGCGGTCGGGCTTCACCTGGAGCTGGAAGCAGACCCGGGTGAGGGGGACGTCACTCGGCATCGAGCGGCTCCTTCGTTCGGAGGGGTGTGTGAATCGTTTCACACGAGTGCCCGCCGAGCGTATCGCGAGGCCGCGGGGCGTGTCAAAGAGCGCGGACCGAGCGTGATCGGGACTCGATCCATCGGAAAGCATTGCCATCTGCTGCCGCCCGTGTATAAAGTCACGACCACAGACAGCACGTTCACCCGCTACTGAATAGGTATTCAAATGCTCGAAGCCGACACCGGTCAGCTCGCTCGATGGCGAGAGCTGACCTCCGAACTGGCACAGGCGCCGGCCGACGTCCGCGACCGCCTCCTCGACGAGCGCGCGCGGCACACCCGCCGCGACATCGTCCGCATGATCGACACCGCCGGCCTCGGCCACATCGGCGGCGACTTCTCGGTCACCGACATCCTCACGACGCTGTTCAACTCGACGCTCCGCATCGACCCGTCCGACCCCGCGAAGCCCGGTCGCGACCGCTTCATCCTCAGCAAGGGCCACTGCGCCGCGGCGCTCTACGCGACTCTCGCGAGCTGCGGCTACTTCTCCCCGAGCGAGCTCACGACGTTCATGGCCCCGCTCTCGGCCCTCAACGGCCACCCCAACCGCAACAAGGTCCCCGGAGTCGAGACCAACACGGGTCCGCTCGGTCACGGTCTGCCCGTCGCCGTCGGCCAGGCCCTCGCGGCCAAGCTCAGTGAGGACGGCTCCCGCGTCTTCGCCGTCATGGGCGACGGCGAGATGCAGGAGGGCAGCAACTGGGAGGCCCTCATGACGGCCGCCCACTACGGCCTCGACAACCTCACCGCGATCGTCGACCGCAACCGCCTCCAGCAGGGCGCCCGCACCGAGGACACCTCCTCGCTCGACCCGCTGGACGAGAAGCTCCTCGCCTTCGGCTTCGAGCTGCGCATCATCGACGGCCACGACTGGGGCCAGCTCCTCGAGGCCTTCGGGCCCTCGACCACCGGCAAGCCGGTCGCGGTCATCGCGAACACCATCAAGGGCAAGGGCGTCTCCTTCATCGAGGACCGCGTCGAATGGCATCACAAAGTCCCGTCGGCCGAGCAGGTCGTCCTGGCACTGGAGGAACTCGCATGAGCAGGGAGACGACCACCGTGTCGACCGTCGCCGCCTACGACAACAGGGTCGCGTTCGCGGAGGAGCTCATCGAGCTCGCCCGCACCGACGAGCGCATCGTCGCCGTCTGCAACGACTCCGTCGGCTCCTCGAACCTCGGGGCGTTCAAGACCGAGTTCCCCGACCGGCTGATCAACGTCGGCATCGCCGAGCAGGCCCTCGTCGGCGTCGGCGCCGGTCTCGCGAGCGCGGGCTACATCCCCTTCGTCTGCGCGGCCAGCCCGTTCCTCACCGGCCGCTCGCTCGAGCAGGTCAAGGCCGACGTCGCCTACAGCCAGCACAAGGTGATCCTCTGCGGCATGTCGCCGGGCATGGCCTACGGCGAGCTCGGCCCGACCCACCACTCGGTCGAGGACCTCAGCTGGCTCCGCGCGCTGCCGGGACTGGACATCATCGTCCCGGCCGACCGCCACCAGACCCGTCTCGCCGTGCGCCAGGCCGTCGCCGACCCGCGCCCCACCTTCCTCCGCATCGGCCGGCACAAGGTGCCCGACGTGTCCACTCCGGAGTCGACGCTCGAGCGCGGCCGCTTCCAGACGGTCCGCGAGGGCACGGACGTCACGATCATCGCGACCGGCACGCTCGTGTCGCGGGCGGTCCAGGCGGCCGAGCTGCTCGACGGCCAGGGGTTCTCGACCCGCGTGCTGAACGCCTCCTACATCGCGCCCTTCGACGTCGAGGCCGTCACGGCCGCGGCGAACGAGACCCGCGCGATCGTCACGGCGGAGGAGGCGAACATCGCCGGCGGCCTCGGTGCCGGAGTCGCGTCGATCGTGTCGCAGCTCGGCGGCGGTGCCCGCGTCCCGCTCCGGATCCTCGGACTCACCGAGTTCGCGCCCACGGGCGACACCGAGTTCCTGCTCGAGCACTTCGGGCTGAGCGTCGAGGGCATCGCGCGCGCCGCGCGGGAAGCCGTGAGCAATGGCTGACTCCCTTCGCGACGACGCCGTCGTCGTCGCGGTCGATCAGGGCACGAGCTCGACGAAGTCCGTCGCCGTCGACGCTGCCGGCGCGATCATCGCGTCGGCCGCCGTCGAGCTCCGCCAGCTCCACCCCGCCGCAGGCTGGGTGGAGCAGGACGCCGAGGAGATCCTCCGCAGCGTCACGAGCACCCTCGAGACGCTCGCGGGCACGCTCGGCGACCGGATCGTGTCGGTCGGGCTCGCGAACCAGCGCGAGTCCGCGGTCGTCTGGGACCGCGTCACGGGCGAGGCCCTCGGCCCCGTCCTGGGCTGGCAGGACCGGCGCACGCTCGCCCGGGCGGAGGAGCTGCTCGCGGCCGGGAACGGCCCGTGGGTGCGCCGCGTCTCGGGCCTCCCGCTGGATCCCATGTTCTCGGCACTCAAGTTCGAGTGGCTGCTCGACGCGGTCGACCCCGACCGCAGCCTCAGCACCGCCGGCCGCCTCGCGCTGGGCACGGTCGACTCCTGGCTGATCGCCCGGCTCACGGGCGAGCACCGGATCGAGGCGGGCAACGCGAGCCGCACCCAGCTGCTCGACGTCCGCACGGTCGACTGGGACGACGACCTGCTCGCCCTGTTCCGGATCCCGCGGGCCGCGCTGCCGCGCCTCGCCGCGTCGGACGAGCCGACCGCTCCGATGGTCGGCGTGGCGGGCCTCGCCCCGGGCGTGCGCATCGACGCCGTGCTCGGAGACTCGCACGCGGCGCTCTTCGCCCACGGCGTCCGCGAGCCCGGCTCGGTGAAGGCGACCTACGGCACCGGCTCCTCGATCATGGGGATCTCGGCCGACGGCGACCTCGGCGACTCCGACACCCTCGCCCGCACCATCGCGTGGGCGGTCGGCGACCCCGCGACCGGGGCCGTGCGGGCGTTCGAGGGCAACGTGCTCTCGACCGGAGCGACCGTGCTGTGGCTCTCGCGCCTGCTCGGCCGCAGCGCCGACGAGCTCGACCAGCTGGCCAGGACGGTCGACGACGCGCACGGCGTCGCCCTCGTCCCGGCCTTCGCGGGCCTCGGCGCGCCCTGGTGGGACGCGGCGGCCACCGCGGTCCTCACCGGATTCGACCTCGGCACCACTCCGGCGCACCTCGCCCGGGCGGCCTTCGAGTCGATCGTCCTGCAGATCGACGACGTGCTGCGCGCCGCCGAGGCGCTCACCGGACGGCCGATCGACACGATCCTCGCCGACGGCGGCCCCTCGCGGAACGACTGGCTCATGCAGCAGCAGGCCGACCTCGGCGGGCGCACCGTCGCCCGGTCCACCGTCGCCGAGCTGTCGGCACTCGGAGTCGCGCACCTCGCCGGCCTCTCGATCGGACTCTGGACCCCCGCCCGGCTCGAGAGCGTGCGCCCGGCGCGGTTCTCGTTCACCGGCTCCGCGGATCCGCTGCCCGCCGAGCGCCGCCGGGCCCGCTGGCTCGAGGCGGTCGCCCGGGCCCGCCACCAGCCGACCGTGTCCGCCGAGCACCGCGAGCACTCGCTGCTCTAGCCCGCACCACTCTTCTTCTCCCCGCATGCAAAGGAGCACGCCATGACCGACACGGTCGCCTCACCGATCTACCTCGACCACTTCACCGGTCGGGTCGCCGCCGTCACGGGTTCCGGACGCGGCATCGGCCTCGCCCTCGCCCGCGCCTTCGCCGAGTCCGGCGCCTCCGTTCTGCTGATCGACCGCGACGCGGTCGTCGAGCAGGCCGCGCAGGAGCTGCGCGAGGCCGGGTACGACGCGCACGGAGTCGTCGCCGACGTCACCGACGAGGAGGCGGTGCGCGCGGTGTTCGCCGACGCCGCCGAGCGCTGGGGCCGCCTCGACGTCCTCGTCAACAACGCCGGCATCATCACCATCTCGGACCTCGACGACCTGAGCCTGGCCGACTTCCAGCGGGTGCTGACCGTCAACACGACGGCGATGTTCCTCTGCTGCCGCGAGGCCGCTCCGCTGCTGCGCAAGAGCGAGCACGCGGTGATCCTCAACGCCGCGTCGGGCCAGGCGCGGCAGGGCTTCATCTTCACTCCGCACTACGCGGCCAGCAAGTTCGGAGTGATCGGGCTCACCCAGTCGCTCGCGAAGGAGCTCGCCAAGGACGGGGTCCGGGTCAACGCCTACTGCCCCGGCATCGTCAAGACCGACATGTGGGACTACAACGACCGCGAGTGGGGCCGCCGGCTGGGCGACTACGCGCCGGGCGAGCTGATCCAGGAGTGGATCGACGACATCCCGCTCAAGCGCCCCGCCGAGGCCGCCGACGTCGCGAACCTGCTGCTCTTCCTCGCCTCCGACGCCGCCTCGTACATCACCGGCCAGACCGTCAACATCGACGGCGGCATGTTCATGAACTGACCCGTCCCGCCCCCTCCCTCCTTCTCTCCTCTCATCCAACGGAGCATGCAATGTCAATCCAGACCCCACTGCTGAAGGACCCGGTGATCACCCCGACAGGGCGACGGCCGGTCTCCTCCTACTTCGGCGGGAGCGCCGGGAGCTTCATCGGCCTCATCGCCCTGTTCATCGTCCTGTCGATCGTGGCGCCCAACTTCTTCACCGCCCGCAATCTCGTCAACGTGGTCGACCAGGTCACGGTGCTGGGCATCCTCGCCATCGGCGCGACGCTCGTCATCATCACCGGAGGCATCGACCTCTCGGTCGGCGCGATCCTGGGCCTGTCGACGATGGTGCTCGGCTGGCTCTCGCACGACGGCGGCTGGCCGCTGCCGCTGGCGATGCTCGCCGCGATCGCCGTGGGCGGCCTCGCCGGAGCGCTGAACGGCCTCGGGATCACGATCGCCAAGCTCCCGCCGTTCATCGCCACGCTCGCGATGATGTCGATCGCGCGGGGCCTGGCGAACATGATCACCGACGGCCAGCAGATCGTCGGCTACCCGGAGTGGTTCTTCAACCTCTCGGCGAACCGCTTCCTGGGCTTCTTCTCGGTCACGATCATGGTCGTCATCGCGCTGTACATCGCGGCGTGGGCCTACCTGAAGTACCGCGTCGGCGGCCGGTCGGTGTTCGCGATCGGAGGCGGCCCCGAGGTCTCGCGCCTCGCCGGCATCCCCGTGAAGCGGGTCACGACCTGGGTGTACGTCGCGGCGGGCGCGCTCGCCGGAGTCGGCGGCATCGTCCTCGCGACGCGCCTCGACTCCTCCCAGCCCACCGCGGGCACCGGCTACGAGCTCGACGTCATCGCGGCGGTCGTCATCGGCGGCGCGAGCCTCACCGGCGGCGTCGGCCGGATCACCGGCACCGTGATCGGCGTCCTGATCATCGGATTCCTCCGCAACGGCCTGAACCTCATCGGCGTCTCGCCGTTCCTCCAGCAGATCGTCATCGGCCTCGTGATCGCGATCGCGGTCATGGCCGACGTCCTGCGCCGCAAGCGCGCCTAGCGCTCGCTCCTCCCTCCCACCCACCCCTCCCGGGGCGACCAGAGTCGGTCGCCCTCACCCCACCAAGGAGAACCATGTTCCGCAAGATCACCGCGGGCGCCGTGACGCTCGTCGCCGCAGCCGCCCTGCTCACCGGCTGCGCCTCGACCGCAGGCGGCGGCGAGGACGGCGAGAAGACCGTCGGCCTGGCCGTCGCGAACCTCCAGGCCGACTTCTTCAACCAGATCCGCCAGTCGGTCGAGGCCGAGGCCGAGGCGCAGGGCGTCAAGGTCATCGTCTCGGACGCCAAGGGCGACTCCGACACCCAGGTCAGCCAGATCCAGGACTTCATCACCCAGGGCGTCAGCGCGATCATCTACATCCCGGCCGGAGCGACCGCCGCGACCGTCCCCGTCCGCGCGGCGAACTCGGCCGGCATCCCGATCGTCACCGTCGACCGCAACCCGGAGGGGTCGCCCGGCGACACCTTCATCGCGACCGACAGCGTCGCCGCGGCCGAGGCGCTCGGCGACTGGGTCGTCGAGCAGACCGGCGGAGAGGCCAACATCGGCGTCATCCAGGGCCAGGTCGGCACGACTCCCGAGCTCGCGCGCGACGAGGGCTTCACCACGGCCATCGAGAAGGCGCCCGGGATGAAGGAGGTCGCCCGCCAGGCGTCGCTCCAGTGGGCGCAGGACGAGGGCTACGACATCGCCACCGACATGCTGCAGTCGAACCCCGACATCACGGTCTTCTTCGGCCGGGCCGACGCGCTCGCGCTCGGCGCCTCCGCCGCCGCCCGTGCCGCGGGACGCGACGACATCCTCGTCGTCGGCTTCGACGGTGACAAGGCGGGCCTGGAGGCCGTGAAGGACGGCACCCTCGGCGCCACCATCACCCAGCCCACCCAGGGCATGGGCAAGCTCGCCCTCGAGTCGGCTCTCGAGCTGGCCGACGGCGGAGAGGTGCCCGCCGAGCAGCTGCAGGAGGGCGTCCTGACCACGAAGGACAACGTCGAGCCCTTCATCACCACCCACCCGTAACCACCACCGGCGGGCGGCGCCCACCCGGCGCCGCCCGCCTCCCCCCTTCCTCCCGCCGACATCGAAGGAGATGCACCATGGAGCAGCAGACCTCGCCGCGCTCGACCGAGCCGGGGCTCGTCGTCACCGGAGCGACCAAGATCTACCCCGGGACGACCGCCCTGGACGGGGTCGACCTCGAGATCCGGCCGGGAGAGGTCGTCGCGCTCCTGGGCGAGAACGGCGCGGGCAAGTCCACGCTCTCCTCGATCATCGCGGGCGTCACGGCGCCGACGAGCGGATCGATGACCTGGCGCGGCGAGCCGTACTCGCCGTCGAGCCCCGCCGACGCGATCGCCGTCGGCATCGGGCTGATCCACCAGGAGACCCGGCTGCTCGGAGATCTGACCGTCGCCGAGAACGTGGTCATCGGCCGCTGGCCCGGCAGGGCCGGCTTCGTGAACGCGAAGGCCATGCGCGAGCAGGCCGAGGTGCACCTGCGCCGCCTGGGCTTCCAGGGCCGGATGGACCAGCTCGTGCGCGAGCTCAGCGTCGCCGGCGCGCAGCAGGTCGAGATCGCCAAGGCGCTGATGCTGAACGCGCGCCTGCTCATCCTCGACGAGCCGACCGCCGCGCTCGGCCAGGCCGAGACGGACGCGCTGTTCGAGACCGTCCGCTCGCTCCGCGCCGAGGGCGTCTCGTTCGTCTACGTCAGCCACCGCCTCGCCGAGATCGCGCAGATCGCCGACCGCATCGTCGTGCTGCGCGACGGCCGCAAGATCGCCGAGCACGAGGACGGCCGCATCCACCCCGACCAGCTCGTCGAGCAGATGGTCGGCCGCTCGGTCGAGCGCCTGTTCCCCGAGATCGCGGCGCCCCGTCCCCGGGTGGTCCTCGGCATCGACGGGCTCACCGGCAGCAACGGCCGCTTCGAGGACGTCAGCTTCGAGGTCCGCGAGGGCGAGGTGTTCGGCATCGCCGGCATCGTCGGCGCCGGTCGCACCGAGCTGGTCCGCGCGATCGGAGGCGCCGACGGCGTCTCGGCGGGCACCATCACGATCCAGGGCAGGAACCTGCGCCCGCACCGCCCAAGCGACGCGATCCGCGAGGGCATCGTCCTCATCCCGGAGGACCGCAAGCAGCAGGGCCTCGTGCTCGAGCAGAGCATCACCGAGAACATCACCCTCCCCAACCTCGACAAGGTGAAGGACGGCGGCGGCTGGGTCTCCCCGAAGCGGATGCTCGCCATGGCGAGCGCCATCTCGCAGAAGATGGGAGTGAAGGGCCAGCTCGGCCAGGCCGCGTCGTCGATGTCCGGCGGCAACCAGCAGAAGGTCGTCATCGGCAAGTGGCTGGAGCGCAGCCCCAAGGTCGTGATCCTCGACGAGCCGACCCGCGGCATCGACGTCGGCGCGCGGGCCTCGATCTACGAGATCATCCGCGACCTCGCCGAGGGCGGCACGGCCGTCATCGTCGTCAGCTCCGACCTCGACGAGGTCCTCGGCCTCGCCCACCGCGTCATGGTCCTCGCCCGGGGCCGCAACCAGGGCATCCTCGACGGCGACTCCGCCTCGGCCGCCGCGGTCATGTCGCTCGCCACCGTCTGAACCCGTCCACCACCCCGATCAGGAGCATCATGCCCACTCTCTCCTTCCGCCTCGACGGCGACGTCGCCCTCGTCACCGGAGGCGCCAGCGGCATCGGCCGCGCCATCGCGCTCGGGATCGCCGAGAGCGGCGGCGCGGTCGGCCTCGTCGACCTGCCCCGCGCCGACTTCTCGGCCTCCGTCGCCGACATCGAGGCCGCCGGAGGGCGCGCCCTCGCCGTGCCGGCCGACGTCACCGACCCGGAGTCGATGGCCGCCGCGGTCGCCACGATCCAGTCCGAGCTGGGCCCGCTGACCCTCGCGGTCAACGCCGCGGGCATCGCCAATGCCGCTCCCGCCGAGGAGATGGAGCTGGACGTCTGGAAGCGGCTCTACGACGTCGACGTCACCGGCGTCTTCGTCTCGAGCCAGGCCGAGGCGCGCGCCATGCTCGAGAACGGGCGCGGCTCCATCGTCAACATCGCCTCGATGTCGGGCAGCATCGCGAACCGCGGACTGATGCAGGCGCACTACAACAGCGCGAAGGCCGCGGTCATCCACCTCTCGAAGTCGCTCGCGGCCGAGTGGGCGACCCGCGGCGTGCGGGTGAACTCGCTGAGCCCCGGCTACACGATGACGCCGATGAACTCCCGCCCCGAGGTGGCCGACCAGGTCGCCGTCTTCGCCACGGAGACGCCGATGCAGCGCACCGCGGAGCCGTTCGAGATGGCGGGGCCCGCGGTGTTCCTCCTGTCGCCGGCCGCGTCGTTCGTGACCGGCCACGACCTCCTCGCCGACGGCGGATTCACGATCTGGTGAGCGGGGCGCCGCCGGGTCCCGACGGTGTCCGAGCAGCGCTCAGACCTCGGGCTCGGCGGCGAGCCTCCGCGCCGTGTCGACGTCCGTGATCATCACGTCGATCCAGCGGCCGCGCAGCGCCGCGCGCACCGCCTCGTACTTGCGGGCGCCGCCGGCGATGCCCACCCGCCGCGGCACCGCGCGCATCGCGGCCGCGTCGATGCCGACCGTCCGCTCCGAGAAGCCCGTCTCGATCAGGCGGCCCTGCGCGTCGAAGAAGTGCAGGCAGATGTCGCCCACGGCGCCCGCCTCGCTGAGCGCGTCGATCTCGGTCGCCGAGATCGCGTTGCCCGAGTCCTTCAGCATGGGGGAGGGGGCGACGCTGCCGATGCCGGCGATCAGCACCGTCAGGCGCGACCACTCGTCCAGCACCTCGCGGGCGAACTGGTCCTCGAGGATCGCGTCGCGCGCGCCTCGGCTGGCGACGATGCCGGGCGCCGAGAAGAAGACCGGGGAGGCGCCGGTGACGGCCGCCATCCGCTCGACCAGGTGCGTGGCCTTCATCTGCACCGACGCGGTGCCCAGCCCGCCGAGCACCTGCACGATCACGTCGGCGGTGCTGACCGTGCGCGGCGCCATCTTGTCGACGGTCGCGAGCAGGGTCGAGGACCACGACGAGATCCCGACCCGGTCGTGGCCGGTCAGCGTCGTCTCGAAGTAGGCCGCGCCCGCCCCGCTGAGCGCGGCGAGGATCGAGTACTCATCGTCGCTGCTCGTGTCGGCGACGACCACGTCGGCGAGGCCGAAGCGGTCGCGCACCGTGTCCTCCAGCTCGGAGTGCACGCCGGCGGGCGGCACCACGATCGTGCGCACGATGCCGAGGGCGACCGCCTCCTTCAGCAGCCGCGAGACGCGCGACTGCGAGACGTGCAGGCGCGTCGCGATCTCGGGCTGGCGCAGCCCGTCCTCGTGGTACAGCCGGGCGACCTTGGTCACCAGCGAGAGCCGGTCGATCGAGAGCCGGCTCGGCGACACCGGCCCCGGCCTACTCATCGGCGCCGTCCGCGTCGAGCGCGTCCCTGCTCCCGCCGCGCTCGCGGAGGAACGCCTGCAGCAGCTCGATCGAGGTGACGAGGACGTCCTCGCGCTCGCCGATCTCGAGCAGCCGCGGCAGTCGCGCCATCTCGCCGTCGTCGTCCACGATCTCGGCGATGCCCGCGACGGGGTGCAGCCCCGCGAGCAGGAGCAGGTCGACGGCGGCCTCGGTGTGCCCGTCGCGCTCGAGCACCCCTCCGTCGACGGCACGCAGCGGCAGGATGTGGCCCGGCCGGGTGAGGGCGGTGGGAGCGGCGTCGGGGTCGGCGAGGACCCGGAGGGTGTGCGCGCGGTCGGCCGCGCTGATCCCGGTGCTCAGCCGGTCGGCCGCGTCGACCGTGACGGTGTACGCGGTGCCGCGCGGATCCTGGTTGACGGCGATCATCGGCGGGAGGTCGAGCCGGTCGGCGATCGCGTTCGTCAGCGGCGCGCAGAGGAACCCGGAGCTGTTGCGCACCGTCCACGCGATCGTCGCGGCGCTCGCGGTCTGCGCGGCCAGGACCACGTCGCCCTCGTTCTCGCGGTCCTCGTCGTCGACGACGATGACGGGGCGGCCCTTCCGGAGGGCGGCGACGGTGTCGGGGATGCTGGCGAGGGCCATGCCGTGCTCCAATGATCGAGTCAGGGCACAGCCTAGGGACTAGGCATTCACCCGTGCACGTCCAGTCCCGGAGATGACGACCCGAGCGCCGGTGCCATACTTCCGGGACCGCCGCCCGCCGCGCGGCCCGACCCCAGGAGGCGCCGTGCCGTCCGTGAGCGTCCGCGACGTCGCCGCCCGAGCAGGCGTCTCCGTCGGCACCGTCTCGAACGTGCTCAACCGGCCCGAGCGGGTCGGCGCCGAGTCGGTCCGCCGCGTGCAGGAGGCGATCGCCGAGCTGGGCTTCGTCCGCAACGACGCCGCGCGGCAGCTCCGCGCCGGTCGCAGCCGCAGCATCGGGCTCGTCGTCCTCGACGCCGGCAACCCCTTCTTCTCGGACCTCGCCCGCGGCGCCGAGGCGCGCGCGGCCGAGTCCGGCCTGGCCGTGCTGCTCGGCAACACCGACGACGACGCCCGACGCGAAGCCGCCTACCTCGACCTCTTCGAGGAGCAGCGCGTGGGCGGCGTCCTCATCTCACCGCTGGGGGAGGACTCGACGCGCCTGGACCGCCTCCGCTCGCACGGGATCCCCTGCGTGCTCGTCGACCGCCACTCGCTCGACCCGGCGCTCTCGTCGGTCGCCGTCGACGACGTGGCGGGCGGGCGCCTGGCCGTGGAGCACCTCCTGAGCCTCGGGCGCCGGCGCCTGGCCGTGGTGGGCGGTCCGGAGTCGATCCGCCAGGTCGCCGACCGGCTCGCGGGGGCGCGCGCGGCCGTGCGCGAGGTCGACGGAGCCTCGCTCGAGGAGATCGCGACCGACTCGCTGTCGGTGCTCGCCGGGCGCGGGGCGGGGCGCGCTCTCGCGGCGCGCGACGCCTCCGATCGCCCCGATGCCGTGTTCTGCGCGAACGACCTCCTCGCGGTCGGGGTGCTGCAGGCCCTGATGCTGCTGGGCGACGTCCGCGTGCCCGAGGACATCGCCCTCATCGGCTACGACGACATCGCGTTCGCGACGGCGACGGTCGTGCCGCTGTCGAGCATCCGCCAGCCGAGCGCCCTGATCGGCGCGACGGCGGTCGACCTGCTGCTCGACACCGAGCCGCGCCAGGTGCTGTTCCAGCCCGAGCTGGTCGTGCGCGCGTCGACGGCGGGCTGAGCTCTGCGGAGCGGATCCGGGCGACCCGGCCCGCGGGCCTGCGTGTCCTGCTAGCGTTTCCTGGGCCGCGTCCAAGAAACCCGGCACTCCCGACCCCTCCACGAAAGACGTCATGCGCCGCTCTCTGATCCTCCCCGCCGCGCTCGCCGCCGGCGCCCTCCTGCTCAGCGGCTGCACCGCCGAGTCCGACGCAGGAGGCGACTCCGCGACCCCCGTCGCCGACGGAGTCCTCACCTACGCGTCCGGCGACGCCGAACCCACCTGCCTCGACCCGCACGTCGGAGGCAACTACCCGCAGGCGCTGCTCGCGACGCAGGTGCTCGAGTCGCTCGTCTCGCGCGAGGCCGACGGCACGATCACGCCGTGGCTCGCGGAGTCGTGGACCGTCTCGGACGATGCGCTCAGCTACGACTTCACGCTGCGCGAGGGCGTCGAGTTCACCGACGGCACTCCGCTGGACGCGGAGGCGGTCGCCGCGAACATCGCGCACCTCCAGGACCCGGCCACCAAGTCCTCGACCGGCTACCTCGCCGTCGCCAAGGTCGAGTCGGTCACCGCCGTCTCGCCGACCGTCGCGCGCTTCACGCTCAGCGCCCCCGACAGCGCGCTGCTCGAGTCGCTCGCCCAGCCGTGGACGGCGATCCAGTCGCCCACCGGCATCGCGCGCGGCGAGGCCGCCAACTGCGAGGCGCCCGTCGGCACCGGTCCCTTCACGGTGACGGAGTGGGTCAAGCAGGACCACGTGACTCTCACCCGCAACGACGCCTACGACGCCTCGTTCGGCCCGACCGGCGACGGTCACGAGGGCCCCGCGTACCTCTCCAGCATCGAGTGGCGCTTCCTGCCCGACTCGGCCACCCGCTACGCGGCGCTGCAGGCGGGCGAGGTCGACGTGATCGACAACGCGCAGCCCGACACGCTGCAGGCCGCCACCGAGGCCTCCGACCTCGTCGAGCTCGACGCCCCGCGCCCCGGCTCGGTCAACCGCCTGGAGCTCAACGGCGGCCAGTCGCCGTTCGACGACGCGGGTGTGCGCGAGGCGTTCATCCGCGCCGTCGGCGTGAACGACGCGATCGACTCCCTCTTCTTCGGCACCGCAGAGCGCTCCTACTCGCCGCTGTCGAGCAGCGAGGCGACCGCCTACTCCGACGCCTCGCTCTTCGAGGACGCCGGCTCCGACGACGAGGTCGCCGCGGCTGAGGAGCTCCTCGAGACCGCGGGCTGGACCGACTCCGACGGCGACGGCATCCGCGAGAAGGACGGGCAGCCGCTCACGCTCCGCTTCCCGGTCAGCACGAACCAGTCGATCCCGGCCGAGCAGTCGCTCTTCGAGCAGATCCAGGCCTCGGCGAAGGCCGTCGGCTTCGACGTCGAGATCAGCCTGCTGGACCTCTCGAGCTGGTACGCGGCCCTCGCGGCGAACGAGTACGAGCTGGTCAGCGCGCCCTACACGAAGGTCGGGCCCGACGTCCTGCGGATCCTCTACTCCTCCTCGGGCATCACCCCCGCGCCCAGCGGCTACTTCGCCAACCACGCGCAGATCGCCGACCCCGCGCTCGACGCACTGCTCGAGCAGGCGAGCGCGACGACGGATGCGGACGAGCGCGCCGACCTGTACCGCCAGGCGCAGGAGATCGTGCTGTCCGGGTACTGGATCCTGCCGCTCTACGACCAGCAGAACCACTACCTGCTCCGCTCGTCGGTGCTGGGCGTGGAGGCGCTGGCCACGGTCTCGACTCCGTGGTTCGCAGACGCGTCGGTCTGATCCTCTCGCTGATCGAGCGGCCTCCCCCTTGCTGATCGAGTAGCCCGCGCAGCGGGCCGCCGCCCTGCTGATCGAGTAGCCCCGCAGGGGCGTATCGAGATCCACGTCCTCCCGAACGCCGGGTGATCGCGGATCTCGATACGTCGGCTGCGCCGACTACTCGATCAACAGGGTGCGCTCCGTGTCCGGTCAGCACGAGGCATCCTGGTCCTGTGACCCCCCTTCGGAAGGAGCACCCCGCATGATCCGCCGCGTCCTCCTCCGCCTGGGCGGCGCCGTCGTCGTGCTCTGGGCCGTCGCGACCGCCGTCTTCTTCCTCATCCGCCTGATCCCCGGCGACCCCGCGCAAGCGATCCTCGGCGGACCCGGTTCGCAGGCGTCCGCCGAGGCGCTCGCCGCGGTCCGGGAGGAGTACGGACTCGACCAGCCCCTCCTCCTGCAGTACCTCACCCAGCTCGGCCGGCTCGCGCAGGGCGACCTCGGCACCTCCTACTCCCTGCGCGTCCCCGTCGTCGAGCTGCTCGGGCAGCAGCTGCCGGGCACCCTGCTGCTGGCCGTCCTCGCTCTCGCGCTCGCGTGGATCCTCGCCCTCGCGACCGCGCTCTGGTCGACCCGCGGCGGCCGCATCGCCGCGGCGCTCGGCGCCGGTCTCGAGCTGACCGCCGCGGCCCTCCCGCACTTCTGGCTGGCCACCGTCCTCATCGCCGTCTTCGCGACGACCCTGCGCTGGCTGCCCCCGGTCAGCACCGGAGCGCCGAACGGACTCGTGCTGCCCGCGCTCACCCTCGCGATCCCGCTGGCCGGCTTCCTCGGCCAGGTGATGCGCCGCTCCCTCCTCGACGCCCTCGACTCGCCCTTCGTGCTCGCCGCCCGTGCGCGCGGCGAGAGCGAGCTGGGGCTCCGACTCCGCCACGCCCTGCGCCACGCCGTGCTCCCGGGCATCGCGCTCTCGGGCTGGGCGTTCGGCTACCTGATCGGCGGAGCGGTCGTCGTCGAGACGATCTTCGCGCGGCCGGGCCTGGGCCGGACCCTGCTGTCGGCGGTGACCGTGCGCGACGTGCCGGTCGTGACCGGCGTCGTCCTGGTCACCGCCCTCGCCTACATCCTCGTGACGTTCGCGACCGATCTCGTGGCGCGCCTCGTCGATCCGCGGCTTGCTCCCGCCCGCGTCGTTCCCGCCGTCGCGGAGCCGGCCGCATGAGCGAGCTCGAGCTGCGCACCTCCGCCGCCCCCGCGCGCCGACGAGGCCGGCGCCTGCGTCTCGGCGAGATCGTCGCGCTCGCCTTCGTCCTGCTGCTGCTCCTCGCCGCGCTCGCCCCGGGGCTCCTCGCCCCCTCGGACCCCCTCGCGATCGCCCCGACCGAGGCGTTCTCGCCCCCGTCCGCGGCTCACCTGCTCGGCACCGACGAGTCCGGCCGCGACGTCCTCAGCCGCGTCATCGCGGGCGCCGGGGCGTCGCTCCTGATCGGGGTGAGCGCGACCGCCATCGGCCTGGCGCTCGGCGCCGTGCTCGGCGTGATCGCCGCGTTCGGCGGGCGCGTGGTCGACGGCGTGATCGGCCGCGTGCTCGAGGTGCTGTTCGCGTTCCCCGCCCTGCTGCTGGCGCTGCTCGTCATCGTCGTGACGGGCCCCGGAGTGGTCCCCGCCACCGTCGCGGTCGGCCTCTCGACCGCGCCCGGCTACGCCCGCATCCTGCGCACGCAGCTGCTCGGCATCCGCGACTCCGGCTACGTCGAGGCCGCGCGCGTCCTGGGTCACGGCCCGATCCGCATCCTGCTCCGGCACGTTCTGCCCAACACCTTCGCGCCCCTCGCGGTGCTCGCGACGCTGGGCGTGGGTCAGGCGATCGTCTGGGCGTCGGCGCTCAGCTACCTCGGCCTCGGCGCCGAGCCGCCGGCTCCGGAGTGGGGCGCGATGCTCTCGGCCGGCCGTACCTACCTCGCGAGCGCGTGGTGGCTGACAGTGTTCCCGGGACTGGTGATCGTGCTGACCACGATCGCCACGACCGTGCTCGGCGGTCGGCTGCGGGGGGCGCGATGAGCGCCGTCGTCGTCGAGGACCTGCGCGTCGCGTTCGACGGCGTCGAGGTCGTGCACGGGGTGTCGTTCCGCGTCGAGCCGGGCGAGTGCGTGGCGATCGTGGGCGAGTCGGGCTCGGGCAAGAGCGTCACGGCGCGGGCGCTGCTGGGGTTGAGCGGAGGCGCGGTGACCGGCAGCATCCGCGTCGGCGGGGCCGAGGTGGTCGGCGCCGGCGAGCGGACGCTGAGGGGACTCCGCGGGGCGGGCGTCGGCTTCGTGCCGCAGGACGCGCTGCTCTCGCTCGACCCGCTGCGCCCCATCGGTCGCGAGATCGGCGACGCGTGGCGCCTGCACGGCCGCCTCCCCGCGGCCGAGCGGGCGCGTCGGGCGGCGGCGGCGCTGACCAGCGTCGGCATGCCCGAGGCGGCCGAGCGGATGCGCGACCGCGCGGGCGAGCTCTCGGGCGGACTCCGTCAGCGGGCGCTGCTGGCCTCCGCGATCGCCCTCGATCCTCCGCTGCTCGTCGCCGACGAGCCCACCACCGCGCTCGACGTGACGGTGCAGGCGCGCGTGCTCGAGCTGTTCGCCGAGCAGAAGGCGCGCGGACGCGCCCTGCTGCTGGTGTCGCACGACCTCGCGGTGGTCGCGGGGCTCGCCGACCGCATCCTGGTGCTCGCCGACGGCCGCGTGGTCGAGGACGGACCGGCCGCCGACGTCCTCCGCGCCCCGTCGAGCCCCGAGGCGCGCGCCTTGGTCGCCGCCGTGCCCGCCGGGCGGCCCCGCGGCACCCGCCTGTCGTCCGCCGGCGCCGAGGTCCTGCCTCCGCCGGCCCCGGGCGACCTGGTGCTGCGGGCGTCGGGGCTGCGCACCAACTTCGCGCGCCCGGGTGGAGGCGTGCGGGTCGCCGTCGACGGCGTCGACCTCGAGCTGCGGCGCGGCGAGACCCTGGGGGTCGTCGGCGAGTCCGGCTCGGGCAAGAGCACGGTGGCGCGGCTGCTGCTGGCGCTGCGGCGACCGGAGGAGGGGAGCGTCGAGTTCCTCGGCCGCCCGTGGTCGTCGGCGAGCGAGCGCGAGCGCCGCCCGCTCCGCCCGCGGATCGGAGCCGTCTACCAGGACAGCCTGTCGTCGTTCGACCCGCGCTGGAGCGTCGGCCGCCTGCTGCGCGACGCGGGTTCCGGCGACGTCGGCGAGCTCCTGGGGCGCGTGGGCCTCGCTCCGGCGCTGGCGCAGCGCTCGCCGCGGACCCTCTCGGGCGGGCAGCGTCAGCGGGTGTCGATCGCGCGCGCCCTGGCCACGCGCCCCGACGTGCTGATCTGCGACGAGCCGGTGTCGGCGCTCGACGTCTCGGTGCAGGCGCAGATCCTCGACCTGCTCGACGACCTGCAACGCAGGCACGGGCTGGCGCTGCTGCTGATCTCGCACGATCTCGGGGTGATCGCGCACATGAGCGACCGGATCGCGGTGATGCGCGAGGGGCGCGTGGTGGAGTCGGGGGAGGCCGCGGCGGTGCTGCGGGCGCCGGCGTCGGAGTACACGCGGCGGCTGCTGGCCGACGCTCCGCGGCTCGACCGGCGCTGAATCCGCGGGCCGCTGGGCCGGGCGTCCTCGAGTGGGCGCGGACCGGGGTGTGCTGCTCGGTCAGGCCCCGTCCCGGGTCCACTCGCGGACATCCGCGTCGACGAGTGGGCGCGGACCGGGCCGCGCGGCTTACTCAGAGCCCGTTCCGAGTCCTCTCGCGAGTGTCCGCGTCGAAGACTGGGCGCGGAGCGGGGTGTGCCGCCTGTCCGGGCCCCGTTCCGGGTCCACTCGTCCGCGCGCGGAGCCGGTGGGTCCGCCCGCCGGCACCCCTCACCCCGCCAGGGCCCGCGTCCGCTGCACCGCCCACACCGTCAGCCCGAAGCCCAGCACCGTCGCGGCGACCAGCATCAGCGCCGTCCAGCCGCCCGCCTGCCACAGCAGGCCCGCGAGCGCCGATCCGATCGCCCCTCCCGTGAAGTTGCCCACGATGTACACCGTGTTGAGCCGGCTCCGCGCTGACGGATCGATCGAGAGCATGCGCGTCTGCGCGAGCACCTGCACCCCCTGCAGCCCGATCGAGAACACCGCCACCGCGATCAGCACGACCACGATCGACGTCGCTCCGAGGCCCGCGATCACGACGCCGATCAACGCCACGACGAGCCCCGCTCCGATCGCCGGCAGCGACAGTCCGCGGTCGTAGAGACGCCCGACCCGCTGCGCCGAGATCGCGCCGGCGATGCCGACGAGGCTCACGAGTCCGATCGCGGTGGCCGAGTACGAGAAGGGCTCGGCGCCCAGGAGGAAGGTCAGACCCGTCCAGAACAGCGTGAACGCGCACATGGCCGACGCTCCGATCAGCACCGTCACGCGCACGGCCCGACTGCCCGCGACCGTGCGCAGCACCGAGGCGAGCAGCGTCCCGTACCGCACCTTGGCGCGCGGAGGCAGGCGCGGGAGACGGCGCGCCATCACGATCGCGAGCACCAGGACGAGCGCGGCGGCGAGGCCGAACACCGAGCGCCAGCCGAGCAGATCGGCCAGGATCCCGCTGATCGCGCGCGAGATCAGCAATCCGAGCAGCAGTCCGGAGGCGACCGTGCCGAGCACGCGCCCCCGTTGCTCGTCGGTGGCGAGGTCGCCGGCGAGCGGAGTGAGCAGCTGCCCCGCCACGGTCGTCACGCCGATCAGGGCGAGCGTCGCGAGCAGCACCGGGAACGCCGGCGCGAGCGCGGTCGTCGCCAGGAACACGGCCGCCAGCACCATCAGCGCCGGGATCAGCCGTCGCCGGTCGAGGGTGTCGCCCAGCGGCACCAGGAGGAACACCCCGATCGCGTAGCCGACCTGCGTCACCGTCACCAGCAGTCCCGCGGAGCCGGGGGAGACGTCGAAGGTCGCACCGATCACCCCGAGCAGCGGTTGCGCCCAGTAGAGGTTGCCGACCGCGGCGCCTCCGGCGATCGCGAAGAGCAGGGTGAGCCCGCGGGTCATGCCGGCGGGGCGATCGACGGTGCTCACGGGGCTGCGGGGGTCGTGGTGACGGGCATGGAGCGATCCTCTCGCGGCGCGGGGACGGGGCGCGCGAATCCAGACAACTCCTCCCCAGGGGGTGGGCGAGAGGTTCTGTCCAGAGGTGTTCCCGCAGGGCATCCCGCCGAGCGGAGGCGCGACGTAGCGTGAACCCATGCCCCACGATCCCGAGGTGAAGGACTTCCTCGTCTCCCGCCGCGCCCGCCTGTCGCCCGACCGCGTCGGGCTGCCCTCCGGAGGCGTCCGCCGCGTCCCGGGCCTGCGCCGCAGCGAGGTCGCCCAGCTGGCGGGCGTGAGCATCGAGTACTACTCGCGCCTCGAGCGCGGCGACCTCCGCGGAGCCTCCGAGTCGGTGCTCGAGGCGCTCGCCGCGGCACTCCGGCTCGACGACGCCGAGCGCGCCCACCTGTTCGATCTGGCCCGCGCGTCCGGAGGCACGCCGGCGCGCCGGCGCCCGAGGCGCGCGGTCGGAGTCCGACCCTCCCTCCGCCTCGCGGTCGAGTCGATCACCACCGCGCCGGCCTTCGTCCGCAACGGCCGCCTCGACGTCCTCGCCGAGAACGAGCTGTTCCGCGCGCTCTACGCCGACGAGTACGGCGCCCGCGAGCATCCCGAGCGCCCGGTGAACCTCGCCCGCTACACCTTCCTCCGCCGCGATCTCTCCGAGCGCTTCCACCCCGACTGGGCGACGGCCGCCGACATCAGCGTCGGCATCCTGCGCACCGAGGCCGGCCGCACGCCCGACGACGCCGGCCTGCAGGCCCTCGTCGGCGAGCTCTCGACCAGGAGCGACGAGTTCCGTCGACGCTGGGGCGCCCACGACGTCCGCCACCACGCAAGCGGTGCGAAGTTCTTCCACCACCCGGTCGTCGGCGACCTGCACCTCAGCTACGAGGCGTTCGAGCCGATGGGCGACCCGGGCCTGAACTTCCTGATCTACAGCGCCGAGCCCGGCTCGCCGAGCGCCGACGCGCTGACGCTGCTCGCGTCCTGGTGGGCGACGAGGCAGCAGGAGGCGCCACCTGCCGGTCGCGACCTCGCTGCGCCGCGCCTCGTCCCGCCCCCGACACCGAGGAGCTCCGAATGACCTGGAACCCGACGACCCTCGCGGCGATCGCCGCCTCCGACGATCTCCACGTCTCGCCCTTCCGCGCCGACGGAGCGACGTACGGCACCCCCACCTGGATCTGGTCGGTCGTGGTCGGCGACGATCTCCTCGTCCGCGCCTGGAACGGGCAGCGCTCGCGCTGGTACCGAGCCGCTGTCGAGCAGGGTGCCGGGCGCATCCGGGCGGCCGGCGCCGAGCACGAGGTCGCCTTCGAGCAGGCCGACCCCGCGAGGCGCGACGCCGTCGACGCCGCCTACCGCGAGAAGTACGCGGGCAGTCCCTACCTGGCGCCCATGCTCGGGGAGGGCCCGGTCTCGGCGACCGTGCGCCTGCTCCCGCTCCGATCACCGCGCTGACCGCGCCACTGCCGAGAGGACCTCGTGAACATCGAACCCGCCGCACCCACCGTCAAGAACCCGCCCGAGCAGTTCGTCGGCGACGTCTGGCTCGACCTCCTCGCCGTGCCGCACGATCCCGACCAGCGCGCCACCCTCGGCCGCGTCCGCTTCGCCCCCGGCGCCCGCACGGCCTGGCACTCGCATGCCCGCGGCCAGTACCTGCACGTGACGCAGGGAGTCGCGCGCTTCGGTGCTCGCGACGGCACGATCCTCGAGCTCCACGCCGGGCAGACCCTCTACACCCCGCCCGGCGAGGAGCACTGGCACGCGAGCGCTCCCGGCGTCTTCATGGAGCACCTCGCCCTGTTCGAGAGCGCGGACGATCCGGCTGCGAGCACGGTCTGGGCCGAGCACATCACCGACGACGAGTACGAGGGGCGGTGACGCCTCCTCCGGCGCGCCGCGACCGCCGAGGGGCGGCGAGGTGGTCGGCTTCACCGGGGACGACGCGCAGGAGGACACCGTGACCGACAGCAGCACCGCCGAGGGCAGCACCGAGGGCCTGACCGCCCTCATCGCCGAGCTCGAGCAGCAGGAGCGCGATCTCGTGCTCGACTCCTTCGACCACGACACGGCGTGGCGGCTCGGCTCCCGCATCGCCGAACTCGCCCGGGAGGCCGGAGCGGCGGTCGCCGTCGACATCCGCCGCCCCGGGCTCCTCCTCTTCCGCGCCGCCCTGCCCGGCAGCACTCCCGATCAGGAGTCGTGGATCGCCCGCAAGTCGGCCGTCGTCCTCCGTCTCGAGACCAGCAGCGCCCTCGCCGACGCCCGCTTCACCGCGGCGGGCGCCGACCCGTCGGCCCGTGGCTGGCTCGGTCCGGAGTACGCCGTCACCGGCGGGTCGGTCCCGATCCGCGTGCGCGGCGTCGGAGTGGTGGCCGCGGCCACCGTCTCGGGCCTCGCCTCCCTCGACGACCACGCCCTCGTCGTGCAGGCCCTCCGCGAACTGGTCGCTGCTCAGAGCTGAGCTCGCCCGGCACGGATCAGATCAGCTCGGATCGGATCAGCACGGATCAGATCAGCTCGAGGTTCGGCCCGCGGTGGACGGCCAGGTAGGCCCTGTTCCGCAGGATGTTCGCCTCGTCGTCCGTGAGCGTCCGGTCCAGCGGCCGGAGGACGATGCGGACGAGCGCGTTGACCTGCCCCTCTCGGATCCCGAGCCGCTCTCGAGCGCGGTCGGGCAGGAGCTCACCGGCCGTCATGGCGAGGACGCTCACGCTCTCGATCGCGGCGGCGTCGATTCCGAGAGCGGCGCGGATCCGATCACCGAGGGTCTCCTCGTCGTCATCGCGCTCCACGACGACCGAGAGGTCCCGACGCACCGCGGGCAGGGACGAGACCGCACGCCAGGGCTCGAGGTCGGCCATCTGCTCGAGGATGCGCGGATCGCTCGCGCGCAGCAGCCGGATGTCGTCGATCCGCTTCCTCAGCATGAGCGCGCGGTCCAGACCCATCCCGAGAGCGAGACCCGACCAGACGGCCGGGTCGAGCCCCGATCGCAGGAGGAGTCCGGGATCGATCAGCCCGCATTCGGCCAGTTCGAGCCAGTCGCCGCCGACCTGCACGTCGAGCTGACGGCCGTCGGTCGTGTACGGATGCTCGGCGGGAACCGCTCGCCATCGTGCGCCGGGAAGCACCGCGTCCACGACGGCTTCGAGCATGCCCTCGAGGTCAGCCGTCGTCATCCGCGCCGTGTTCGTCACGCGCCACAGGTCGACCTGGTGCGGTTCGCCGACGTGCGTGCGGTCGATGGAGTCGCGGCGGTAGACGAGACCGGGCAGCACGTGGAGGCGGTCGTGATCACCGGTCTCCTCGCGGGCGAGAGCCCGGAGGAGCGGCGGGATCATCGCGGACGTGTGGGTGCGGAGCATCACGGTCTCGCTGACGTACCGCGAGTACCGCTGGTCGCGGGTGACCGCGGACGCGTCGAAGCCGAGGCGGTCGTAGTTGTCCTCCACGGCGACCAGGGGACTCGCGCGCACCGTCGTGGCGGGCACGCCCCACGTCTCGGCGAGCGCCTCCGTGACGGCGGCGAGGAGGAGTTGCAGGGCGTGCTCGCCCTGCGCGGGATCGCTCAGGTCCCGGAGAGCGAGCGAAGAGCCGAGGTCATCGGCGGAGAGGGAGGAGGGCATGACAGTCCATTTCGAGTCGGAGTGAAGGGGGAGACCCCTCGACCGACCCGGCGCGCGGACTGATCTACGCGCGCGCGCTCAGCCCTGCACGACCGGTGACCGGTCGAGGGCGGAGAAATCGCAGCGTCGCATGCATGTCCCCACTGTACGGCCGGCGCCCGCGGGGAGGCGAACGTCCTCCCCAGGTGCCGACGGCGCCCCGACTGTCCTTTCCGCACGGCGGAGGTGAGGGATTGTCGGAGGTGTCTGGTGGAATACGCGTATGACAGAACCAGACGAGGGCGCGCCGGTCGGGTCCGACCCGGTCCGGGCCCTCTCCGATCTCGCAGCGCGCCTCGCGCGGTCGACAGCGCCGGTCCTCCTCGCCAGGGCGGTGGCGCTGCACGCGGCGCATCGAGCGGCGCTCGCGGTTCCGGAGTCGTACGCCCGCGGCGACCGTCTGTCCCGGAGTGAGGCGAGCGATCTCGTCGAGCGGTCCGTCCGGGCCGAGATCGCGGTCGCGCTCCAAGTCTCGGAGCGGGCGGCCTCCCGCCTGCTCGAGCAGGCTCAGCTGCTCGTCGAGGACCTCCCGCGCACCCGCGCCGCGCTGGCGGAGGCCCGGATCCTCTGGGAGTCGGGCGAGGTGATCTGCGCGGTGGCGAGCACACTGCCCGCCGGCTCCCGAGCCGAGTTCGACGAGCGCGCGGCCGAGTCGGCGCTCTCCTCGACGCCGACGCAGCTGCGGAGGGTGGTGGCCCGGCTGCGGGACGAGCTGCACGAGCAGCCGCTCGCCCAGCGGCACGCCCGCGCCCGCGAGGACCGCTCCGTCTGGGTCAGCCCGGAGATCGACGGCATGGCGACCCTCTGCGCGCTGCTGCCCGCGACCGTGGCACTCGGTGCCTACCACCGCCTCGACCGCATCGCCCGCTCCCTCCGCGGCGGTGCTGCCGGCGGTGCTGCCGGCGGTGCTCCCGGCGGTGCTGCCGACGAGGCGGGCACCCGCGTGGGCGACGAGCGGACCCTCGCGCAGCTCCGCGCGGACGCGTGCGCCGACCTGCTGTGCGACGGCGAGGTCAGCGGTGCGGGCCCCGGCCCCGGCGCAGACGGCGTCGCTCCGACCTTCGTTCCGGGAGTGCGCGCGGAGGTGCGCCTGACCCTCGCCGCGAGCACGGCGGCCGGGTGCGACGAGGCCCCGGCGGAGCTCGACGGCTACGGCCTCGTCCCCGCCGAGCTCGCGCGAGGGCTGATGGTCGAGTCGGCGCTCCTGACTCGCGTCCTGACCGATCCGGAGTCCGGCGCGGTCGTCTCGGTGGGCCGCACCCATCGAGTGCCCCCGCCGCGGATGAGGCTCGCGCTCCAGCTGCGCGACCGGACCTGCCGGTTCCCCGGCTGCACCCGCTCCGCGGCGACCGCCGACGCCGACCACGCCCTCGAGTGGCGCAACGGAGGCGAGACGGCGCTCGACAACCTCGCCTCGCTCTGCGTGAGCCACCACCACGTGCGCCACGGCGATCGCTGGACGTACGTGCTCCAGCCCGACGGCCGAGCGGACTGGACCACTCCCACCGGCCGCCGCGTCACGACCCGACCACCCGCCCTCGTCGAGCCCCGAAGCCCCGCTGTCGACCGGAAGGGCCCCCGGTTCGGGGAGCCGCCCCCGTTCCGACGAGCGCCCGCCCGGGTCAGGGGCGGATGAGCACCTTGAGCGCCTCGCGCGAGTCCATCAGCCGGTAGGCCTCGGCGATCTCGGACAGCGGCAGCTCGCGGTCGAACACCCGCCCGGGGTCGATCGTGCCGTCGAGCACCTGCGGGATCGCGGCCTCGAGGTACGCCCGCACCGTCGCCGGTCCTCCGGTGAGCGTCGCGTTCTTGCCGAACAGCGACGCGAATCCGATCGGAGCCTCCTCGTACTGCGGCACGCCCACGCGCGAGAGGACGCCACCGGGGCGGAGGACGCCGTACGCCTGCTCGTAGGCAGGCAGGTGTCCCACGGCCTCGAGGACCACGTGCGACCCCTCGCCCCCGGTGATCTCCAGCACCTTCGCGACGCCCTCCTCGCCTCGCTCGGCGACGACGTGCGTCGCTCCGAACGACCGGCCCAGGTCGGTGCGGTCGGTGTGGCGGCCCATCAGGATGATCGTCTCGGCGCCCAGCTGCTTCGACGCGAGGACGGCTGAGAGCCCGACCGCGCCGTCCCCGATGACCGTGACGATCGTCCCCGGGCCGACGCCCCCGCGCACCGCGGCGTGGTGGCCGGTCAGGTAGACGTCCGAGAGGGTCAGCAGCGAGGGCATGAGAGCCTCGTCCGTCCCCTCGGGGATCACCACGGCCGTGCCGTCGGCGAACGGGACGCGCAGCTTCTCGGCCTGCGTGGCCGACGCGGCGCCGTCGAAGAAGCCGCCGTGCACGCAGGAGGTGGTGAGGCCGTCGCGGCAGTACGCGCACGTGCCGTCGGACCAGGCGAAGGGGATGATCACCGTGTCGCCCACCTTGAGGCAGGCGACGGCGGAGCCGATCCGCTCGACGACCCCGATGGCCTCGTGGCCCATCCGCCGTCCCTCGGGGGTGTCCTCGAGGTCGTGGTACGGGTGCAGATCGGATCCGCAGACGCACGCGTACGTGACGCGCAGGATCGCGTCGGTCGGCTCCAGGATCTCGGGGTCGGGGACCTCGACGACGCGGACGTCGCCGGATCCGTACATCAGGGTGGCGCGCATGGTGCTCCTCTTCCTCCGTGGTCCTCCGATCCGCGCGGCGGTCGGAGGGGGACGCTCCCAGTGAAGACGCGCGTCCGCAGCCGTGCCAGGGCTCCCCCGAGACGGGGTCCAGCAGACACTCCCACCGCCGCCCGGCACCCCCGTAGCGTTCGAAGCATGGACAACCGAGCCGAGATCCGCGAGTTCCTCGCCTCCCGCCGAGGGCGCATCAGCCCGGAGCAGGCCGCCGTGGAGCCGATCGGCGGTCGGCGCCGGGTGCCCGGGCTCCGTCGCGAGGAGGTCGCGCGCCTCGCCGGGGTGAGCGTCGACTACTACACCCGCCTCGAGCGCGGGAACCTCGAGGGCGTCTCCGACAGCGTCCTCGACGCGATCTCGCGGGCGCTGGCCCTCGACTCCGCCGAGCGCGACCACCTGTACGACCTCGCCCGCGCCGCCGCTCCGACCGCCCGCCGCGTGCGCCCGGCCGCGGTCGCCGCGACCGTCCGCCCCGAGCTGCAGTACCTCCTCGACGCGATCACCGGCGCTCCCGCCTTCATCACGAACAACCGGATGGACATGCTGGCCGCCAATGCGCTCGGTTTCGCCCTCTACTCCGAGATGTACCGGGGGCCGCAGTGCCCCGCGAACCACTCGCGCTTCATCTTCCTCGACCCCCGCGCGCAGGATTTCTACCCCGACTGGGAGCGCGCGGCGAACGTGAACGTCGCGATCCTGCGGCGCGACGCCGGCCGCAGCCCGCACGACAGGCAGCTCGCCGAGCTCGTGGGCGAGCTGTCGATGCGGAGCGAGGAGTTCCGGACCCGCTGGGCCGCGCACGACGTGCGGCGCCATTACGCCGGCCGCAAGCAGTTCCGGCACCCGGTCGTCGGGCTCCTCGAGCTGACCTTCCAGGCCATCGAGCTCGACCAGGATCCCGGGCACTCGATCACCGTCTACCCCGCCGTCCCCGGCAGCCCCTCCGACGAGGGGCTGCGCCTGCTCGCCAGCTGGGCCGCGACCGAGGGCGTCGTCGAGCGCGCCCGCGCGACCGCCGAGTGAGGACCCCGAGATGACCGCCACCGCCCCGACCGCCACAGTGCCCCGCGCGCCCGCCGAGCGCATGCCGTGGGCCGCCCTGATGATCCTCGCCGCGATGGGCTTCGTCCTCGTCGCGGCCGAGACGATGCCCGCGGGACTGCTCCCGGTGATCGCCGACGGCATGGGCACGAGCGAGGGCGTCGTCGGCCAGTTCGTCAGCGTGTGGGCTCTCGGCACCGTCATCGTCACGGTGCCGGCGATCAGCCTGACCCGCGGGTTCCGGAGGAAGCCGCTGATCCTCGCCGCGATCGCCGGTCTCGTGCTCGCCAACACCGTCACCGCGCTCTCGAGCGACGTGACCCTCTCGCTCGTCTCGCGCTTCGTCGCCGGCGCCTTCACCGGCGTGATCTGGGGCATGCTCGCCGCCTACGGCCGCCGGATCAGCCCCGAGAGCCGCGGCGGACTCTCCCTCGCCGTCGTCTCGACCGGCGCCCCGCTCGGCTTCGCCCTCGGCACCCCGCTCGGCGCGTGGCTGGGCACCGCTTTCGATTGGCGCTGGTCGTTCGGCGGCCTCTCGCTCGCGGCGGTACTGGTGCTCGTGCTGATCGTCCTGGTCGTCCCCGACGCGCCGGGTCAGGAGGCGTCCTCGCGCCTGCCGCTCGCCCGCATCGTCGCGAAGCCGGGCATCGTGATCGTCCTCGCGGTCATCGCCGTCTGGATGCTCGCCCACAACACGATCTACACCTACATCGCGCCGTACCTGCGCGAGACCGGCTCGGGCCTCGGCGCCGACCTGACGCTGCTCGTCTACGGCATCGCCTCGGTCGCCGGAGTCGCGCTCACGGCGCTCCTGATCGACCGCTGGTCGCGCCCGCTGCTGCATGGCAGCGTCGCCGTGTTCGTGCTCGCCGCCGTGCTCCTGCTGCTCGCCGGGGACTCGGGCACCGTGATCGTCGCGGGCGCCGTGCTCTGGGGCGTCGGGTTCGGCGGTGCGTCCGCTCAGCTGCAGGCCGCGCTGACGAAGGCGGGCGGAGCCGACTCCGACGTCGCGAACGCGTTCCTGCCGGTCGCGTTCAACCTCGCGATCTTCGCCGCGGGGATCCTCGGAGCGGTGCTCCTGGGCGCGTTCGACGCGCTGGTGCTGCCGGTGCTGATGGCGGCGCTCGGAGTGCTCGCCCTGCTCCTGACGGTCATCGGCCGTCGCACCGCCTTCACCGGGCGGGTGTGACGCCCGCCGCGCTCAGGCGGCCCGGGAGACCAGCAGGGCGTGCTCGTCGCCGAGTGCGGCGCGCACCTGCGCACCGAGGTGCGCCGCGAACCCGGGGTTCAGGGCGCCGGGCGTCTCGAGCGCTCCGAGCAGGTCGCGGAGGATGGTCAGGGTCTCGGTGGCAGCGTTTTCGGGCACGGCTGCGCCTCTTCTCGGGGTGTGGGGGCGGTCCGGCCGAAATCCAGGGAGGCCGGTTGAGGGGGAGTTCGTGCGCCCTCGCCGGCGCTTCGGATGCGCTGGGAGGGTGGGACGCGGACGAGGTCGGGTGACCCGTCGCGCGCGATCTAGTTTGATCATCAAGGAACTTACTCCGGCGCGCCCCGCTCGGCAAGAGCCCCGGACGAGGGGCGCGAGCCGCGGACCACGATCCCGGCCCGGCCGACTTCCGCACACCTCCGCCACGCGCCACCGCCCGGGCGTAGCGTTGCCGAGGTGATGCGCCCGACGATCCAGACCCTCGGCCAGCTCCGCGCCTCCGGGCACGTGCAGAAGAGCCTCCGCACCGAGATCCGCGACAACCTGCTCGACGCCCTGCGCCAGGGCCGCGACCCGTGGCCGGGGCTGCACGGATTCGCCGACACCGTGATCCCGCAGGTCGAGCGCGCGGTGATCGCCGGCCACGACATCGTGCTGCTGGGCGAGCGCGGCCAGGGCAAGACCCGGCTCCTGCGCACCCTCAACGGCCTCCTCGACGAGTGGTCGCCGGTCATCGCCGGCTCCGAGCTCGGCGAGCACCCCTACGAGCCGATCACCACGGTCAGCATCCGCCGCGCCGAGGAGCTCGGCGACGACCTGCCCGTCGCCTGGCGCTCGCGCGAGGAGCGCTACGTCGAGAAGCTCGCCACTCCCGACACCAGCGTCGCCGACCTCATCGGCGACGTGGACCCGATGAAGGTGGCCGAGGGCCGCAGCCTGGGCGACCCCGAGACCATCCACTTCGGCCTCATCCCGCGCAGCCACCGCGGCATCGTCGCGATCAACGAGCTGCCCGACCTCGCCGAGCGCATCCAGGTCGCGATGCTCAACGTGATGGAGGAGCGCGACATCCAGATCCGCGGCTACGTCCTCCGCCTCCCGCTCGACGTGCTCGTCGTCGCCAGCGCGAACCCCGAGGACTACACGAACCGCGGCCGCATCATCACTCCGCTGAAGGACCGCTTCGGCGCCGAGATCCGCACGCACTACCCGACCGAGCTCGACGACGAGATCGCCGTGATCCGGCAGGAGGCGGACCTCGTCGCGACCGTGCCCGACGCGCTCATCGAGATCCTCGCCCGCTTCACCCGGGCCCTGCGCGAGTCGAGCTCCGTCGACCAGCGCAGCGGAGTGAGCGCCCGCTTCGCCATCGCCGGCGCCGAGACGATCGCCGCGGCCGCGCTGCACCGCGCCACCCGGCGGGGCGAGGCCGAGGCCGTCGCCCGTCCCATCGACCTCGAGACCGCGGTCGACGTGCTCGGCGGCAAGATCGAGTTCGAGTCGGGGGAGGAGGGGCGCGAGGAGGAGATCCTCGAGCACCTGCTGCGCCAGGCCACCGCCGAGACGGTGCGCGCGCACCTGCGCGGCATCGACCTCGGCCCGCTCGTCACCGCCGTCGAGGACGGCGCCATGATCACGACCGGCGAGCAGGTGACCGCGCGCGAGTTCCTCGCCGGCCTCCCGCTGCTGGGCGAGGCCACCGTCTACGAGGATCTGGCCGAGCGCCTGGGCGCGACGAACGAGGGGCAGCGGGCCGGAGCGGTCGAGCTCGCCCTCGAGGGCCTGTACCTCTCGCGCCGCCTGAGCAAGGAGACCGGCGGCGGCGAGGCCGTGTATGGCTGAGCCGGCGCGCCGGACCAACCGCCGCCTGCACCGCGACGCGCGCTACTCCGAGTACCGCGGCGGCCCGGATCCGCTGGCCCCGCCCGTCGACCTCGCCGAGGCTCTCGAGGCGATCGGCCAGGACGTCATGGCCGGCACCTCGCCCGAGCGCGCCCTCCGCGAGTTCCTCCGGCGCGGCGGCCGCGACACCTTCGGTCTCGACGACCTGGGGCAGCGCGTCGCCGAGCGCCGGCGCGACCTCGCGCAGAAGCACAACCTCGACGGCACGCTCCGCGAGGTCCGGGAGCTGCTCGACAAGGCGGTCCTCGCCGAGCGCAAGCAGCTCGCCCGCGACACGCAGATGGACGACGGCGACCGCGCGCTCGCCGAGATCCAGCTCGACAGCCTGCCGCCGTCCGCCGCCGCGGCCGTCTCCGAGCTCGGCGACTACTCCTGGCGGAGCCCCGAGGCGCAGGCCGACTTCGAGCGGATCAAGCAGCTCCTCGGCGCCGAGATGCTCGAGCAGCGCTTCGCCGGCATGAAGCAGGCCCTCCAGAACGCGAGCGATGAGGACCGCGCGGCGATCGACGCCATGCTCCGCGACCTCAACGACCTGCTCGACGCGCACGCCCGCGGCGAGGACACTCCGGAGCAGTTCGACGCGTTCCTGGCGCAGCACGGCGAGTACTTCCCCGAGAACCCCCGCACCGTCGACGAGCTGATCGACGCCCTCGCCGCCCGAGCGGCCGCGGCGCAGCGGATGCGCAACTCCCTGACCCAGGAGCAGCGCGACGAGCTCGACGCCCTCGCGCAGCAGGCCTTCGGCACCCCCGAGCTGATGCAGTCGCTCGGGAAGCTCGACGAGACCCTGCGGGGCCTGCGCCCCGGCGAGGACTGGGGCGGTTCCGAGCGGATGGACGGCGAGGAGGGACTCGGCCTCGGCGACGGCACCGGGGTGTTCCAGGAGCTCGCCGACCTCGACGCGCTGGCCGACCAGCTCGCGCAGTCGCAGAACGGCTCGCAGCTCGACGACCTCGACCTCGACCTGCTCGCCCGGCGCCTCGGCGACGACGCGGCGGTCGACGCGCAGACGCTGAAGCAGCTGGAGCGGGCGCTGCGCGACTCCGGCACCCTGCGCCGCGGCTCCGACGGCTCGCTCGCCCTCAGCCCCAAGGCCATGCGGCAGCTGGGCAAGTCCCTGCTGCGCGACATCGCCGACACGATGTCGGGCCGCCAGGGCGCGCGCGACGTGCGCCGGGCGGGTGCCGCGGGCGAGCGCTCCGGAGCGACGCGCGCCTGGGAGTTCGGCGACACCGAGGCCTGGGACCTCCCGCGCACGATCACCAACGCCCTCACCCGCACCGCCGGCGAGGGCCGCTCGACAGCGTCCGGCGTGCGCATCGAGATCGGCGACGTCGAGGTGCAGGAGACGGAGGCGCGCACGCAGGCCTGCGTCGCCCTGCTCGTCGACACCTCCTTCTCGATGGCGATGGACGGCCGCTGGGTGCCGATGAAGCGCAC
The DNA here is from genome assembly GCF_003044275.1 of Rathayibacter caricis DSM 15933. NCBI lineage: Bacteria > Bacillati > Actinomycetota > Actinomycetes > Micrococcales > Microbacteriaceae > Rathayibacter > Rathayibacter caricis. Next base: position 483,923 of record NZ_PZPL01000001.1, on the reverse strand, counting down.
CGCTCTCGCCCTGCACACGCTCATCACGAGCCGGTTCCGCGGCGACGAGCTCCAGATGATCGCGTTCGGACGCCAGGCCGAGGTCATGGGCATCGAGCAGCTCGTCGGCCTCGACGCGGAGTGGGAGAAGGGCACGAACCTGCACCACGCGCTGCTGCTCGCCAACCGGCACTTCCGCAAGCACCCGAACGCGCAGCCGGTGCTGCTGATCGTCACCGACGGCGAGCCGACCGCGCACCTCGAGCCCGCCGGCGACGTCTTCTTCGACTACCCGCCCGACGCGATGACCATCGCCGTCTCGGTGCGCGAGCTCGACGCCTCCGTGCGGCTCGGCGCGCACACCACGTTCTTCCGCCTCGGCGACGACCCCGGGCTCGCGCGGTTCCTCGACTCGCTCGCGCGGCGGGCCGGCGGCATCGTCGTGAACCCGGAGGCCGACGACCTCGGCGCGGCGGTCGTCAGCTCGTACCTCGGCTCGCGCGACCGCTCCGACGGCGGGCGCGCGACGGGCGACGAGATGTTCGGCCGCGGCTGGGCCTTCTAGGCGAGCGTCGCAGTCCGCCTCAGAACAGCGGCCACGGCACCGCGGGCATCCCGCCCCGCGGCGCCGGGAACCGGCCGGAGGAGCGCAGCCGGTCGCAGCGCCGCCCCAGCACCTCGATCTCCTCGTCCAGCAGCAGCTCCGACAGCGCCGCGCCGAGCGGCCCGTCCACCGCGCTCCGGAGGCGTCCCAGCGCATCGATCTCGTCGGCCGTCAGCGGCTCGCCGATCCAGCCCCACAGCACTGTGCGCAGCTTGTGCTCGACGTGGAACGTCAGGCCGTGGTCGACGCCGTAGCGGTGCCCGTCGGGCATGGCGAGCACGTGCCCGCCCTTGCGGTCGGCGTTGTTGACGACCACGTCGAAGACCGCCATCCGCCGCAGCGCCGCCGAGTCCTCGTGCACGAGCGAGACGTCGCGGTCCTCCTCGTCGCTGCCGTCGAGCACGTGCCGCCAGCCCTCGGCGACCTCCTTCGACGGCACCAGGTCCACCGCGTCCTGCTCGGGGTCGATGTCCTGCCAGAGCTGCACCATGCCGGGGCCGAGCGGCCCGTCGCGGAGCCACGTGCGCGGCACCACGTTCCAGCCCAGCGCCTCGGAGGCGAGGTACGCGGCCGCCTCCCGGCCCGCGAGGTCGCCGTCGGGGAAGTCCCAGAGCGGCTTCTCGCCGGACACGGGCTTGTAGACCACCGACGTGTCGCCGATCCGCGCGAGGAACGTGGCGTTGGAGGCCGTGGTGATCCGCCCGGTGAGCTCGAGCGCGCCGCTCATGAGCTCGCCGCCGTCGGTCGGCTCCGCGCCGTCGCTCATGCGAGCGGGCAGTCGTGCCCGTCGGGGTCCATCGGATCGCCGCAGCGCGGGCACAGCGGACGCCCGGCGCCCACGACCTCGAGGGTGCGCTTGGCGAAGGCGCGCGCCGTGCCGACGGGGATCCGCAGCACGACCATCTCCTCGGGCTCCGCCTCCTCGGCCGACTCGTCGGCCTCGGTCAGCGGGAACGCCTCGATCACGATCTGCGCGGTTGTCGGATCCCAGCCGAGGCTGAGCCCGCCGACCCGGAACTCCGGCTCCACCGGCTGGTCGAGCGGCTCGTTGTCGACGAGCTCGGCTGGGGTGCCGACCGGGACGCTCGCCGGGTTGCCCTCGGCGGCCATCAGCTGGTCGAGGATCTCGTCGATCTTCTCGGCCAGGAGCGCCGACTGCTGCTTCTCGAGCCCGACGCTCACCACGCGGGGCCCGGTGCGGGCCTGGAGGTAGAAGGAGCGCGAACCGGGCGAGCCGACGGTGCCGACGACGATCCGGTCGGGCCAGTCGAACGCGTGGACGAGAGGCATGTCCCCAGTCTAGGAGCCGCTTCCCGCGCCTTGGCTGATCGGGATCCGAGGTCCCGGCCTACTCGTGACCCGCCCCGCCGCCCACCGGCGCGTCGGCCGCGGGGGCCGCCGCCGCCCGCAGCCAGCCGAGGTCCCCCGCCTCCGTGTTCATCGCGACGACCTCGGGCCGTCCCGCGCCGTAGCGGATGATCGACACCGACGCCGGTCCGACCGACAGCCGCTGGAAGAGGTCGAGGTGCATGCCGAGCGCGTCGGCCAGGATCGCCTTGATCGTGTCGCCGTGGCTGACCGCCGCCCAGACCGCACCCGGTCCGTGCCGCTCCGCGACCGCCGCATCGTGCCTCCGGATCGCCGCGACCGCGCGCGCCTGCATCGCCGCGAGCCCCTCCCCGCCCGGGAACACGACCGCCGAGGGCTGGTTCTGCACCGTCGCCCACAGCGGCTCCTTCGCCAGGTCGCGCAGGTGCCGACCCGACCACTGCCCGTAGTCGGCCTCGGTGACGCCCTTCTCGACGACGGGCTCCGGAGGCGCCTCCTGGCGGTCGAGGATCGCGCGCGAGGTCTGCCGGCAGCGCTCGAGCGGGCTCGTCACGAGGGCCGCGAGCGGCACCGCAGCGAGGCGCTCGCCGGTGCGGACGGCCTGCGCGCGTCCGACGTCGTCGAGCCGGACCCCGGCGGTGCGGCCGGCCAGGATCCCGGCGGTGTTCGCGGTGGTGCGCCCGTGCCGGACGAGGAGGAGGGTGGGCATGGAGTCAGCGTAGGCGCGGCGAATCCCTCCGGTGCTGGATCCCTCCGGTGCCGGATGCCTCCGGTGCTGGATCCCTCCGGCGGCGGATGCCTCGGGCCGAGTGGCGTGGCTACCGTGGAACGAGCGGCCGCCCACCGCGGCCCGCGGTTCGCACCGAAGGGACTCTCATGGACGGGACGAACGGGATCACTCCCGGCGACGACGCGACCGACGGGCCCGCCGCCGCCCCCTCCTGGGCCGCTCCGGACGCGTCGGGCCGCTCCGGCGAGATCGCCCTGCGGATTCGCGGCCTCCGCAAGCGCTTCGGCGACAAGGAGGCGGTCAAGGGCATCGACCTCGACGTGCCCGCCGGCTCCTTCTTCGGCCTGGTCGGCCCGAACGGCGCGGGCAAGACGACGACGCTCTCGATGGCGACCGCGCTGCTCCGTCCCGACGAGGGCGTGGTCACGATCCACGAGGTCGACGTCTGGACGCGGACGCTCGAGGCCAAGCGCCTGATCGGCGTGCTGGCCGACGGAGTGAAGCTGTTCGACCGCCTCACCGGACTCCAGCTCATCACCTACTACGGCCTGCTCTGCGGCATCGACCGCCCCACGGTCCTGCAGCGCGCCGACGACCTGCTCGAGCTGCTCGGCCTGGATCCGGCCGATCGCACCCTCGTCGTCGACTACTCCGCAGGCATGACCAAGAAGATCGCGCTCGCCTGCGCGCTCGTGCGCGCCCCGCGACTCCTGGTGCTCGACGAGCCGTTCGAGTCGGTCGACCCGGTGTCGGCGGCCAACATCCGCGACATCCTCACCGGCTTCGTCGCCTCCGGAGGCACGGTCATCGTCTCGAGCCACTCGATGGACCTGGTCGAGCGGATGTGCGACCGCGTCGCCGTCATCGCCGACGGCCGCGTCCTCGCGGCGGGCACGCTCGCCGAGGTGCGCGCGGGCTCGAGCCTCGAGGAGCGCTTCGTCGAGCTCGTCGGCGGCCGCACCCACCAGGAGGGACCGGCATGGTTGCGCATCTCCTGAGGCTGCGCCTGCTCCTGCTGCGCAACGCGCTCACGCGCAACGTGTGGCAGCTGATCGGGGTGATCTTCGGCGGCCTGTACGCGGTCTTCGTCCTCGGCCTGGTCGTCGTCGGCCTCGTCGCGCTCGGCGGCACCGATCCCGCGCTCGTGAACGCCGCGATCGTGCTCGGCGGCTCCGTGCTGCTGCTGGGCTGGGTGCTGGGCCCGATCTTCGTGTCGGGCTCGGATCAGAGCCTCGACCTCTCGACGCTCGCCACCTTCCCGATCCCGCTGAAGACCCTGATGCTGGGCCTCGCCGCGGCGGGTCTCGCCGGCATCCCCGGCATCGTCACCACCCTGGGCGCCCTCGCGACCGCGGCCGCCTGGTGGAGCGCTCCGATCGGCGTCCTGCCCGCGCTCGTCTGCGCCGCGATCGGAGTCGCCACCTGCGTCGTGGCGTCGCGCCTGATCGGCGCCCTCACCACGGGCCTCGGCTCGAGCCGCCGCTACCGCGAGGTGATCGGCGGCGTGGTGCTCGTCGTCATGATCCTGCTCGGGCCCCTGCTCATCGGAGTGATGAACGTGGTCCGCGACGGCATCGACGTGCTGCCCGTGGTCGCCTCGGCCCTGGGCTGGTCGCCGCTCGGCGCGATCTGGGCGGTCCCCGGCTCGATCGTCGCGGGGGAGTGGCTCGTCGCGCTCGCCCGCTTCGCGATCGGGGTCGCCACCCTCGCGGTCGTCGTGTGGGCCTGGTCGCGCGCGCTGCGCCGCGCCCTGCGCGAGCCCGCCGCGTCCGCGTCCGGCACCGCCTCCGGATCGGCCGGCATCGGCCTGTTCGGCCGCTTCCCCGGCACCCCGACCGGCGCGATCGCCGCCCGCGCCCTCGGCTACTGGTGGCGCGACCCGCGCTACAGCCGCGGCCTGCTCGTCGTGCCGGCGATCGTCGTCCTCACGGTCTTCTACGGCGCGATCGGCGGCGGAGGAAGCACCATCGCGATCTTCTCGGCCGTCTTCATCGGCCTGATCTTCGGCGTAACCCTCTGCGCCGACGTCTCCTACGACGGCACCGCGTGGGCCGCGCACGTCAGCGCCGGAGTGACGGGGGCGGCCGACCGCGCCGGCCGTGTCATCGCCGCCGCGATCGTGGGCGTCCCCGCCGTGGTGATCGTCGCCGTCGGCACGTGCGTCTACGCGGGGCGACCGGAGGCGATCCCTGCGATCCTGGGACTCTCGCTCGCCCTCGTGCTGAGCGGCTTCGGAGTGTCGAGCATCGCCTCCGCGCTGGTCGTCTACCCCGTGCCCGCGCCGGGCGACAGCCCGCTCAAGACGCCGCCCGGCTCCGGCATGATCTCGAGCGTCGTGATGCTCGCCAGCATGGGCGCGACCGCGCTGCTCTCGCTCCCGTCGATCGTCGTCGGAGCGATCGCGCTCGTCGGCGACGACGTCGCGCTCGGACTCGTGTCGCTGGCGCTCGCCGTCGTCGTCGGCGGCCTCCTCGCCGTGCTCGGCATCCGCCTCGGCGGCCGCCTCGTCGACCGCCGCGCCCCGGAGCTCTTCGCCACCCTGGTGACGGTCGGCTGACGCGCCGCCCCGCCCCGCCGACTCCTCGGAAGTCGTCGTACTCGAGCTCGAGTACGACAACTTCTGCTGACTCGACATCGTCGTCCGACCTCGGGCCCGTCGATCCGCCAGAAGTTGCGGGAAGCGTGCGCCGTTACCGCAACTTCTGCGGAACGGCGAGCCCGCGCCGCCCCGAACCCGCCGCGGCAGGATGGACGCATGCGCAGCGTCGAACTCCTGCTCGACCACGATTTCGAGGCGCGCGTCCGCGGTCAGTGGGAGGCGCTCGAGGCCGCCGGCGTCCCGAGCCTCGCCCTGCACCGCTCCGACAGCAACCGCCCCCACATCACGCTCGTCGCCGGCCCCGAGCTGCCCTGCCCGGCCACCGGCGCCCTCGGCCCGCTCCCCGCGGCCGTCGACCTCGGCGCCGTCCTCCTCTTCCCGCACGCGGGCCGCTTCGTGATCGCCTGGGGCGTCGTCCGCTCGCCCGCCCTCGACGCGCTGCACCGACGCACGGTCGCCGCGGTCCCGGGAGGCGTCCCCACGTCGCTCCCGGAGTCGTGGACACCGCACGTGAGCGTCTCGCGCCGCCTCCGCGCCGAGCAGCTCGCCGAGGCCGTCCCGCTGCTGGGCGAGCCGTTCACGGTCGGCCTCGCGGGCGCGCGCTTCTGGGACGGCGACACGAAGACCGTCACTGAGCTCTGACTCCTCCCCAGCCGCGCCTTCCGAGAGCTCTCCCCAGCCTCCGTCGGACCCGGAGCGCCGTCGGAGGCGGCGGGTAGAGTTCCCCGGGTGACAGAGACCACCGCGACCGCCCTCCCGCTCGCCGAGCAGCCCGGTTCTCCGACGCCCGCGCAGGCGATCCTCGAGAAGGTCTTCGGCTACTCCTCGTTCCGCGGCGAGCAGGAGCAGATCGTCGAGCAGGTCATCGGAGGCGGCGACGCCGTCGTCCTGATGCCCACCGGCGGCGGCAAGTCGCTCTGCTACCAGATCCCGTCGATCGTCCGCGAGGGCACCGGAGTGGTCGTGTCGCCCCTCATCGCCCTCATGCAGGACCAGGTCGACGCCCTGCGCGCCAACGGCGTCCGCGCCGAGTTCCTCAACTCCACCCAGGACCCGGGTGAGCGCGCCCGCGTCGAGCGCGCGTACCTCGACGGCGAGCTCGATCTGCTCTACGTCGCCCCCGAGCGCCTCGGCAACGAGGGCATGAAGCAGTTCCTCGCCCGCGGCCGCATCGCCCTCTTCGCCATCGACGAGGCGCACTGCGTGAGCCAGTGGGGCCACGACTTCCGGCCCGACTACCTCGCCCTCGGCGAGCTGGCCGAGCGCTGGCCCGACGTCCCGCGCATCGCGCTCACCGCCACGGCGACCGAGGCGACGCACCGCGAGATCACCACGCGGCTGCACATGGGCGAGGCCCGCCACTTCGTCTCGAGCTTCGACCGGCCCAACATCCAGTACCGGATCGTCAACAAGGTCGAGCCCCGCAAGCAGCTGATCGACTTCCTCCGCCGTGAGCACGCCGACGACGCCGGCATCGTCTACGCCCTGTCGCGCAAGAGCGTCGAGGCCACGGCAGAGGCCCTGCGCGGCGCCGGCTTCGACGCCGTGGCGTACCACGCCGGTCTCGACTCCCGCGTCCGCGCCGCCGCGCAGTCGCGCTTCCTCCGCGAGGAGGGAGTCATCGTCTGCGCCACCATCGCGTTCGGCATGGGCATCGACAAGCCCGATGTCCGCTTCGTCGCGCACATCGACCTGCCCAAGTCGGTCGAGGGCTACTACCAGGAGACGGGTCGCGCCGGCCGCGACGGCCTCCCGTCCACCGCGTGGCTCGCCTACGGCCTGCAGGACGTCGTGCAGCAGCGCCGAATGATCGACGAGTCGCCGGGCGATCTCGCCCACCGCCGCCGGATGTCCGCGCACCTCGACGCGATGCTCGCGCTGTCCGAGACGGTGCAGTGCCGCCGCGTGAACCTGCTCGCATACTTCGGCCAGGAGAGCACGGCCTGCGGCAACTGCGACACCTGCCTCGAGCCGCCCGCCTCGTGGGACGGCACGGTCGCCGCGCAGAAGTTCCTCTCGACCGTCGTCCGGCTCAAGCGCGAGCGCAACCAGCAGTTCGGCGCCGGCCACGTCATCGACATCCTCCGCGGCAAGACCACCCCGCGCACCACCCAGCACGGTCACGACGCGCTGTCGACCTGGGGCATCGGCGCCGACCTCAGCGACACCCAGTGGCGCGGAGTCGCGCGCCAGCTGCTCGCGCAGGGCCTGCTGGGGGTGAACGACGACGGCTTCGGCACGCTCGTCATCACTCCGGCGTCCGGCTCCGTCCTCAGCGGCGAGCGCAAGGTCGAGCTGCGTCAGGAGCCCGAGAAGCCCGCCCGCTCGAGCGGGTCCTCGCGCTCCGGTCGCTCGACCGTGTCCGACCTGCCGACCGAGGCGCAGCCGCTGTTCGAGCGCCTCCGCGAGTGGCGCGCCGCGCAGGCCCGCGCTCAGTCGGTTCCCGCCTACATCGTCTTCAACGACGCCACCCTCCGCGAGATCGCGACCGCCGAGCCCGCCACGATCGACGCGCTCAGCATCATCGGCGGCGTCGGCCAGAAGAAGCTCCTGACCTACGGAGCCGCGGTGCTCGCCGTCGTCGCCGGCGAGACCCCCGAGATCGCCGAGCCCGACGCGAACCAGGAGGAGCCCGCTCCCCGACGACCCGCGCGCTCGGGTGCCGCCCGCTCCGGTGGCGCCGCGGCCAAGGGCGCACGCCCCGCCTTCGGCGGCGGCTCCTCCGAGCGCGCCTCCGGCCCGCCCGTCTCCTCCGCCCCGCCCGAGGACGACTGGGTGCCGCCGGACGAGCCCTACTGGGAGCCGGGCTGGGACAGCTACTGAGCCCCGGTCAGTCCGTGCCGACCGTCACCATCCAGATGCCGATCACGGTGGCGGCGAACGACAGCACCGTCCCGGCGATCGGCGCCCAGAACGCGATCCTCCGCCGCAGCAGCAGCACGATCGACGCGACGACCGCGGCGAGCATCCCGATCCACACCCCGCCCGCCGCGATCAGGACGCCCCAGTTGAGCAGGGTGAAATCGCAGTCGTCGCGCCCCATGCAGCCGTCGCTCGCCATGCCCGAGAACAGGCCGACGTAGGTCAGCAGCAGCGTCACGCAGACCTCGGCCAGGAGCAGCACGATCGTGAGGACGAGGTCCCACACCCGAATCGGGCGCCGGGAACCCGGAGCCGGCGGAGACGGAGGCTGCCCGCTCACGTGCCCGTCCCGGCCATCGCCATCCCCGCGCCGGCGATCGTGGCGACGAACGAGAGCACCGTGCCCGCGATCGGCACCCAGAACGTGATCCTCCGCTGGATCAGCAGCACGATCGACACCACCAGCGCCACGAGCATCCCGATCCACACGCCGCCCGCGGCGACGAGGACTCCGCCGCCGATCAGCCCCGAGTCGCAGTCGTTCCCGCCCATGCAGGCGTCGCTCGCCATCGCGAGGAACAGCCCGAAGTACGACAGCAGCGCGGTCAGCACGAACTCGCCCGCCAGCAGCACGATCGTGAGCACGAGATCCCAGACCCGCACCGGCCGCCGGGCGCGCGCAGCAGTCCAGGGCGTGCCCGGTCCCGCCGGGCGCTGATCGACGACCGCGGCGGGCGCAGGGCGTTCCGGCTCGCGGCGCGGCGGCGGGGGCGGAGGAAGCGGCGGCTCACTCATACCGCGAGCCTACTCACGGGCCCGCAGCACGCGGCCGACGCCCCGCCTGGCCGCTTCCGACAACGCGCCGCCGCCTCCGCCCGTCCCCGTTTGTCGGCCCGCGACGGAACCTTTCCGCCTTCCGCGAGAGCGACCTACCGTGCAGTGACCGCCTCCTGATCCACGACGCTTCGGGGGAGCGACCGGGCCCACCGCTCCGGTCGCACGCGGCTGGTCGAAGGGATCCTCCACTCATGGTCACCACTGCTCCCCGCCCCCGCTCCGCCGCGGACGCCGCCGAGAAGGCCGCGACCGGCACGTCCCGCCGGCGCCGCTCCCGCGCCGGGGCCATCGCGCCCACTCCTCCGATCGACGCGCTCGGAACCGAGGTCGACGCCCGCCTCGACGAGGACGGTACGCCTTCCGTCGACGTCGCCGCCCTCGGCGAGCTGCTGCTGGGCGAGTGGAAGGAGCAGCGCCTCGCGTCCCGCGCGCTGACCGCTCGCCCCGAGCTCCACGGCGAGGCCGGCCTCCCCATGGCCGAGCACCGCGCGCGGGTGACGCGGCAGATGCGTCTCCTCGCCGCCGAGAAGGGCGTGCTGCGCGCGTTCCCGGCCGACCTCGGCGGAGGCGCCGACCACGGCGGCAACATCGCCGGCTTCGAGGAGCTGGTCACCGCCGACCCGTCGCTGCAGATCAAGTCCGGCGTGCAGTGGGGCCTCTTCGGCGCGGCCGTCCTGCACCTCGGCACCCGCGAGCACCACGAGAAGTGGCTGCCCGGCATCATGAACCTCGAGATCCCGGGCGCGTTCGCGATGACCGAGACGGGTCACGGCTCCGACGTCGCCTCGATCGCGACCAGCGCGACCTTCGACGAGCAGACCGGCGACTTCGTGCTCAACACCCCCTTCCGCGCGGCGTGGAAGGACTACCTCGGCAACGCCGCGATCGACGGCCGCGCCGCCGTCGTCTTCGCCCAGCTCGTCACCCGCGGGGTCGGCCACGGCGTCCACGCGTTCTTCGTGCCCCTGCGCGACGAGACGGGCGCGTTCCTCCCCGGGATCGGCGGAGAGGACGACGGCCTGAAAGGCGGTCTGAACGGCATCGACAACGGCCGCCTGCACTTCGACCACGTCCGCGTGCCCCGTGAGAACCTGCTGAACCGCTACGGTTCCGTCACCGCCGACGGCACCTACTCCTCGCCCATCGCGAGCCCCGGCCGACGCTTCTTCACCATGCTCGGCACCCTCGTGCAGGGCCGAGTCTCGCTCGACGGAGCCGCCGTCGCCGCCTCCCGCATCGCCCTGGCGATCGCCGTGACCTACGGCGACCAGCGCCGCCAGTTCACCGGGGGAGGGGAGCGCGAGGAGGTGCTCCTCGACTACCAGCGCCACCAGCGCCGGCTGCTCCCGCGCCTCGCCACGACCTACGCGGCCGGATTCGCGCACGACACGCTCCTGCGCGCGTTCGACGACGTCTTCTCGGGCGCGAACGACACCGACGAGTCGCGCCAGGACCTCGAGACCCTCGCCGCCGGCCTCAAGGCGCTCTCCACTTGGCACGCCCTCGACACCCTCCAGGAGGCGCGCGAGGCCTGCGGAGGAGCGGGCTTCCTCGCCGAGAACCGGCTCACGCAGCTGCGCGCCGACCTCGACGTCTACGTCACCTTCGAGGGCGACAACACGGTGCTCCTGCAGCTCGTCGCGAAGCGACTGCTGACCGACGTCGGGCGCCGCTTCAAGGACGCCCAGCCCACCGAGCTGGCGCGCTACGCCGTCGGGCAGGTGGCGGAGGCGACCGTCGACACCTCGGGGCTCCGCCGTCTCGCGCAGGTCGTCTCGGACCGCGGATCCACCGCCCGCTCCGTCGGCCAGCTCCGCGAGGACCAGCGCGAGCTGCTCACCGGCCGCGTCGAGACCATGGTCTCGGGCATCGCATCGCGGCTCCGCTCGGCGTCGAAGCTCCCGGCCGACGAGGCGGCCCGCCTGTTCAACGCGCACCAGGACCAGCTGATCGAGGCGGCTCGCGCGCACGCCCAGCTGCTCCAGTGGGAGGCGTTCACCGACGCGCTGTCCCGGATCGAGGACGAGGGCACCCGCACCGTCCTGACGTGGCTCCGCGACCTGTTCGGCCTCGGCCTGATCGAGGAGCACCTCGACTGGTACCTGCTGCACGGCCGGCTCTCGTCGCAGCGCGCCGTCGCGGTGACCTCGTACATCGACCGTCTGCTGGCCCGCCTCCGCCCGCACGCCGGCGCCCTCGTCGCGGCGTTCGGGTACGGCCCCGAGCACCTGCGCGCGGCGATCGCGACCGGTGCCGAGCAGACGCGGCAGGAGGAGGCGCGCGCCTGGTACGAGGCGGCCCGCGCCGACGGCACCCTCCCGCGTCCCGAGAAGGCGCCGCGGCACTGACGCCCGGGCTCAGCGCCGCAGGTACGCCTGCGCCGCGTCGCGCTCGGCCCGCAGCTCCAGCACCGACTCGTCGATCTTGCGCCGCGAGTACTCGTCGATCTCGAGCCCCTCGACGATCCGCCACTCGCCGTCGACCGAGCGGACCGGGAACGACGAGATCAGCCCCTCCTCCACTCCGTAGGACCCGTCCGACTCGACGGCGGCCGACGTCCAGTCGGTCCCCGTCACCCAGTCGTGCACGTGGTCGATCGCGGCGGATGCGGCTGAGGCCGCCGAGGACGCGCCGCGCACCTCGATGATCTCGGCGCCGCGCTTCGCGACGCGCGGCTCGAACTCGTCGTGCAGCCACGCGGAGTCGACCAGCTCGGTCACCGGACGCCCGTCGACGCTGGCGTGCGTGGCGTCCGGGTACTGCGAAGCGGAGTGGTTGCCCCAGATCGCGACGCCCGCGACCGAGCCGACCGGCGCATCCAGCTTCGCGGCCAGCTGCGCGACGGCGCGGTTGTGGTCGAGCCGGGTCATCGCGGTGAAGCGGCCGTGCGGGATGTCCGGGGCGCTCGCGCGGGCGATCCAGGCGTTCGTGTTGGCCGGGTTGCCGACCACCAGCACCCGGATGTCGTCGGCGGCGTGCGCATTCAGCGCGGCGCCCTGCGGCCCGAAGATCCCCGCGTTCGCCGCGAGCAGGTCGGCGCGCTCCATCCCCGCCGAGCGCGGGCGGGCGCCGACCAGCAGCGCGACGTTCGCACCGTCGAAGGCCGCGGCGGCGTCGTCCGTCACCTCGATCCCGTCCAGGAGCGGGAAGGCCCCGTCCTGCAGCTCGAGGGCCGTCCCGGCGGCGGCGCGCAGCCCCGCCGGGATCTCGAGGAGGTTCAGCCGCACGGGGACGTCAGGCCCGAGCAGCTGACCCGAGGCGATGCGGAACAGCAGGGCGTAGCCGATGGCGCCCCCCGCTCCCGTGACCGTGACCTTCATCGGCGTGCGCTGCGTGCTCATGCGGCCGAGCGTAGGCGCGGGTCCTGCGTGCGCGGTAGGAGAGCGGGGGAACCCGGACTACAGCTGCTTCAGCCAGTAGTACGGCGTCGACTGCTGCGCGTTGTTCCCGCCGTTCGTATCGCCGGGTTCGGCCTGGATCAGGTAGGAGGCGAGCGTGGTGATCCGGCGCTCGCCGCCGATCCAGCCCGGCGTCGACCAGTCGAGGTAGGTGTCCACGCTCTGCCCCGGTGCCAGTGAGCCGTTCCAGACCATGCGGACGACGGCGAAGCCGCCGGAGGGGAAGACGCTGGCGATGGTGAAGCCGCCGGGAACCCTGTTGTTCGAGGCGGAGCCGTTCGCGTAGCTCGACGGGTCGAAGTAGGTGTCGATGGTGAACTGCGTCGCCGTCCCTGGTCCGTTGTTGGTCACCTGGAGGTGGAGAGTGAGTCCGCTGTTCTGCCCCCAGCCCGGCTCGCCGGTCGGGCCGGCGTAGGCGACGGTGCCGCCGATGGAGCCCATCTGCGCGTAGGTGATGTCGAGGTCGACGGTCTGGACGGGCTGCGGATCGGAGGCCGCGGCGAGCGGTGCGGCAGCGGCTCCGGCGACGACCGGGATCGTCCACGCGGCTCCGGCGACGATCGTCCGGCGCAGAACAGGAGCACCGTCGTGCTCAAGGGGGGTCGGCGGGACGGGGAGGTTCTTCGAGGCGCTCATGAGCGGGTTCCTTTCGAGGGGTGATGACGTCGACCAGAGTCGGCGACGGTCGGCACTCCTCGGACGGTCTTGTCGGGTCGGCCCGTTCGAACCGTCGGGTCGAGCGCCCAGCGAGCGGCATCTGGAGCCGTGTGGGCACGATCGAACTCCGCCCTCACCTCGCGAGCGACCCATGACGACGGGACCTCATGCCGACCGACCTCCCTCCCGCGCAGCGCAGGCTCTCCCTGTCGGGCGCGTCCGCCGCGGGGTGGCTCGGTCGTCGCGGAGCGACCGTTCCACCGGATCCTGCTCTGCGCCTCTACGCGGACGCGTTGCACGACGACGGGTTCTCGGTCGCGCGGGTCTGGAACACAGCGACGACGCTGGCGATGCAGACCCGGCCCACTCCACTGCTCCTGCTCGTGCTGGACGGTGCCGCCGTGATGGCGGACGGCCGTCGCGTCCAGAGCGGGGACGCCGTTCTGCTGTCGAGCGCCGAGTCCTTCGCCGTTCCCGAGAGTCTGGCGAGGATCGAAGTGGCTCTCTCGGAGCGGTCCCCGCTCGACGCGAGGTCCGGCCCGCGCTCGGCGGCGCTCGTTCCCGGTACGGCTTACAGAGAAACCCTCGCCGCGGCGTGCCACGCGCTCCTCGCCGGATCGGCGACACCGGCCGATGAGGCGTGGCCGGCCGCACGTCGCGCCCTCGAGGATCTGACGGTCGCCGTACTCCGGGCGGGCGATCCCTGGTCGGGCGCGTCGGCGACGAGCGTCGATCTCGTGCGTCGTGCGGTTCGCGCGGTCGAGGATCGGGCACATGATCCCGACTTCTCGGTCGAGGAGCTGGCTCGGATCGTCTCCGTGTCGGAGCGCTCACTCCAACGCGCCTTCCGCAGCATCGACTCCTCGCCCCGATCGGTGATCCGCGAGATCCGCGCCCGTGAGGCTCTCCGCCGCCTCGGTGCGAGACCCGACCGGACCGAGGCGCAGCGCGTCGCCCGCCAGACCGGATTCAGGACGGCCGAGGCGATGCGATCCGCCATCCGCGCCTCCCCGCAGAGCGATGCGGCTCGGCCGCCCACCTGAACGTCATGCCTCTCTCGCGTCGGATCCGCTCGGTCTGAGGGACGTCAGCCGACCGCGAGCCACCTCCTGCAGCGCCGCGAGCACACGCCGCACCGGGGCGTGCGCGAGCGCGTCGGGCCGGGCGAGCACGTCCACGTGACGGACGAGCGCCACTCCGTCCACCGGCCGCAGCACCATGCCGTCGACGGCGAGAGCCGCCGCCGTGACCCGGGGCATGACCGCGATCGCGGCGCCGGTGCGGACCACCTCGGCGGCGACGAAGAACTCGTTGATCCGGTGCTCGATGCGCGGGGCCCGCCCCGCCAGCGCGCCGAGGTGGTCGAGCACACCTGCCAGGGGGAAGCCCTCATGCGTTGAGATCCAGCGCTCGTCGCGGAGCTGCTCGGGCCGGATGCTCGACTGCCCGGCGAGCGGGTGCGCGGCGTGCAGGGCGATGTCGAGCGGTTCGACGAGCAGCGGAGTGACGACGAGGCGCGCGGTCGGCCACTCCGGATCGTGGGCGAGGCGGTGCGCGATCACGAGGTCGTGATCGGCGGTCAGCCCGGCGAAGCGGTCCTGGGCGACGTCGGCGTCGGCGAGCGCGACCTGCTGGCCCTCGCCCAGGGCGCGCAGGAGCGGACCGAAGAGCGTGAGCCCGGCGCTGTGGAACGCCGAGACCCGCACGGGCCGGTCGTCCTGCTCGAGGAACGAGCCGACCGCCGCGCGGGCGTCGGCCAGCGCCTCCTCCACCCGCGCTCCCGCGACGGCGAGCGCCTCGCCCGCCTCGGTGAGCACGAGCCGGCGGCCGCTGCGCACGGTCAGCGGCACCGGGATCCCGGCCTGCAGGGCGCCGAGCTGCTGCGACACGGCCGAGGCGCTGACGTGCAGCGCCGCGGCGACGGCGGCGACGCTCCCGCGGTCGCCGAGCTCGCGGAGGAGACGGAGTCGCGCCGGATCCATGAGCGTTCCCTTCATCGTCGATCAAGACGATGCCCGTTGTTCTTCATCGTCCAGGCCTCGACAGTAGCCCCATGCCTTCACGCCGCTCCGCCGACACCGCCGCCGATCTGCTCCTGCTCGGCGTCGCCGCGGTCTGGGGAGCGAGCTTCCTCGCGGCGAAGGACCTGGCCGCCGAGACCGGTGTGCCCGCGGCCGTCGCCCTCCGCTTCCTCGTCGCCGCGGCGGCGACCGGTCTGCTCTGCGTCGCGCGCCGCGAGCGGCTCCCTCGCGGCCGGGGACTCGCGATCGCCGCGCTGCTGGGCTGCTCGCAGGCCGCGGTGATCGGCCTCGAGACCTGGGGCGTGCACCTCACCTCCGCCACCAACGCGGGCCTGCTGATCAGCCTCGCGCTGGTGATGACCCCGGTGCTCGAGGGCCTCGCGTCCCGCTCCTGGCTCCCGCGCTCGTTCTTCGTCGCCGCGGTTGCGGCCGTGGTCGGAGTCGCGCTGCTCGTCTCGGACGGCGGCCTCCGCGCGCCCGCCCCGGGCGATGCGCTGGTGATCGCGGCCGCGGTGGTCCGCGCCGTCCACGTCACGGCGAGCGGGCACCTGACGCGGGATCGCTCCGACGGCACGCTCGGCGTGGTGCTCGTGCAGATGCTCGTCTGCGCCGGCGCGTTCTCGCTGATCGCCGGCCCCTCCCTCCCGGCCGCGGCGGCCGCTCTCGATGCGGCGGCCTGGGGGAACGTGCTCTTCCTGGGTCTGCTCTGCTCGGTCTTCGCCTTCGTCGTGCAGCTCTGGGCGGTGCGGCGCACCTCCGCGTCGCGGGCGAGCATCCTGATGGGGACCGAGCCGGTCTGGGCGCTGCTGGTCGGCACCGTGCTCGCGGGCGAGGCGATCGGGCCTCTCGGCGCCCTCGGGGCCGCCCTGATCGTGGCCGCCGCCTACGCCGGTCAGGCGATCGAGCGGAGGCACCGCCGCGCCCGGTCGATCCCGCACCGCGCCGCCGAGATCGCCGAACGCGCCACTGCGACTCCGTAGAGTGCCGAGCATGCGCACCCTCTACCCCGAGATCGAGCCCTTCGAATCGGGCATGCTCGACGTCGGCGACGGCCACTCCGTCTACTGGGAGGTCTCGGGCAACCCCGACGGCAAGCCCGTCGTGTTCCTGCACGGCGGCCCCGGCGCCGGCACCTCGCCCGCCCACCGCCGCCTCTTCGATCCCGCGAAGTACCGCATCGTCCTCTTCGACCAGCGGATGTGCGGACGCTCGACCCCGCACGCCAGCGAGCCCGGTGCGGACCTCTCGACGAACACCACCTGGTACCTCGTCGGCGACATCGAGCGCCTGCGCGAGCACCTCGGCATCGAGACCTGGCTCGTCCTCGGCGGCTCCTGGGGCTCGACCCTCGCCCTCGCGTACGCCGAGACGCACCCGGATCGAGTCAGCGAGATCGTCCTCCGCGGAATCTTCACCCTGCGCCGCGCCGAGCTCGAGTGGTTCTACGAGGGCGGCGCGGCGGCCGTCTACCCCGACCTCTGGGAGTCCTACACCGCGGTCGTCCCCGCCTCCGAGCGCGGCAGTTTCATCGAGGCGTACTACCGCCTCCTGCACGACGAGGACCCTGCCGTGCACGGTCCGGCCGGCGTCGCCTGGACCACCTGGGAGGCGTCGACCATCTCGCTCCTGCAGAAGCCCGAGATGATCGAGGCCTGGTCCGACCCCGCCTTCGCGCTCGCCTTCGCGCGGATCGAGAACCACTTCTTCGTGCACCAGGGCTGGTTCGAGGAGGGGCAGCTGATCCGCGACGCCCAGGTACTGCGCCGCATCCCCGCGGTCATCGTGCAGGGCCGCTACGACATGTGCACCCCTGCGTTCACCGCCTGGGACCTGCACCGCGCGTGGCCCGAGGCCGACTTCCACCTCATCGCCGACGCCGGCCACGCGTTCGACGAGCCGGGCATCCTGGACGCGCTCATCGAGGCGACCGACCGTTTCGCGGAGTGAGCAGAGGGGGCCGGCAGCCGGGTCTATCCTGAGCGGATGCGCCCGGACGCCGCCTCGGAGATGGACAGCTGGCCCACGGGCCGGCTGCTGTCGACGGCGTCCCGCATGGTCGAGCACGCCTGGCACGGCGCGCTCGCCGAGATCGGCCTGACCCACGCGGGCCTCATCGTCCTCCACCTGCTGCAGGGGGGTCCCGTGGCGCAGAAGGCGCTCGCCGCGTCGGCCCACGTCGAGGTGCAGACCATGTCGCGCACCATCGAGCGGCTCGAGCGCGAGGGGCACGTGGAGCGCAGGAGCGACCCCGCCGACCGCCGCCGCCAGCTCGTCTCGCTGACCGCGAAGGGCACCGAGGCGTGGCAGCGCGCGCACCGGCTCGAGGTCGACATGTTCCCGGGCAGCCTCGAGCACGGGCCTCTGCGCGACGCGCTGCTCGAGATCATCCGCGCCACGAGCGAGTCGCGCTGGGGCTGATCCGCCCCTCCGCAAGCCCCGGCGGCGGGCGGCGCCGGAGCACTACCGTGACCGCATGACCTTCAACGACGACTCCCAGCTCAGCGGCGGCAAGGTCCGCCGGCGCGGACGCACCACGGGCATCGCCGTCGGCGGCGGCGCAGGCGTGGTCGTCGTGCTCGCGCTGCTGTCGCAGCTGCTCGGCGTGGATCTCTCGGGGCTCGGCGGTCTGGTCGGCGGAGGCGGCACGTCGCCCGAGCAGATCACCAGCACCGCGGTCGCCTGCGACAGCGGCGCCGACGCCAACGCCGAGGTCGACTGCCGCCTCGAGGGCGCGGCCGAGTCGCTCGACCGCTACTGGGGCACCGCGACCGGCACGATCGGCGCGACCTACACGACTCCGGGCGGCGTCATCGTCTTCGACACCGAGACGAGCACCGGATGCGGCGGCGCGACGGCGGCCGTCGGACCGTTCTACTGCCCGCCGGACCAGACCATCTACCTCGACACCGAGTTCTTCGACGAGCTGCGGACCCGGTTCGACACCTCGGGCGGATCGCTCGCGCAGATGTACATCCTCGCCCACGAGTGGGGCCACCACATCCAGAACCTGACCGGCGCGATGGAGTCGGCCGACCGCTCCGGCACCGGCCCCGACTCCGACTCGGTGCGCCTCGAGCTGCAGGCCGACTGCTTCGCCGGCGCGTGGGTCGGCGACGCCTCGACGGTCCCCGACGAGACGGGCACGCCCTACCTCAAGCCGGTCACCGCTCAGGAGTACCAGGACGCCCTGGGCGCGGCGGCGGCCGTCGGCGACGACCGGATCCAGGAGCAGGCGACCGGCACGGTCGACCCCGAGGGCTGGACCCACGGCTCGGCCGAGCAGCGCCAGCGCTGGTTCGAGGCCGGCTTCGAGGGTGACGCCGTCGACTGCGACACCTTCGCCGTCCCGGGCGCTCAGCTCTGACCCCGCCTGTGCTGGTCGAGTAGCCGCGCAGCGGCGTCTCGAGACCAGCAGCCGCGCCCCTCAGGAGACCGAGTCCGCCGGCTCCTCCATGAACCACTCCGTGAACGAGCACGCCCGCCCGTCCGGAGCGAAGCGGATGATCCACAGGTTCAGGTACGTCTCCGCTCCCGGGTACACGGTCCGCCCCTGCACCACCGCCGTCTCGTCCGTCAGCGCGACGAGACCCCACGCGAAGGTCGGCTCGGCCGGCTCCGACTCCGCTCGCCACCACTCCACGATGGCGTCGCGCGGAGTGATCGCGTCGCGGTGCGGGGCCGTCAAGTATTCGGCGTCCTCGGTGAAGAGCGCGGCGATGTCTGCGGGGTCGTCGCTCGCCCACGCCGTCTCGTAGCCGGCGATCCAGTTCTCGATGTCGATCATGCGCACATCCTCGTCTCGCCCGCCGCGCACGGGAAGGGGAGGCCGACCGCTGCGCAGAACGTCTGCTGAGATGGGGGTCTGTCGCCTGTCAGGCGATATCCCTTCCTCTCAGCTCAGGTTCTGCGGCGGAACCCCGTCGTCCTCCTCCTCGAGCAGCCGCACGATCTGCAGCTCGCGGAGCCGCGTCGTGGTCTGCAGCATCTCGCGGGCGGCGATCGCGAGGCGGCACAGCAGCACCACGAGGACCACGGCGAGCACCGCGCCCACCACCACGACGACGATGTACAGCGAGAAGAAGACGGTGCTCGGCAGAGTGGTCATCGCTCCACGGTAGGCGGGCCGGCGTCCGGATCCCTCCCCCTCCCGACGGAGTGCGGCCGGACCGGCCTCAGGCGAACGCGCCCCGGTAGGCCCGCGCCGGATGCGTCGACGGCAGCTCGTCGGTGCCGAACAGCTTCCGCCGCAGCGTGCCCTCCGCGTACTCCGTCTGCGCGAGGCCGCGCTCCTGCAGCACCGGCATCACCCGGTCGACGAACTCCTCGTAGCTCCCCGGCAGGATCCAGTTCACGACGTTGATCCCATCGATGCCGGAGTCGCGCCACTCGCCCAGGTGGTCGGCGATCTGCTCCGGAGTGCCGACCACGCGGCCGCGGAGCTTCGCCGACAGCCGCGCGAGATCGCGCACCGTCGGCTCGCGGTCGGGCGAGGCGTCGCGGATCCACTGCAGGTGGCTCTGGCCGGCGTAGGTCTCGATCGCCGACAGGGGCAGGTCCGGGTCGAGCTTCTCACCCGTCTTCGGATCGAAGCCGAGGTTCGAGTGCAGGAGGAACGCGTCCGACGACAGGTACTCGTCGATCTCGCGCTCGGCCCGGCGGGCCTCCTCCTCCGTGTCGCCCGTGATGAACGACAGACCGAGGTAGAAAGCCGGCACGTCGGCCTCGCGCCCCGCCTCCGCGGCGAGACGGCGGGTGTCGGCGATCAGCTCGCGGGTCTTCTCGGGCGACCCCGAGAAGACGAACTGCGCCTCCGCGTTGCGCGCGGCGAAGCGCCGACCGGCAGGGGAGGAGCCGGCCTGGAACAGCACGGGCGTGCGCTGCGGCGACGGAGCCGACAGGTGCGGGCCCTGCACGCGGTAGCGCTTCCCGACGTGGTCGATGCGGTGGATGCGGGACGCGTCGGCGAACGCGCCCGCCTTGTCGCGGAGCAGCGCGCCGTCGTCCCACGACCCCTCCCACAGCTTGTAGACGACGTCGAGGTACTCCTGTGCCCACGCGTAGCGCTCGTCGTGCTCCTCGAGCCGGTCGTAGCCGAAGTTGCGCGCGGCGCCGTCGAGCGCGCTCGTGACGATGTTCCAGCCGATCCGCCCCTTCGAGAGGTGGTCGAGGGTCGAGACCTTCCGCGCGAAGTCGAACGGATGCGACTGCAGCACCGAGCTGGTGAAGGCGAAGCCGAGGTGCTCGGTGCTCACCGCGAGGGCCGAGAGCAGCACCGACGGATCGTTGCTCGGCAGCTGCAGCCCCTCGCGGGCGTTGACCTCCCAGTCGCCGTCCGCGGGGCCGTAGAGTCCCGCGACGTCGGCGAAGAACATCGCGTCGAACCGGCCACGCTCCAGCGTCCGGGCGAGGTCGATCCACAGCTGCACGTCGTCGAACTCGTGCTGCCGCGCCTCCGGATGCCGCCACAGTCCGTGCTGGATGTGGGAGGCGGTGTTCATGACGAACGCGCAGTAGCGCAGCGGACGCGGCTCGGAGCTCATCGCTCCAGGCTAGGACGCGTCAGCGGCATCCCGCGGCGACCGCGATCGCGTCCTCGCCCGGGTAGCCGTACGGCTCGACGCCCGACCCGTCGGTGTACCCCAGCGAGAGCGCCCACGCCGTCGCCCACTTCTCGTCGTCGCCGTCGAACGGCGCCGCGCGGTACAGGTCGTAGCAGCTCTCCTTCGACGTGATGGAGTGGCCGACCTCGTGCGCGACCAGGCCCACCGTCCAGCTCGCGTCCCAGTAGCGCTGGATGCTCTCGGTGAGCTGGATCTGCGACGGCGCTCCCTCCTGCAGACTCCACGTCGCGAGCCCCGCACCGGAGTCGCGGTCGCCGTAGGCCGTGCCGGCGATCTCGATGCTCTCGCGCCACTCGATGTCGATCGGGACGCCGCCCGAGATCGAGGCGGCGAAGTCGAGCACCTGCTGCTTCCGCGGCCAGTCCGGGGCGGCGCGCTCGGCGAGCCCCTCCTCCTGCGACACCCGCATCACCTCGGCCTGCGCGAGGTAGGCCCGCAGAGCGGTGGGCTCCGAGAGGCGCACCGCCGCCCGCTCGGAGCCGTAGCCGTAGAGCGCCCGCTCGACGAGCCAGCGGGACTGGCGCGACGCCGCGGTGCTGCTCGCCACCAGCGCGTCGGCCGTCGCCGCGGTGCTCTCCGTGAACGCGGTCGCGGCGTCCGTCACGGCGGCGAGCAGGGGGCGGATGCGCTCCCGCTGCTCGTCCTGGTCGGCGGCCTCGGAGGCGAGCGCGTCGGAGTCGGAGTCGAGAGCGTCGGCCGCGGCGAAGCGCTCGTCCGCGCCCTCCGGAGCCTCCGGGGCATCGTCCGTCACCGGCTCGGCGACCGGCACGTCGTCCGCCGCGTCCACGACGGCGTCGATCGCCGCTCGGTACGCGTCCCGGGCGGCGGGATCGACGGCCGCGTCGCCCGCCTCGTCGAGCGCCGGCCGGATGTCGGCCGTCTCGCCCTCCACCGAGTCCTCGAGCGCCTGCCACGAGGCCGCCGCACGGTCGTGCTCGGCGGCGGTCCGCTCGAACCGCTCCGCCGCCTCCTCGTACCTCTGCTCCGACAGCGCGTCGCGGACGAGGACCGCGGTCGTGCCCCCGCCGGCCAGCAGGAGGAGGGCCGCACCGCCCGCGACCACCCGGCGTCCCGTGCGCGAGAGTCGGCGCCGCGGCGGCCGCCCGGGCACCAGGGTGTCCGGATCGGGCGGGGGATAGGCGGCAGCAGGCGCGGCGGCGGAGTCGGCGGTGCTCACGGCATTCAGTATCGCGGCCGCGGCCGTGAGGGGATCCATGCCGACCTCACACCGGCCCGGCGGGCGGGTCCGCGTAGGGTGTCCGACTGTGGATCCGCGCTCGCCCGACCCCTCGCCCGTCCCTCCGCTCTCGGACGCCGGGGCGCAGGCGCTCGACGCGGGCACCGTCGCCGAGATCCGGGCGCTGCGCGACGACTTCGCGCGGTTCATGCTCCAGTACAAGTTCGGCATGGACGAGATCGTCACCAAGGTGTCGATCCTGCAGGAGGAGTTCCGCGAGCTGCAGGAGTACAACCCTATCGAGCACGTCTCGAGCCGGTTGAAGTCGGCCGACAGCCTCATCGAGAAGATCGAGCGCAAGGGCTGCGACACCACGTTCGAGGGCATCTCGGGAGCGATCACCGACATCGCGGGCGTGCGGATCACCTGCAGCTTCGTCTCGGACGTCTACCGCGTCTTCGACCTGCTCACCTCGCAGTCCGACGTGACCGTCCTCGAGGTGAAGGACTACATCGCGTCGCCGAAGGAGAACGGCTACAAGAGCCTGCACGCGATCGTCGAGGTGCCGGTGTTCCTCTCGGGAGGCTCCGTCGACGTCTGCGTCGAGGTCCAGTTCCGCACCATCGCGATGGACTTCTGGGCCAGCCTCGAGCACAAGATCTACTACAAGTACGACCGCCAGGTGCCCTCCGAGCTGCTCGACGGCCTGGCCGACGCCGCCCGCACCGCCGCCGCCCTCGACGCCGACATGGAGCGCCTGCACAAGCAGGTCCGCGGCGAGCTCCCGATCGAGCGCCCGCCCCTGCGCGCCCTCGACGTCTGAGGTCCAGCGAGATCGCGCACCTCCGGACACCGTGGGTCTCGATACGCGCCTGCGGCGCTACTCGACCAGCAGGGTGCGCCGCCGCCTGCTGATCGAGCAGCCGCACAGCGGCGTATCGAGATCCCCCATCTCCAGGAGGTCACGGGTCTCGGTCCGCGCCTGCCTGCCTGCCTGCCTGCTGATCGAGTAGCCGCGCAGCGGCGTATCGAGATCCCCCACCGCCAGGAGTCGGGGCCCGACGCTTCGCTCAGCCCAGCGCCGTCACCAGCACCAGCAGCAGCACCGCGCTGCCGTTCAGCGTCGCGTGCGAGATGATCGCCGCGCCCAGCCGCCCGGTCGCCGTCGCGATCCAGCCGTGGGCGAGGCCGGCGACGACGGTCGTCACTCCGAGCGTGACGATGGTCGCCGGGTTCACCATCTGGTGCCCGTGCAGCAGCGCGAAGACGAGCGTCGACGCGACGATGCTGAAGACCGCCGCCCAGACGCGCCGCCCCCGCGTCGGAGGAGCGGCCTCGGCCTTCGTCCGCAGCATCCGGTTGCGCACCGCCCGCATCACGACGCCGCGGCACAGGATCTCCTCGACGATCGGCGCGACGACGACGGGGATGACCACCGAGCTCAGCACGAACCACACCGGGTCGGGCTCGAGCGCGAGGTTGCCCTGCGCCTCCTGGAGGAACGGCGAGAACCCGATCAGCACGAGGACGATCACGATCCGCACGGCGATCCCGAGCCCAATGCCGATCGGCACGTCGATCCAGCGGAACGTCAGCCCGTAGTCGCGGGCGAGCGACTTCAGCCCGCGCAGCCGCGAGGCGAGCACCGGCACGACGAGCCCGATGAGGTAGCTGCCGAACGCGCCGGCGAAGGCCAGCGCGGGGGAGTAGGGGAGCACGCCGAGCCCGAACAGCACGATCAGCACCGCGAGCGGCAGCACGATCCCGGCGATGGTCAGCACCGCCGTCGGCAGCCCCCAGCGCACCCGCGGATCGGGGAGGTAGAGGAGCGACGAGTACGGCGTATCGACCGACGGCTGCGGCTCGAAGGCCTGGTGCGGGGCCGGCCATCCGCCGGTGGAGACGACCGCGGGCTCCTCAGGAGCGACGGTCGAGGGATCGGGCGGCGGGAAGGCGGCGGGATTCATGGCCTCACCAGGCTACGCAGCGACCCTGGGCGAACGGCGCGGCGGGCGAGCCCCGCGAACGTCCCCGGAAACGAGAGAAACCCCCGCCATGTAGAAGCTAGGCGAGGGTTTCCGTGGCTCCGACGGGCGTCGATCCCGTGACCTAGATGGCGCAGTCACCCCGGTTGAGATGCGGTTGACCGCGGATGTCGCTGCACGACCCGTGCGTCACCGCATGCTTCTGAGGGGGCGCTCAGCCGGATGCCCGACGTTCTCACGTCCATCTCCAACACCGGGACGGTCTCACTGCGCGCGGAACGTGTCGAGACCGGTGGTGAATCGTTCGTCGACCTCGTCGCGGGCATGCCGTTCCCGGCCGGGACTTCCAGCATCCCTTCGATGGCGATCGGCCTTCATGGTGGTCGGGCTCACTAGTGTGAGAGGGTGACCGATGAGTGCTCGACGTGCTTCATGCAACTCCCGGCCGCGAGAGTCCGCGACATTCGCGCCTCATGAGGGCTCCTCTTCTCGGCTACCAGTCGGTCCAGGAGTGGCTGGGCGAAGAGGTGCTCACCCTGGCGGATGTCTGGCCCGAGTCTCTCCGCGCAGTGGTCGTCGGGCTGAACCCGGCGCCAGCGAGTGTCGATGCAGGACACTATTACCAAGGAAAGACGGGGCAGCGTCAGCTCGGTCGTCTGGTCGATGCGGGGGTGATGTCGCGCCCACCGGCTCGGCACTTTGAGGAAGTCGCGCTCGCTGCAGGGATCGGCTTCACGGACGTCGTGAAGCGTCCCACGAGGAGTGAGGGCGGGGTCGGCGCGATCGAGATCGAGTACGGCCGCCGCACCTTGAACGACAAGCTCGCAGCTCTCGACGTCCCGCTCGTCATCTGCGTCTTCCGCCATCCTGTAGGGGCGCTACTCGGCGACGAGGGCAGACCCGGCCTGCAAGCTGGCCGGACGGAGTGGGGGGCTATGGTCTTCCGTTTGCCGGGCCCGTTCGACGAGAGGGATCGCGCCGCCGCGGTGATGGCGACACTGCCACCGTTGCTCAGCTAGCAGCGTCGACTACTCCACGAACGGAAGGATGGATGTCATGGGCGAGACGACCGAGCCGAGAGCCTGGCTGGTTCGTGGCTCGAAGAACTGGTTCTACGACCAGTGGATGCTCGATCACGGATGCACCGCCGTTGACTTCGCCGAGGTCGGAGACCTGAGCCCGGCGACGGACCTGTCCGCGATGCGCGCGCTTCTTGCCCCGGTGATGCCCGGCAAGTCTGACAAAGCAGTGGGCAACTACGCCGCGCAGCTGAACGCATTCGCCAACAGAATGGCTGTCGGTGATCTCGTCGTGCTTCCGCTAAAGCAGCAGAGTCGTCTCGCCTTCGGCACGGTGACCGGCCGATACGAATACGTTCCTGGCACGGACACCCTCAACCATGTCCGCTCGGTCGAATGGACGCGCCCCGACGTCGCACGGGCCGTGATCAATCAGGACCTGCTCTACTCCCTCGGCGCCTTCAGCACAGTTGTGCAGATCAGCAGGAACGACGCCGCGTACCGTCTCGGCAAGGTTCTCGCCGGTGCGGAGCGAGATCCGGGTGCTCGTCCCGGAGTGCCGCTGACGCTGCCGAAGGCAAGTGATGACGTGGTTGACACGGACGAGGCGATCGCGACCGACGGGCAGGACATCGAGCAGTTCTCTCGCGATCGCATTCGTAGTCGCATCCGGGAACAATTCGACGGGTACGGATTCCAGGGGCTGGTCGCTGCACTGCTCGAAGCGGAAGGCATGACGTGCAAAGTCCCACCGAAGGGAAGGGACGGAGGGATCGACATCATCGCAGGCTCGGGCGTGCTCGGCATCTCCGCGCCGACGATCATCGTTCAAGTGAAGGCGCAGGCCGGGCCCATCGGGTCGCAGGTTCTGGATCAACTCGGCGGAGTCGTCAGTCAGCACAACGCAGACCACGGCCTGCTCGTCACACTCAGCGAGCTGACGAAAGACGCGCGAGAGAAGGTGACGGCCCAGCAGCTCAAAGTCGCGGTCTGGGACACGGAAGAGGTGCTCAGGCGCCTGCTGAAGCACTACGAGTTCCTCCCTGACGACATCAAGGCGAAGATCCCGCTCAAGCGTGTTTGGCTCATCGATGAAGTTGCCGACAGCTGATCGCAGTCGAAATGGAGCGACGAAGTCGGCGAGAGGGGGTTCGCCGATCCTCCGCTACATGCAACCCACGGCGGAGCTGCTCGCCACTGGGGAATCGGCCGAACTTCGCGGCGGTGCAGCGCCGGGCGCCTCATCGAGTGGGGTTCCCATCAAGTGAGCTCTCGGTGCTCGAGCCCTCGTTCAGCGCGGTCGTGATCACGGCGTGCCGGAACTGTCCGCTCGCGTGACGCCGACCGATCGCTACGACGTGCCGGAGTGCCAGCTCCACGCTCGAGACATCCCAGCCAGTGGCACGGCCTCGGGAACGGCACGAGTCCGCGTCCCGGAAACGAGAGAAACCCCCGCCATGTAGAAGCTAGGCGAGGGTTTCCGTGGCTCCGACGGGCGTCGATCCCGTGACCTCACGATTTTCAGTCGTGCGCTCTACCAACTGAGCTACAGAGCCGTTGCGACGAGTACGCCGCTGAAAAAGGCCCTTCCTCTCGGAAGGGCCCCTTTGCGACCCTGACGGGACTTGAACCCGCGACCTCCGCCGTGACAGGGCGGCACGCTAACCAGCTGCGCTACAGGGCCTCGTTGCGAAGACAAGCATACTGCCTTCGAGGCTATTCGATTTTCACCCCGGTCGTTGCCGACCGGATCTTCTCGGTGTCGTCTTCGTGACCCCAACGGGATTCGAACCCGTGCTACCGCCGTGAAAGGGCGGCGTCCTAGGCCACTAAACGATGGGGCCGGAAGCTGCAGGGCTGACGCTGCGGCCGACCCCACCATGACTACCGACACGCAAGCATACGGATGATCGCCCCGGATGCAAAATCCGAACGTTCCGCACACGCCACGAACCCCGTCCGGGGTTGCCCGGTCCCTAGGCATACCGGTAGGGGCTTGGTTAGGGTTGGTCGGAATTGCCCTTCCCCCGGTGGCGGTCACCTCCGCCTGTCCGGACTCCGGCTCCCCCTGCAACCCCGAGGTCCCATGCTCTCTCTCCCGCGCCGCCGCAGCCCCGCACCGTCGTCGGCCGCGCCACGGCTCGGGCGACTGCGCGCGACGGCTCTCGCGTCGGCGACCCTCGCGCTGGTCGCCGGGCTTCTGGTCGCCACTCCGGCTCAGGCCGTCGAGTACCCGACGTGGGCCGATGTGGAGGCCGCCAAGGGCGACACCGCCGCCG
Organism: Rathayibacter caricis DSM 15933; assembly: GCF_003044275.1. Classification (NCBI taxonomy): domain Bacteria; kingdom Bacillati; phylum Actinomycetota; class Actinomycetes; order Micrococcales; family Microbacteriaceae; genus Rathayibacter; species Rathayibacter caricis. Next base: position 456,826 of record NZ_PZPL01000001.1, on the reverse strand, counting down.
CGGCCGCCCAGGTCGACAGCATCACCTCGCTGATCGCCGACCTCCAGGACGAGGTCGCGGCCGCTCAGCAGCTCGCCGAGGAGCGGGGTGCCGAGTACTTCGCGGCGCAGGAGAAGTTCGACGAGGCCGCTGACAAGGCCGCCGGGCTCGACGCCCGCGCGACCGAGAGCGCCGACGAGGCCGACGCCGCCTCGCAGCAGGCCGGCCTCCTCGCCGCGCAGCTCTACCGCACCACGGGCACGGACCTGTCGGTCAACATCTTCCTCGAGGGCGAGAGCGGCGGGTCCGAGGACCTGCTCGGCCGCATCGGCAACATGACCAAGCTCGTCGAGCGCTCGAACGCGATCTACGAGCAGGCGAGCACGGCCCGCAACACCGCGTCCTCGCTGGCCGACCAGGCCGAGGTCGCCCGCACCGAGCGCGAGCGCCTCCGGCAGTCGGCCGAGGCCGCACTGGCCGAGGCCACGGCGGCCCAGCAGGCGTCGGAGTCGGTCCTCGCCGAGCAGCAGCAGCAGGGCATCGTGCTCGAGCAGCAGCTCGCCGCACTCCGCGACACCGAGTCCCGCACCGTCGCCGAGTACCAGGCGGGAGTCGCCGCGCGGGAGGCCGAGCGTCAGCGCAAGCTCGCCGAGGAGGCCGCCGCGCGTCAGGCCGCCGCCGAGGCTCAGCGGATCGCCGCCGCAGCGGCCCGCGCGGCCGCTGCCGCAGCAGCTGCATCGCGCCCGAGCTCGGGCGGCTCGTCGTACACCGCACCGGCGCCCTCCGCGGGCGGCGGATCGACCGCGGTCAGCGACTCCGGCTGGGTGGAGCCCGTCAACGGACGGATCACCGGCACCTTCGGCCCGCGAAGCAGCCTCTCGACCGGTGGCGGCTCGACCAGCTCGTACCACCGCGGCACCGACCTCGCAGCCTCCTGCGGCACTCCGATCTTCGCCGCGCACAGCGGCACGGTCACCTACGCCGGCGTCTTCGGCACGTACGGCAACTGGATCGAGATCAACCACGGCGAGGGCATCAGCACCGGCTACGCCCACATCATCGCGGGCGGCATCTACGTGCGCGTCGGCGAGCGGGTCGAGGCGGGTCAGCAGATCGCGTCCGTCGGCTCCACCGGCGCATCGACCGGCTGCCACCTGCACTACGAGACCCGCGTCAACGGCACCGCCGTCAACGCCCAGCCCTTCATGGCCGCACGAGGAGTGACACTTGGTTGACCCCCGCACCACCGCTCGGAGCTTCACCCCGGCACCGCGGGAGCGGGCCTGGAAGGGTCGCCTCCCGATCGCGGTGTCGGCCGCCTTCGCCGTGACGGCGATCACGGCGTCCTTCGGGCTCACGCCCGCGACGGCCGACGACCCGAAGTACCCCTCGTGGGACGACGTGCAGAACGCCAAGCTCGACGAGGCCGCGAAGCAGGCCGAGATCGACTCGATCACCGGGCTCGTCGCGGGGCTCCAGACCGCGGTCGACGAGGCCTCCGTCGAGGCGATGCGCAAGGCCGAGACCTGGCGCCAGGCGACGGATGCGCTGGCCGCCGCCGCGCAGACCGTCACCGATCTCGAAGACCGCGCCGTCGAGGCGTCCACGAAGGCGCAGACCTCGAGGATGCGCGCGGGCCTGCTCGCCGCCCACCTCTCCCGCGCCGCGGGCGGGGACCTCTCGATGAGCCTCGTCGCGCGCGGCGAGGACGCCGGGGACCTGCTCTACCAGCTCGGTGCCATGTCGCAGCTGTCGGAGCAGTCGCAGAAGGTCTACGCCGACGCGCTCGCCGACAAGCAGCTCGCCGAGTCGCTCGCCGAGCAGGCCGACGTGGCGGTCGACGAGCACCGGAAGCTCTCAGACGAGGCGGACAGCGCCCGCGCGACGGCCGATTCCGCCGCCGAGTCCGCCCGGTCGGCTCTGGCCGTGCAGGAGGCGAAGTCCTCTGAGCTGATCGCGCAGCTCGCCCTGCTCAAGGACTCCACCGTCGAGGTCGAGACCGCGTTCCTCGCCGGTGAGCAGCAGAAGCGCGCCGAGGCCGCCGCAGCCGCCGCCGCGGCGCGCGCGCAGGCCGATGCCGAGGCCGCGGCAATGGAGGAGGACTCGCGTCCCGCTCCCGTCGTGACTGCTCCGGTGGGCGCGACGCCGTCCCGTCCGGCGGCACCCCCGCAGCAGCCTCCGGTTCAGGCGCCCGTGCAGCAGCCCGTGCAGCCGCCCGCCCAGCCTGCGCCGCCCGTGCAGGCGCCTGCGCCTTCTCAGCCCGCGCCGCCTCCCGTCCAGGCTCCCGTCCAGCCCGCGCCGCCGCCCGTCCAGGCTCCGGCGCCCGTCCAGCCCGCTCCGGCTCCGGCGCCCGCTCCGGCTCCGGCCCCCGCTCCCGTCGGACCGCCGCAGACGAACGCCGTCGAGACCGCCATCTCGTACGCCTCCGCGCAGCTCGGCGAGCGCTACGTGCTCGGCGGCATGGGCCCGGACGTCTGGGACTGCTCGGGCCTGACCAAGCAGTCGTACGCGACCGCCGGCGTCTACATCGGCACGCACTCCGCGACCAACCAGTACAACACCATGGCGGGCGACGGGAAGCTGGTGCCCTACGGCGACCGCCGGCGCGGCGACCTGATCTTCTGGGGCTCGGCGGGCGACTACTACCACGTCGCCATCTACCTCGGGAACGGCCAGATCATCGAGGCGCCGAACCCGAACGCGCCGGTGCGCATCCATTCCATCTGGGGAGTGCCGACCGGCATGGTCGGCCGTCCGAGCGCCTAGCGCTCCCCGCGAACGACGAGAACCCGCCCCCACCGGCGATCCAGCAGTGCTGGACTCCGGCGGGAGCGGGTTCTCGTCGTTCGAGAGGCGACCCGAGGGGTCAGTGACCCTCTTCGGCCAGCTTCTTGATGCCGTCCTGGACGATCTGCTCGGCCTCGGCCGCGTCGCCCCACGCCTCGACCTTGACCCACTTGCCGGGCTCGAGGTCCTTGTAGCGCTCGAAGAAGTGCTTGATCTCGTTCTTGGTCTGCTCCGGCACGTCGCCGATGTCCTGGATGTGCTGCCAGCGCGGGTCCTTCGCGGGGACCACGATCACCTTGGCGTCGGAGCCGGCCTCGTCGCTCATGTTGAGCACGCCGACGGGGCGCACCGAGACCCCCACGCCCGGGAAGACCGGGTACTCGAGCAGCACGAGCGCGTCGACGGGATCGCCGTCCAGGCCCAGCGTGTTCTCGAAGTAGCCGTAGTCCGTCGGGTAGACGAAGGAGGTGAAGAGCACCCGGTCGAGGTACACGCGACCGGTCTCGTGGTCGACCTCGTACTTGTTGCGGCTGCCCTTGGGGATCTCTACGACGACGTCGTATGCGGCCATGTTCGCTCCTTGAGTCGGTGGCGCCGCGGGCGGCGCATCGGCGGATCGGATCCGCCTCCCGAGCGCGTGCACACGCCAGCGCTCGCAGGCCGGATCGCTGGCCTAACGTTACTTGATGTGCCCGATCGCCCCCGTCTGACCCCCGCCGTCGCCGACCTGCGCCGAGCCGTCCGCGCCGGCCTCGACGGCCTCGAGCGCGGCTCCCTGGTCCTCGTCGCGCTGAGCGGAGGGGCCGACTCCCTCGCCCTCGCCGCGGCCGTCGCCTTCGAGGCGCCGCGCGCCGAGCTGCGCGCAGGCGTCGTGATCGTCGACCACGGCCTGCAGGAGGGGTCGGACGGAGTCGCTCGTCGCGCCGCCGAGCAGGCGCACGCACTCGGTCTCGCGCCCGTCCTCGTCGAGGTCGTCTCCGTGCAGGAGGGGGAGGACGGCCCGGAGGCGGCGGCCCGCACCGCGCGGTACGGCGCCCTCGCCGATGCGCTCGAGGCGACCGGGGCGGCGGCGGTCCTCCTCGGGCACACGCTCGACGACCAGGCCGAGACGGTCCTCCTGGGCCTCGCCCGCGGAGCCGGCGCCGCGAGCCTGCACGGCATGGCGCCGGTGAGCGGACCGCTGCGACGGCCGCTGCTCGGCCTCCGCCGCGCGACGACGCGGGCCGCGTGCGCCGACGCCGGCCTCGAGCCGTGGGACGACCCGCACAACGACGACGTCCGCTACTCCCGGGTGCGCGTACGCCGCTCGGTGCTGCCCGTTCTCGAGGACGAGCTCGGCCCCGGCGTGGCCGAGGCGCTCGCCCGCACGGCCGAGCAGCTGCGCGAGGACGGCGACGCGCTCGACGCGATGGCGCTCGACTGGGCGCTCGAGCTCGTCGGCCAGAACGACGACGGCCACGTGACGGTCGACGCCCGCGGGCTCGCGGCGGATCCGCCCGCGCTGCGGCAGCGCATCATCCGCCTGGTCGTGTCGAACGAGTTCGGAGTCTCGCTCTCGCGTGCGCAGACGCTCGCCGTCGCCGCGCTCGTCACCGACTGGCACGGCCAGAAGGGCGTCGATCTCCCCGGCGTCCTCGCGACCCGCTCCGGCCCCGACCTCGTCTTCGCCCCGGCCCGCCCGCGCTGACCTCCCGCTGCTCGCTCTGCAGGACGCGGGTCTCGAGACGCCGCTGCTTGGCTACTCGACCCGCCGCTGCTTGCTGATCGAGTAGTCGTGTCCGCGCGCTGCGTGCTGATCGAGTAGCCCGCGCAGCGGGCGTATCGAGATCCGACATGTCCAGAAGGCCGGATCAGCGGCCCGATCCGCTGAAGGAGGTGGGTCTCGATACGCCCCTGCGGGGCTACTCGACCAGCAGGCTCGCGGCCGGGACCCCTTTTCCCGCACCACCGAGATGCAACACGGCTTCACCGCTCGAGACGCCGCTTGCGCAGCTACTCGACCAGCAGAGCTGGGATCGGCTCGCCGAGCGCGCGCGACGCCCCCGTAGAGTGATCGGGTGGAAGCAGCCGACATCGCCGACGACATCACCGAGGTCCTCTACACCGAGGCCGAGATCCACGCGCGGATCCGCGACCTGGCCCGCGCGATCGAGCGCGACTACGCCGGGGAGAACCTGCTCATCGTGGGCGTCCTGCGCGGTGCCGTGATGGTCATGGCCGACCTCGCTCGCGAGCTCAAGATCGACATCGTCATGGACTGGATGGCCGTCTCCTCCTACGGCAGCAGCACCAAGTCCTCGGGTGTCGTGCGGATCCTGAAGGACCTCGACACCGACATCACCGATCGCAAGGTGCTGATCGTCGAGGACATCATCGACTCCGGTCTCACCCTCTCGTGGCTGCAGGGCAACCTGCGGAGCCGAGGCGCCGAGTCGGTCGAGATCTGCGCGCTGTTCCGGAAGCCCCGCGCCGCCAAGGTCGAGGTCGACGTCGCGTACGTCGGGTTCGACATCCCGAACGACTTCGTCATCGGATACGGCCTCGACTACGCCGAGCGCTACCGCAACCTCCGCGATGTCGCGATCCTCGCGCCCCACGTCTACGCCTGATCCGACTCCGGTCGCCGCGCGGGCCGACGTCGCGCAGCGCAGCCTCGACCGGCTGTTCCGGGCGCCCCTGATCGGGTACCACGCGAGCTATCCGACCTCGGTCGCCGCCGACGCTCCGTTCCACTACTGGTGGCTCGCGCACGCGATCGACGCGGCGGTCGACGCGTTCGAGCGCACCGGCGACGCCGCCCATCTCGAGCGGGCGCGCCGCGTGTACCGGGCGATCCGGCTCCGGAACGGCGGGCGCCTGGTCAACGGATACTTCGACGACATGATGTGGCTCGGAGGCGCTCTCGCACGCCTCGGAGCGGCGTCCGGCGAGCCGCGCTGGCTCGACCGCGCGGACCGGCTCTGGCGCTTCTCCGCCCGGAAGGGCTGGAACCTCCGCCACGGAGCGAGCCTCGCCTGGCGCCGGAGTCAGCTCGATTACAAGAACGCCCCGGCGAACGGGCCGTTCGCGATCCTCGGCGCGCGGCTCGAGCTGCTGCGTCCCGACGGGCGCGAGGTGCTCGCGCGCGCGGCGTTCGACTGGATGCACGTGCGGCTGCGCGACGACGAGTCGGGCTTCGTCGCCGACGGCATCGGCCGCGAGGGCGGCTCGGTGCGCGACGACTGGGCCTTCAGCTACAACCACGGCGTCTACATCGGCTCGGCGCTCGCCCTGCACCGACTGCAGCCGGATGCGCGCCTCGTCGCTCACGCGTCCCGCACCGCCGAGGACCTGCTCGACCGCCTCGCTCCCGACGGCGTCCTCGTCGACCAGGGCGCGGGCGACGGCGCCCTCTTCGGCGGCATCGCCTACCGCCATCTCGTCGATCTCGCGCTGATGGAGGGGGTCGCCCCCGCGACCGCCGAGCGCCTCCGCTCCTTCGTCCTCGGCAGTGTCGACGCGCTCTGGCGGTCCGGGGAGAGGAACGGCGTCCTGCTCGCCGGCCCGCGCTGGGACGCCCCGCCGACCCTGCCCGCCACCCTCTCGGCCCAGCTCGGCGCGGTCCTCGCCACCGAGGCCGCCGCCCGCCTCCTCCCGGCCCCCTGACCCTGGCGCCCCCGTACGATCTGCAGGCATTGCGCGCGGGAATCCGCTTCCCTCCGCTCGTCCCCGCCCGTCCTGCCCCGGATCCCCTGCAGATCGCGCAGCCCGACGACGAGGCGTAGGACGCGACGCACGCCCACGGCGAACGCGCGGGGCGCGTTCAGAGTGCGGGAGGTAGCCTGACACTCACATTTCTCCGTCAGAAAGGTGCCGGGTCTCCACCCGCAACATTCATGAACGTCAAGCGCATCTTCCGGGGTCCCATTCTCTACGTCGTCCTCGCGATCGTCGCGGTGTGGATCGGGTCCTCTCTGATCACGATGTCCGGGTTCCGGCAGATCAGCACGCAGGAGGGCCTCCAGCTGCTGCAGGACGGCCAGGTCGAGTCGGCGAAGATCGTCGACGGGGAGCAGCGGGTCGACCTGACGCTCTCGCAGGCCGACGGGGACAACGGCACGCAGGTGCAGTTCTACTACGTGGCTCCGCGCGGCACCGAGGTCATCGACGCCGTGACCGCGGCCGACCCGTCGGACGGCTACGACGACGAGGTCCCGCAGACCAACTGGTTCCTGTCCGCGCTCGGCTTCCTGCTCCCGATCCTCCTGATCGGCGCGTTCTTCTGGCTGATGCTCTCGGGTATGCAGGGCGGCGGCAACCGCGTCATGCAGTTCGGCAAGTCGAAGGCGAAGCTGGTCTCGAAGGAGTCGCCGAAGGTCACGTTCCAGGACGTCGCCGGTGCCGACGAGGCCATCGAGGAGCTGCACGAGATCAAGGAGTTCCTGAAGGAGCCCGCGAAGTTCCAGGCCGTCGGTGCGCGGATCCCGAAGGGCGTGCTCCTCTACGGCCCTCCCGGGACCGGCAAGACCCTGCTCGCCCGCGCCGTCGCGGGAGAGGCGGGCGTGCCGTTCTACTCCATCTCGGGCTCCGACTTCGTCGAGATGTTCGTCGGAGTCGGCGCGAGCCGCGTACGCGACCTGTTCCAGCAGGCGAAGGAGAACTCGCCGGCCATCATCTTCGTCGACGAGATCGACGCCGTCGGCCGTCACCGCGGTGCCGGCATGGGCGGCGGCCACGACGAGCGCGAGCAGACGCTGAACCAGCTCCTCGTCGAGATGGACGGCTTCGACGTCAAGACGAACGTCATCCTGATCGCCGCGACCAACCGCCCCGACATCCTCGACCCGGCGCTGTTGCGCCCCGGCCGCTTCGACCGCCAGATCGGCGTCGACGCTCCGGACATGCTCGGCCGCAAGCGCATCCTCGAGGTGCACGGCCGCGGCAAGCCGCTCGCCGAGGGAGTCGACCTCGAGGTCGTCGCCCGGAAGACCCCCGGCTTCACCGGTGCCGACCTGGCGAACGTCCTCAACGAGGCCGCACTGCTCACGGCCCGCTCCAACGCGCAGCTGATCGACAACCGCGCGCTCGACGAGGCGATCGACCGCGTCATCGCCGGTCCGCAGCGCCGCACCCGCGTCATGCGCGACAAGGAGAAGCTGATCACGGCGTACCACGAGGGCGGGCACGCTCTCGCCGCCGCCGCGATGCGCCACACCGACCCCGTCACCAAGGTGACGATCCTGCCGCGCGGCCGCGCCCTCGGCTACACGATGGTGCTGCCGCTCGAGGACAAGTACTCGACCACCCGCAACGAGCTCCTCGACCAGCTGACCTACGCCATGGGCGGCCGCGTCGCCGAGGAGATCGTCTTCCACGACCCCACCACGGGAGCGTCGAACGACATCGAGAAGGCGACCGCGATCGCCCGCAAGATGGTCACCGAGTACGGCATGTCCTCGAACGTCGGAGCCGTCAAGCTCGGCCAGTCCTCGGGCGAGATGTTCCTCGGGCGCGACATGGGCCACCAGCGCGACTACTCCGAGCAGATCGCCGAGCGGGTCGACGCCGAGACCCGGCAGCTCATCGAGCAGGCCCACGACGAGGCGTGGCAGGTCATCAACGCCAACCGCGACATCCTCGACCGGCTCGCCGCCGACCTCCTCGAGAAGGAGACGCTCGACCACGACCAGCTGGCCGACATCTTCAAGGACGTCCGCCGCATCGACGAGCGCCCGCAGTGGCTCTCGAGCGACAAGCGCCCGCTGTCCGACCTCCCGCCCATCGCGATCCCGGCCGCGAAGGCCCCGATCGACGCCGGCGCGACCGACGGAGGAGTCGTCTCCGAGAGCACGGAGCAGACTGCGCCGCAGCGTCCGCCGCTGATCAACCCGCGTCCCGCGACGGCCTAGGCTCCCGTGGCCGTCGACAGGGCGCGCATCGAGGCCGCCGTCGTCGAGCTCCTCGCGGCCATCGGGGACGACCCCGGTCGCGAGGGGCTCGCCTCCACTCCGCGGCGCTTCGCCGAGGCGTACGAGGAGTTCTTCGGCGAGAGCGACGTCGACCCCGCCTCCCACCTCGACGAGACCTTCGCGGTCGTCGAGGGCGAGGCGACCGCGCACCCGGACGGGCAGACCGTGATCGTCCGCGATCTCGCGTTCCGCTCCGTCTGCGAGCACCACCTCCTGCCGTTCGTCGGCGTCGCGCACATCGCCTACCGCGCGGGGGAGCGGGTCGTCGGCCTCGGCCGCCTGCCGCGCGTCGTCGAGACCGTCGCCTCGCGGCTCCAGCTCCAGGAGCGGCTGACCGAGCAGATCGCCGACGTGATCCAGACGGGCCTCGCGCCCGAGGGCGTCGTGGTCGTGGTCGACGCCGAGCACGGCTGCGTGCGGATGCGCGGACCGCGCCAGACCCGCAGCTCGACCGTCACGGTCGCCGCCCGCGGCACCCTCGCCGAGCCCGCCGCCCGTGCCGAGATCATCGCGCTGATCGGCGCCGCTCGGGGGGAGTGACGTGCCCCCCTCCGCCGCCGACCTCGCGCCGACCGGGCGCGCCGCCCTGCTCGGGATCCTCAACGTCACCCCCGACTCCTTCAGCGACGGCGGCCGCTGGTTCTCGGTCGACGACGCTGTGCGGCACGGCATCGGCATGACGCGCTCGAGCGGCGACGGGCCGGCCGCGTTCGGCGCCGACCTGATCGACGTCGGCGGCGAGTCGACGCGACCGGGCGCCGCGCGCGTGGACGCCGACGCCGAGCAGGCGCGCGTGCTCCCCGTGGTCCGCGCGCTCGCCACGGAGGGCGTGCAGGTCAGCATCGACACCATGAGCGCGGCGACGGCCGAGGCAGCCCTGGACGCCGGCGCGCTGGTCGTCAACGACGTCTCGGGCGGCCTCGCCGACCCCGCCATGCTGCCGCTCGTCGCCGAGCGCGGCGCCGTCTACATCGCCATGCACTGGCGCGGCCACAGCGCCGACATGAACGCGCTCGCCTCCTACGCCGACGTCGTGGGAGAGGTGCGGGGCGAGCTCGAGCGCCGGATCGACGCGGCGCGCGAGGCGGGCATCCGCGACGACCGCCTGATCCTGGATCCGGGACTCGGCTTCGCGAAGAACGGCGGCCACGACTGGGCCCTCCTCGCGCACCTCGACTCGATCGTGTCGCTCGGCTTCCCTGTGCTCGTCGGGCACTCGCGCAAGCGCTTCCTCGCTCCGTTCGCCGCCGAGGCCGCCGCCGCCGAGCGCGACGACGTGACCGCCATGCTCAGCCTCCTCGCCGCCGACCGCGGCGCCTGGGGTGTCCGGGTGCACGACGTCCGCTCGAGCGCCCGCGCCCTGGCGCTCTCCGCCCGCCTGCACGAGGAGCTCCGGTGACCGAGTCCGAACCGTCCGCGTCCGTCCCGACCGGCGTCCGCCCCTCCGCCGTCGACCCCGCCGCCCTCGCGCTGCGCGACTCCATCACCCTCACGGGGCTGCGCGTGCGCGCGCACCACGGCGTCTTCGACTTCGAGCGCGAGAACGGTCAGGACTTCCTGATCGACGCGACCGTCTGGCTCGACGTCGCGCCCGCCGCCGGCGCCGACGCCCTCGCCGAGACGGTCCACTACGGCGAGCTCGCGATCGCGCTCGCGGACGCGGTGACCCGCGATCCGGTCGACCTCATCGAGACGGTCGCCGAGCGCCTCGCCGCCGTCGCGCTCGGCTTCGCGGCGGCCGACGTGGTGCGCATCACCGTCCACAAGCCCGACGCGCCCATCCCGCTGCCGTTCGACGACGTCGCCGTGCAGATCACCCGGGCCCGCTCGTGAGGCCCCGACAGGAGCGGATCCTCCCGGAGCGCCGGGTCGTCCTCGCGCTCGGCAGCAATCTCGGCGACCGCCTCGCGCACCTGGAGGAGGCGGTCCGCGCGCTCGCCACCACTCCGGGACTGCGCGTGCACGCCGTCTCGAAGGTCGTCGAGACCCCCGCGTGGAAGCTCGACGGGGTCGACCACGACGCACCCGGCTACCTCAACGCGGTGGTCACCGGATCCACGACTCTCGATCCCGAGGACCTCCTCGCGGCGACTTCCGCGATCGAGCGCGCGTGCGGCCGCCTCCGGGGGGAGGGCGAGGAGCGCTGGGGCGACCGCACGCTCGACATCGACCTGATCGCGGTCGGAGCCGTCGTCCGCGACGACCCGCACCTCACCCTCCCGCACCCCCGCGCCGCCGAGCGCGCCTTCGTCCTCGAGCCGTGGCTCGACGTCGAGCCCGACGCGGTCCTGCCGGGGCACGGCTCCGTCGCGCAGCTGCGGGCCCTCGCGAGCGACCCGGTGCATCCGTGGCCCGGAGCGATAGCGTGGAGGGGCGCCCGCGCCGCGAGCGCACCGACGAGCACCGCCCCCGGCACACCCGACCCCGAGAGCAGCACTCCGTGACGCGCACCCGCCTCAGCACCCTGCTCGGCCTCGCCCTCGCGGGCGCCGTGGCGGGGTTCCTCCTCGACCTGGCGATCGCCTCCTCCGGTCGCCCCGTGCTGCTGCCGCCGTTGACGGTGCCGCTCACCCTGGTCGTGGTCGCGGCCGTGGTCCTCGCCTTCGCGATCCCGATCCACCGGGCCACCACGGGAACCCTGCGCCGACGGATCGATCCGTTCCGCGCGATGCGCGTCGTGGTGCTGGCGAAGGCCTCGAGCCTGGTCGGAGCGTTGCTGCTGGGAGCCTCGGGCGGGATCCTGGTCTACCTGCTGAGCCGCGCGGTGCCTTCGCTAGGCTCCGTGTGGCAGGACGTCGCCACGATCGCGGGATCGATCGTCCTGCTGGTGGCCGGACTGGTCGCCGAGCACCTCTGCACCATCCCGCCGAGCGATGACGACGACGACGCCGTGGTCGGCGAGGCGAACCGCGCCTGACGCCGGCCGCCGGAGGGTCGCCGACAGGAGTACGTGAGCATGACGGACGAGCCGCAGCAGCCGCAGTCCCGCCGCGAGGCGCGGCTCGAGGAGGAGGCGCGCCGGGAGCGCGCGGAGCCGCAGCCGCTCCCGCAGGACGAGCCGCTCGCGTTGCAGCGCGAGCCGCTCGCGACGCAGGCCGAGCCGTCGGCGCCGCAGGTCGAGCCGAGCGCCCTCGGGACCCGCCTCGAGCTCACCGGTGACTGGCGCCGCGTCTCGCCCCGCTACATCGCGGTCGAGATCGTGTCGGCCGTCGTCTCGAGCGTGGTGCTGCTCGCCGTGCCCGTCGTTCTCTGGCTCGTCGGAGTGGGCTGGGCATGGATCGCGCTCCTCGCCGCCGCCGCGCTCGCGCTGACCCTCCTCATCGTCGCGCCGCGCCGCGCCCGGGCGTACGGCTACCTCCTCCGCGACGACGACCTGCTCTTCCGCCGCGGCATCATGTTCCAGCGCTTCGTGTCCGTGCCCTACGGCCGGATGCAGCTCATCGACGTCAACCGCGGACCGCTCGCCCGGGCGCTGGGCCTCGCCGACCTGCGCTTCGTGACCGCCGCCGCGGCGACCGGAGTGAGCATCCCCGGCCTGGCCGAGGCCGACGCGGAGCAGCTGCGCGACAGTCTCGTCGCGCTCGCCGAATCGCGCCGGGCCGGGCTGTGAGCGAGGCTCCCGAGCGAGCGGTCCGCGGCATCGAGACCGACCTCGCCGACGGGGAGTGGCACCGCCTGCACCCGGCGACGCCCGTCCTCAAGGGCGGCATCGGCCTGATCGTCGTGCTGGGCATCCTGATCACGAACCTGCGCGAGCGCCTCGTCGAGCTGTTCCTGCCCGGTGCCGGCGAGTACGAGAGCGGCGACCCCGTCGATCAGCTCGTGAACCGCGGACTGATCGGCTGGGCGCTCCTCGCGGTGGCGGTCGGACTCGGCGTCGCGGTCTTCGCCTTCTGGCTGTCGTGGCGGATGCACACCTTCCGCATCACCGAGGAGGTCGTGGAGGTGCGCTCGGGCGTGCTGTTCCGCACGAACCGCCGCGCGCGCCTGGACCGCATCCAGGGGATCGCCGTGCAGCGCCCGCTCGTCGCCCGGATCTTCGGCGCCGCGAAGCTCGAGGTCGGCGTCGCGGGCCAGGACGCCAACGTGCAGCTCTCGTACCTCGGTTCGCGCCTGGTGGACGCGCTCCGCCGCGACATCCTGCGGCTCGCCTCCGGTGTCCGCGAGCGCGAGGCGGGCGCTCCGGGGGAGGCTCCGGCCGGCGGCTTCCTGGCGCGCCGGCTGGAGGAGTTCGGCGGGACGGACGACGACGGCACGCCCCCGGAGTCGATCCTGTCGATCCCGCCCGGCCGGCTGCTGGGCTCGCTCGTCTTCAGCGGGTTCACCCTGTTCCTGGCGGCGTCGATCGTGGCGGTGGTGCTCGTCGCGGTCCACGGGTCGCCCTACGTGCTGATCGCGATCCTGCCGGGCCTGCTCGGCTCCGGCAGCTACTACGTGCGCCAGTTCGTGCGCTCGCTGCGCTACTCGATCGCCGCCACTCCCGACGGCGTCCGCGTCGGCTACGGAGTCTTCTCGACCAGCAGCGACACGCTGCCGCCCGGCCGCGTCCACGCGGTCGAGATCACCCAGCCGCTGCTCTGGCGGCCCTTCGGGTGGTGGCAGGTGAAGATCGACCGCGCCGGCCACGCCGCATCCCAGGGCGCGAACGGACAGCCGAACACCACGATCCTCCCGGTCGGCGATCTGCGCGACGTCGAGAAGGTGCTCGGGCTGCTGCTGCCGGGCGCCGCGGAGGGCGCCGAGGCCACTCCCGTCGGCGACGCACTGCGGCACCGCGACGCCACCGGTTTCACCCGGGCGCCCCGCGCCGCGGCGTGGCTCCGCCCGTTCTCCTGGCGCCGCACCGGCTACCGGCTCACCGACGACGTGGTGATCCTGCGCAGCGGAGCCGTCTGGCGGCGCGTCGCGGTCGTGCCGCTCGCGCGCATGCAGAGCATCGGCGTCCAGCAGGGGCCCGTCCAGCGCCTGCTGGGGCTCGCCTCGGCCCGCGTGCACACGGTCACCGGCCCCGTCACTCCGATGGTGCCCGTGATGGGAGCGGCCGACGGGCTCGCGTTCTTCGACGCTCTGGCGCACGCGGGAGTGCGCGCGGCCGAGCGCGATGCCAGCCACCTGTGGGGGAGGCGCGCGGCCGCCGTGCCCGCCCCGTCGTGGCCCGCCCCCGAAGGAGACCCGTATGCCTGAGCCCCGCCGCGACGGACGCCTCGGCGTCGGGATCATCGGAGCGGGCCGCGTGGGCCCCGTGCTCGGCGCCGCTCTCGCCGGCGCCGGCCACGCGATCGTCGGAGTCGCGACCACGAGCGAGGCCGGCCGCGAGCGCGCCGACGCCCTGCTGCCCGGCGCGCCGATCCTCGCGATCCCCGAGCTCGTCGAGCGCAGCGAGCTCGTCGTGCTGGCGGTCCCGGGCGACGAGCTCGGGTCGCTGGTCGCCGGGCTCGCCGCCGCAGGGGTCTGGCAGCCGGGCCAGCTCGTGCTGCACACCGCTCCCGAGCACGGGTTCGGGATCCTCGCCCCCGCTCTCGCGGCCGGAGTGATCCCGCTCGCCGCGCACCCCGCGATGGCCTTCAGCGGTACGAGCCTCGACCTCGCGCGACTCGTCGAGACGTACTTCGCGGTCACCGCACCGGGTCCCGTCCTCCCGATCGCGCAGGCGCTCGTCGTCGAGATGGGCGGCGAGCCGGTGACCGTGGCGGAGGCGGACCGCGCCGCCTACGCGGAGGCCGTCTCGACCGCCACCACGTTCTCGACCGCCATCGTCGACCAGGCCGCCGGCCTGCTGGCGGGCATCGGCGTCGAGAAGCCCGGCTTCTTCCTCTCGAGCCTCGTCCGCTCCTCCGTCGACGACGCCCTCCGCCGCGCCGCGGGCTGACCGCCCCCGCCTCAGCGATGGTGGATCTCGATACGCCCGCTGCGCGGGCTACTCGATCAGCAGGAGGAGGCGGGGTGCCGAGAGCTTGCCGGTCGAGTAGCCCCGGAGGGGCGTATCGAGACCCACGTCCTCCGAGGGTGATGTCCGGGCTGTAGTGGATCTCGGTAGGCCCGCTGCGCGGGCTACTCGATCAGCAAGGGGGAGGGGCGGGAGTCGCCGGTAGCATCGTCGGGTGATCAGCACCATCGAACGCATCGACGCCCTCCGCGAGCGGGTGGCGGAGGCGCGTCGCGCCGGATCCCGCGTCGCCCTCGTCCCCACGATGGGCGCCCTGCACGACGGCCATCTCGCGCTCGTCGACGCGGCACGCGCGAGCGCCGACCTCGTCGTCGTGTCGGTGTTCGTGAATCCGCTGCAGTTCGGCCCCACCGAGGACCTCGACCGCTACCCGCGCGACCTCGCCGCCGACACGGCGCTGCTGGAGGCCGAGGGCGTCGATGTCGTCTTCGCCCCGTCGGTCGCGGAGATGTACCCGGACGGGCCCACGTCGACCCGCGTCGTCGCCGGGCACGTCGGCACCCTCTACGAGGGACGCTCCCGCCCGGGTCACTTCGACGGCATGCTGACCGTGGTCGCGAAGCTGCTGCACATCGTGCAGCCCGACGTCGCGTTCTTCGGGCAGAAGGACGCGCAGCAGCTGTTCCTCGTGCGGCGCATGGTGCGCGACCTCGACGTGCCCGTCGCGATCGAGGCCGTCGAGACGGTCCGCGAGGAGGACGGCCTCGCCCTCTCGAGCCGCAACCGCTACCTCGACGCCCGCGAGCGCCGCGCCGCGCGCACCGTCCCGAACGTGCTCGAGGCCGCCGCCTCCGCGGCCGACGGCGGGATCGACGCCGTGATCGCGGCCGCCCAGTCGGCGGCGATGGGCGAGGCGCTGGTTAAGCTGGACTACCTCGTCGTCGTGAACCCGGCGACGCTCCTCCCGGTCGACGACGACCATCGCGGCCCGGCCCTCGTGCTCGTCGCCGCGATCGTCGGATCCACCCGGCTCCTCGACAACGGCCCGATCCTGCTCGCCTGATCGCGCCCCTCCGCCCCCGACCGAAAGCACCTGCGCCCCGACATGGCCGACACCCCCGACGCCCCCGTGAACCCCGATGATCTCTTCGCCGAGGAGGCGTCCGAGCAGAAGGCCGTGCGTCTCGCCAAGCGCGAGCGACTGATCGAGCGCGCGGGCGACGACCTCGGCGGCGGCGCCTACCCGGTCGCGGTCGGAGTGACCGACACCATCGCCGCGGTCCGCGAGCGGCACGCTGGTCTCGAGCCCGACGTCCGCACGGGCGAGCGGGTCGGCCTCGCCGGCCGCGTGGTCTTCCAGCGCAACACCGGCAAGCTCTGCTTCGCGACGCTGCAGTCCGGCGACGGCTCGCGCATCCAGGCCATGGTGTCGCTCGGCGACGTCGGCGAGGAGTCGCTGGCCGCGTGGAAGGAGCTCGTCGACCTGGGCGACCACCTGTTCGTCGAGGGCGAGGTGCTCTCGAGCAAGCGCGGCGAGCTGAGCGTCTGGGTGTCGAGCTGGACCATCGCCGCGAAGGCGATCCTCCCGCTTCCGAACCTGCACAACGAGCTCGGCGACGAGACCCGGATGCGCCAGCGCTATCTCGACCTGATCGTGCGTCCGCAGGCCCGCGAGACGGTCGTCACCCGCGCGGCGGTCAACGCGTCCCTCCGCAGCACCTTCTCGTCGCACGGCTTCCTCGAGGTCGAGACGCCGATGCTGCAGGTCATGCACGGCGGAGCCTCGGCCCGCCCGTTCGCGACGCACTCCAACGCGTTCGACACCGAGCTCTACCTCCGCATCGCCCCCGAGCTGTACCTCAAGCGGGCCGTCGTCGGGGGCATCGACCGCGTGTTCGAGATCAACCGCAACTTCCGCAACGAGGGCGCCGACTCCACGCACTCGCCCGAGTTCGCGATGCTCGAGGCGTACCAGGCCTACGGCGACTACACCTCGATCGCCGATCTCACGCAGGAGCTGATCCAGAACGCGGCGCTCGCCGTCGCCGGATCGCACGTGGTCACCTGGGCCGACGGCACCGAGTTCGACCTCGGCGGCGAGTGGGACCGCATCTCGATGTACGAGAGCCTGTCGCAGGCCACCGGCATCGCGATCACCCCCGAGACCCCGCTGGTCGAGCTCGAGACGCTCGCCGAGCGCGAGGGCGTCGAGGTGCACGTGCCCACGCACGGCAAGTACGTCGAGGAGCTGTGGGAGCACTTCGTGAAGGGCGGGCTGACCCGTCCGACCTTCGTGCTCGACTTCCCCGTCGACACCTCGCCGCTCGTGCGCGCGCACCGCACCATCCCGGGCGTCGTCGAGAAGTGGGATCTCTACGTCCGCGGCTTCGAGCTCGCCACCGGCTACTCGGAGCTCGTCGACCCGGTCGTGCAGCGCGAGCGCTTCGTCGAGCAGGCGCGCCAGGCGGCCGCGGGCGACGACGAGGCGATGCGCCTGGACGAGGACTTCCTCCGCGCCCTCGAGCACGGCATGCCGCCGACGGGCGGCATGGGCATGGGCATCGACCGGCTCCTGATGGCGATCACCGGCCTCGGGATCCGCGAGACGATCCTGTTCCCGCTCGTCAAGTAGCCTGGACGAACGGCGGGTCCGCCCCCGCCGAGCACGACGGCGGCCCTCGCGGCCGGACGGGGGAGACGTGGTCCGGGCATCCAGCATCGTCGCGATCGCGGTCGCGAGCGTGCTCACCGTCGCGCAGTTCGGGGTGGGCACGGTGGTCGCCGCGTCCGTGCTCGCCGATTCCCGCGACCTCGGAGCGGCCGTCGCCGATCGGCAGGCGGCCGAGGCGTTCGAGCCCGACGCCACGATCGCCGGATTCGCGGAGCGCACAGCCATGTCCACGCGCGGCCGCGCCCTCTACTACGCCTCGCACCCCTCGGTCGAGCCGACCACCGGCTTCAACGAGCTGTGCGGCTACGGCGCCTCGGACGAGATCGTGCTCGGCTGCTACACCGGCAGCGACATCTACATCTCGGACGTGGACAACCCCGATCTCGACGGCATCCGCGACGTCACCGCGGCTCACGAGATGCTGCACGCGGCGTGGGACCGGCTGGACGACGACGAGCGGAGCGACCTCGGCGCACAGCTCGAGGCCGCGTACGAGACCCTTCCCGAGGGCGGCACCGTCGCCGAGCGGCTCGAGCTGTACCGCACCGGCGGGCTGGGCGAGCGCGTCAACGAGCTGCACTCCATCCTGGGCACCGAGGCCGTCGACCTGCCGCCGGCGCTCGAGGCGCACTACGCCCAGTACTTCACCGACCGCTCGGTGGTCGTCGGGCTGAACGCGCGCTACGAGGCCGTCTTCACCGATCTCGAGAACCGCATCACCGACCTGGTCGCCCGGATCGAGGCGTCGTACGTCGACCTGACGGCGCGGGTCGAGGCGAACAACGCCGAGTACGACGCCCTGAACGCCGAGATCGACTCCTTCAACTCCCGCGCCGACAGCGGCGACTTCGCCTCGCAGTCCGCGTTCGACGCCGCCCGGGCCGATCTGCTGGCCCGCGGAGAGGCCATCGACGCCCGGCGCGACGCGATCGACGCGGACATCGCGGCGTACGACGCGCTCCGCACCGAGCTCGAGGGCCTGAACGCCGACGCGGCCGCCCTCAACAAGTCCGTCGAGAGCGGCTGACACTCACGTCACGGCCATCCCCAGGCCCGGTCCGGTGCGCCCGGGTAGGATCGCCGCATGGACTGGGAGATCTGGAATCAGGGGCTGTGGGCTCTTCTGCCGACCGTCAGCATCGGTCTCCTCTTCTGGTTCATCATGCGCGCGCTCATCCGCTCCGACCGCAACGAGCGCCGCGCCTACGACCGCATCGAGGCGAAGGAGCGCGCCCGCCGCGGTCTGCCTCCGCGCGACGCCTCCTGACCGACCCCTCCTGACCGACCCCGGATCGGGGAGCGGCGCGCAGCCCGCGCCGTCGCCGACCCCCTGCACGCGAACGGCGAGGAGACGCGGTGCCGCAACCGGACTGGTCGCTCGTCCTCGCGATCGCCGCGATCGTCGTCGAGCTCGTGGTGCGCGTCGTCGCCGTCATCGTCGTGCCGCGCAACCGGCGCCCGACCACCGGTCTCGCCTGGCTGATGGCGATCTTCCTGATCCCCTACGTCGGCATCCTCCTCTTCCTCTTCATCGGGAGCTACCGCCTGCCGCGCAAGCGCCGGCGCAAGCAGGAGGAGATCAACCGGTTCATCCTCGAGTCGACGGAGGGCATCGACCGGGTCGCGCGCAACCACCCGTGGCCGCAGTGGCTCGAGTCGGTCGTGACCCTCAACCGCAACCTCGGCGCCATGCCGCTGGTCGGCGGCAACGACGCCCGGCTGCAGGGCGACTACGAGCAGACGATCCGGGCGATGGCCGCCGAGATCGATCGTGCGCGCCGGTACGTGCACTGCGAGTTCTACATCCTCGCCGCCGACTCGACCACCGAGCCCTTCTTCGACGCGCTCGACCGGGCGGTCGCCCGCGGCGTGCGGGTGCGGATCCTGCTCGACCACATCGCGTCGATCCGCGTGCCCGGCTACGCGGGGGGCACCTACCGGCGGCTGCGCCGCCTGCGCGACGCCGGTGCGCACTGGTCCTACATGCTCCCCGTGCGCCCGTGGCGCGGGCAGTACCAGCGCCCCGACCTCCGCAACCACCGCAAGCTCCTGATCGTCGACGGCAACGCGGCCTTCATGGGCTCGCAGAACGTCGTCGACTCCAGCTACAACAAGCGCGGCAACATCCGCCGGGGCCTGCACTGGCACGATCTGATGGTGCGGCTCGAGGGTCCGGTGGTGCAGGGCCTCAACGCCATCTTCATCACCGACTGGTACAGCGAGACCGACGAACTGCTGCTGCGCGAGTCCGAGCCGATGGAGGCGCTCCAGCAGCGCGACACCATCGACTGCCAGGTCGTGCCGAGCGGGCCCGGGTTCGACGGAGAGAACAACCTGCGGCTGTTCCTCACCCTGCTCTACTCGGCGCAGAAGTCGATCATCATCACGAGCCCGTACTTCGTGCCGGACGAGGCGATGCTCTACGCCATCACGACGGCCACGCGCCGGGGGATCCACGTCGAGCTGTTCGTCTCCGAGATCGGCGACCAGGCGGTCGTCTACCACGCGCAGCGCTCGTACTACGAGACGCTGCTCACGGCCGGCGTGCGGATCTGGATGTACCGCGCTCCGACGATCCTGCACGCGAAGCACTTCACGATCGACGACGACGTCGCCGTGATCGGCTCGAGCAACATGGACATGCGCTCGTTCACCCTGAACCTCGAGGTGTCGCTGATGGTGCGCGGGGCCGAGTTCGTGGAGGACCTGCGCCAGGTCCAGCAGGACTACCGCGAGCACTCGCGCGAGCTGACGCTGCGGGAGTGGCGCCGGCAGCCGCTGCGCTCGACGATCCTCGACAACCTCGCGAGGCTGACCTCCGCGCTGCAGTGACGCCCGGTGCCCCTTTCTGGGCGGAGACGAGCAAGTCTCACCTCTTCTAAGCTCCGAGAGACGGCGCCTCCGCGGCGGCCGTGCTCACGATCGGAGTCGCCACCGTGGTCCCACGCCCCGTCCTGCAGAATCCCGCCAGCATCCCGATCGGCGCCGGCGCCCGCACCGTCCGGCTGCGCGGCGCCGACGGCGTCGCGGCGCTGCGTCGCGCGGCCGACATCGACGTCGACCTGCCCCTGGCCTTCCGGATGGATCTCGCCCTCGCCGGCGTCGACGGCGTGCGCGCACTGCACATCGTCACCGGCCCGCTGGTCGTCCGCTGGCCGAGCGACCGCATCGTCGAGCCGTCGACCGTCCTGCTCCTGCCGATGGAGGGGGAGCTCGTCGTCGAGTCGTCGGCCGGCACGATCGCGGTGTCGGAGGGTGTCCTCGCGCTGTCGTCGGACGTGCCGGTCGTCGTGTCCGCGCGCCGCCCCGTCCGGCTGCTCCTCCTGCGTCTCGCCGTGCCGACCGCCGAGCGCTCCAGGAGGCCGGAGCCGCCGCGGTACGTCCCTGCGTCGCCGCTCACCGACACGGCGCGCTCGCTGCTGCGCGTGTTCCTCGCCGATCTCGACATCGGCCACGCGGTGCAGGCCGAGTTCCTGAAGGACGCCGTGCAGCGCCTCGGCCGGGTCCTCGACTCCGAGCGCTCCGATCCGTCGCTCGAGCGGATGGGGATCCACGACATGGTCGAGGCGGCCGAGCGGGTCGTGCAGGCCGACCACACCGATCCGGGCCTCGATCCCGGCACCGTCGCCCGCCGCTGCCGGGTGAGCCTGCGCACGCTGCAGCGGGCGATCGCCGACGAGCGCGGCACGACGCTCCGGGAGCTCATCTCGACGGTGCGCACCGAGAGCGCGCTCCGCATCGTCGGCGGTCCGGAGGGGGAGGACCTGCCGCTCAGCGACATCGCTCGGCGGGCGGGGTTCTCGTCGCCCGAGCGGCTGCGCCGGGCGATCGCCACGCAGACGGGGCTCTCGCCCAGCGAGTACCGCCGGCGCCTGCGCGACGAGGAGCGCGCGGTCGGCTGACCGGCGGCACTCTTGCCGCTCAGCCGCGCGGGCGCAAGGCCCTGTCCCCCGGAACACCCTCGGCGTAGCGTCGGACACTCCTCCGCACCGCTGCACCCGGCCGCTCGTCGCGCCGGGTCCGAGAAGGGACCGACATGACGGCATCCGGAACCACGCGCATCCTCATCCTCGGCGGCGGCTACGTCGGCCTCTACACGGCGTGGGGGCTCGAGAAGCGCCGGGGTCTCGCTCCGATCGACGTCACGGTCGTCGAGCCCAACCCCTACATGACCTACCAGCCGCTGCTGCCCGAGGTGGCCGGCGGGCACGTGCAGCCGCGGCACGTGACCGTCCCGCTGATCTCCGCCCTCAAGCGCACCCGCGTGATCCGCGGATCGATCACCGGAGTGAGCCTCGAGGAGCGCAGCGCCGAGGTCGCCGCTCTCGACGGCTCGACGCGCACGATCGCCTTCGACCAGGTGGTGTTCGCCCTGGGCGCCGTCACGCGCACCTTCCCGACGCCCGGGCTCGCCGAGCACGGCATCGGCTTCAAGACCCTCGAGGAGGCCGCCCATCTGCGCGACCGCGTCATCGAGAACATCGCGCGGGCGGCGCTCACGACCGATGCGGCGGAGCGCCGGCGGCTGCTCACCTTCGTCTTCGTCGGCGGCGGCTACACGGGCGTCGAGGCGCTGAGCGAGCTGCTCGACCTCAGCCGCCGCACGCTCGCCGCGCAGCCCTCGCTCTCGATGGGCGACGTGACCTGGCACCTCGTCGAGGCGCTCGACCGGGTCGCGCCCGAGGTCGGCCCCGAGCTGTCGAAGTGGACGCTCGAGCACCTGCGCGCCCGCGGCGTGCACGTGCACCTGAAGACCACGATGCCCTCGTGCGAGGACGGCGTCGTCGAGCTCTCGAGCGGCGAGCGGATCCCGTCGGCGACCATCGTCTGGACGGCGGGAGTGAAGCCGAACCCTGTCCTCGACGCCACCGACGCGCCCCGAGGCCCCCGCGGC
Source organism: Rathayibacter caricis DSM 15933 (assembly GCF_003044275.1). Classification (NCBI taxonomy): domain Bacteria; kingdom Bacillati; phylum Actinomycetota; class Actinomycetes; order Micrococcales; family Microbacteriaceae; genus Rathayibacter; species Rathayibacter caricis. The sequence goes on along the minus strand of NZ_PZPL01000001.1, from coordinate 434,660 downwards.
CATGTGATGGCGGACGCGCGGCTGCGCGTGATCCGCGAGGACGGCACTCCGGTGCCCGGCGCGTGGGCGGCCGGCGACGGAGCGCAGATCCCGGATCTCACCTCCGAGAAGCAGCCCGCGTACTACCCGCCGAACGCGCAGAACGCGGTCCGCCAGGCCAAGCTGCTCGCGGCGAACATCGTCGCCGACCTCACCGGCGGCACCGTCGAGGAGTACCGGCACGCGTCCGTCGGCACCGTCGCGGAGTACGGCATCGGCAAGGGCGCGGGCGTGATCAAGGGCGTCAAGCTCCGGGGTCCGCTCGCCTGGCTGGCCCACCGGGCTTACCACGGAGCGGCCATGCCGACCCTGGATCGCAAGTGGCGCGTGATCTCGGGCTGGGTCGTCGACGCGATCGGCTCGCGCGACCTCTCGCCGATGAGCGCCACGCAGGATCCGCGCCGCGCCTTCCGCGAGTCGGCGGAGGCGACCGACCGGGCGGCGGCCGAGAAGGCGGCTCAGAAGGAAGCGGAGAGCGCCGGCCAGGAGAGCGGTGAGCAGAAGAGCGGCGTCGACAAGGCGAGCGCCGCGACGGAGTCCTGAGCGGTCGGGTCCTGAGCAGTCCGGCCCGGCGCGATCAGACCCGGCGGCGCGGCTTGAGCCGCACCGTCGGGAGGGTCGGCGCCGGGAGGGAGCGGCCGTCGTAGCCGGTGACGGTGCCGAACGGACCCGCGGGGTCTCCTCCGTCGATCACATCGGCCTGCCAGCGCTCGCGCGCCGCCGCGATGTCGTCGTGGCGCCGGCCGACGAAGTTCCACCACATCACGAGGTCCTCCCCGAACGGCTCACCGCCGATCAGCACCACGCGGCCGCCCGCGTCGCCGACTGACAGGCGCAGGGTCGCGGGTCCCGGTGCGACGTAGGCCAGATCCGCGCGCGCGACCTCGACCCCCTCGACGACGACCGGACCGGAGTCGACCAGCACGCCGTGCTCCCAGCCGGAGTCGATCGGCAGGTCGACCGACGCCCCCGGCTCCAGGTCGATCTGCGCGGCGACGAGCGGAGTGAAGGTGCTCGCGGGCACGGACGCGCCCAGCATCCCTCCGAGGAACACGCGGACCACCGCGCCCGGCAGGTCGACGCGGACGCCGCGGTGGTGCTCGAAGAACGGATCGATGGCCAGCGCGCTCTCGGGGAGGGCGACCCACAGCTGGACGCCGTGCAGCACAGGAGCGCCTCCGGTCGAGACCTCGGAGTGCGAGATGCCGCTGCCCGCGGTCATCAGGTTGAGCTCGCCCGGCCGCACGAGCTGGTGGCTCCCGACGCTGTCCCGGTGGTCGATCTCGCCCTCGAACAGCCAGCTGACCGTCTGGAGTCCCGTGTGCGGGTGCGGGGGCACGTCCATCCCGGCCTCCTCGCCCAGCGTCACCGGTCCGTAGTGGTCGGCGAAGCACCAGGCGCCGATCGTCGACCGCGAGCGCTGCGGAAGCGTGCGCCGCACCTCGATGGCGCGGGGGCCGCCGAGGGGCACGAGGCGCGCCTCCAGAACCTCGATGCCGGGGGAGCCGACCGCCGTGCCGCGGGCGGAGGACACCGGGTGCTCGTCCGGGTGCTTCTCCAGGTTGCTCATGCGGGAAGTGTATGCCTGTGCATGGACCGCGGGCCCGGGCGGGATCGGCTGCACGCCCAGGGCGAACAGGGGGTCCGACCCGGGGGAGCGCTGGTTACAGTCGTCCTATCGGAGCCCACCCCTGCGGGTTCCGTAGGGAGTGACAGCATGTTCGAGAGATTCACCGATCGCGCACGGCGCGTCGTCGTCCTGGCCCAGGAAGAGGCCAAGATGCTCAATCACAACTACATCGGCACGGAGCACATCCTGCTCGGGCTGATCCACGAGGGCGAGGGAGTGGCCGCCAAGGCGCTCGAGTCCCTCGGCATCTCGCTCGACGCGGTGCGCGAGCAGGTCCAGGACATCATCGGCCAGGGGCAGCAGCAGCCGACGGGTCACATCCCGTTCACGCCGCGCGCCAAGAAGGTGCTCGAGCTCTCGCTCCGCGAGGCTCTGCAGCTCGGCCACAACTACATCGGCACCGAGCACATCCTGCTCGGGCTCATCCGCGAGGGCGAGGGCGTCGCCGCGCAGGTGCTCGTCAAGCTCGGCGCCGACCTCAACCGCGTGCGCCAGCAGGTCATCCAGCTGCTGTCCGGCTACCAGGGCAAGGAGCAGGTCGCGGTCGGAGGAGAGCAGCAGCAGCCCCAGGGCGGCTCGCAGATCCTCGACCAGTTCGGCCGCAACCTGACCCAGGCCGCGCGCGACAACAAGCTCGACCCGGTCATCGGGCGCGAGAAGGAGATCGAGCGCGTGATGCAGATCCTCTCGCGCCGCTCCAAGAACAACCCCGTGCTGATCGGCGAGCCCGGCGTCGGCAAGACCGCCGTCGTCGAGGGTCTGGCCCAGGCGATCGTGCGCGGCGACGTGCCCGAGACGCTGAAGGACAAGCAGCTCTACACGCTCGACCTCGGCTCGCTCATCGCCGGTTCCCGCTACCGCGGTGACTTCGAGGAGCGCCTGAAGAAGGTGACGAAGGAGATCCGCACCCGCGGCGACATCATCACCTTCATCGACGAGATCCACACCCTCGTCGGCGCAGGGGCCGCGGAGGGCGCGATCGACGCCGCCTCGATCCTCAAGCCGCTGCTCGCCCGCGGCGAGCTGCAGACGATCGGCGCGACCACGCTGGACGAGTACCGCAAGCACTTCGAGAAGGACGCCGCTCTCGAGCGCCGCTTCCAGCCGATCCAGGTGGCGGAGCCGTCGCTCCCTCACACGATCAACATCCTCAAGGGCCTGCGCGACCGCTACGAGGCGCACCACAAGGTGTCCATCACCGACGGCGCGATCGTCTCGGCCGCCAACCTCGCCGACCGCTACATCAGCGACCGCTTCCTGCCCGACAAGGCCATCGACCTGATCGACGAGGCCGGCGCACGCCTGCGCCTGTCGATCCTGTCGGCCCCGCCGGAGCTGCGCGACTTCGACGACCGCATCGCCGTCGTCCGCGCCGCGAAGGAGGCCGCGATCGAGGACCAGGACTTCGAGAAGGCCGCGTCGCTCCGCGACGAGGAGAAGCAGCTGCTCGGTGAGCGCCTGCGCCTCGAGAAGAAGTGGAAGTCGGGCGACGTCAAGGCGACCGGTGTCGTCGACGAGGGCCTGATCGCCGAGGTCCTCGCCCAGGCGACCGGCATCCCGGTGTTCAAGCTGACCGAGGAGGAGTCCTCGCGGCTCGTCTTCATGGAGAAGGCGCTGCACCAGCGCGTCATCGGTCAGGAGGAGGCCATCGCGGCCCTCTCGCGCACCATCCGCCGCACCCGCGCGGGTCTCAAGGATCCCAAGCGCCCCTCCGGGTCGTTCATCTTCGCCGGCCCCACGGGCGTCGGCAAGACGGAGCTCGCGAAGGCGCTCGCCGAGTTCCTGTTCGACGACGAGGACGCGATGATCTCGCTCGACATGTCGGAGTACGGCGAGAAGCACACCGTCTCGCGGCTCTTCGGCGCCCCTCCCGGGTTCGTCGGCTTCGAGGAGGGCGGCCAGCTCACCGAGAAGGTCCGCCGGAAGCCCTTCAGCGTGGTCCTGTTCGACGAGATCGAGAAGGCGCACCCCGACATCTTCAACTCGCTCCTCCAGATCCTGGAGGAGGGACGCCTGACCGACGGTCAGGGCCGGGTGGTCGACTTCAAGAACACCGTCATCATCATGACCACCAACCTCGGTGCGCGCGACATCGCGGGCGGCCCGGTCGGCTTCCAGATCGAGGGCGACAACGCCACCGGCTACGACCGCATGAAGGGCAAGGTCAACGAGGAGCTCAAGAAGCACTTCAAGCCCGAGTTCCTCAACCGCGTGGACGACGTCATCGTCTTCCCGCAGCTGTCCAAGCCCGAGCTGCTCCAGATCGTGGACCTGTTCATCAAGCGCCTGAGCGACCGCCTGCTCGACCGCGACATGACGGTCGAGCTGACGCAGCCGGCGAAGGAGCGCCTCATCGAGGTCGGGTTCGACCCGGCCCTCGGTGCCCGCCCCCTCCGCCGCGCGATCCAGCGCGAGATCGAGGACCAGCTGTCCGAGCAGATCCTGCACGGCCAGCTCGGCTCCGGAGACCACATCCACGTGGACTTCGCCGAGGGCAAGTTCGTCTTCACGACGACTCCGCGCCTCATCTCGATCAGCGCCGGCGCGACAACCGGAGCGGCGACCGCCGGCCCGGCGACGCCCGACCTGATGGCGTAACCCGCACCACCTCGACGAGCCCGTTCCTCCCTCCGGAGGGGCGGGCTCGTCGTCGTTCGGCCCTGTGCTCACCAGGACCTGCGCTCACCAGGCCCTACGCTGGTCCGATGGCCGATTGGAAGTACCCGGTGCGCCGGGCGCGCACGAGTGACGTCCCCTTCATCCAGGAGCTGAGCGAGCCCCTCGTCAACGAGCGGATCCTCCTGGGCAAGGACCGAGTGGTGCTCTACGGAGCCGTGCAGGAGTTCCGCATCGCGGAGGACGGCGAGGGCAACGCCATCGGCTGCGGCGCGTTGCACGTGATGTGGGACGACATCGCGGAGGTGCGCACTCTCGCCGTGACGCAGGACTGGCTCGGCCGCGGAGTCGGCCACCACATCCTGGAGCGGCTCGAGAACGACGCCCGCGAACTGGGGCTCAAGCGCCTGTTCTGCCTGACCTTCGAGGTCGACTTCTTCCAGCGCCACGGCTACGCGCCGATCGGCGAGAAGGTCGTCGACCCCGAGGTGTACGCCGAGCTGCTCCGCTCTCCCGACGAGGGTGTCGCGGAGTTCCTCGACCTCGCCCGCGTGAAGCCGAACACGCTCGGCAACACCCGGATGCTGAAGACGCTCTGACAGCTGCGGCGTCGTAGCCTGTTCCGGTGACTCCGCCGCCCCGCCGCCTGCCCTCCCGGGTCTACCGCAGGCGCAGGGCCGGCGTGCTGCTGGCGCTCCTCGTGATCGTGGCGGGCCTGGTCGTGCTGCTGTCCCTCCAGCCGTGGGCGGGATCGCGGGAGGCGGCCGACGACGCCGGTCCGTCGAGCAGCCCGCTGCCCACGCTCTACCCCTCGACCATGCCGTCGGCCTCGGGAGCCGTGCCGGACTGCACCGCCGACATGGTCGCTGTCACGGCGGTGACGGACTCGACGAGCTACTCCTCGGACGAGAATCCGCAGCTCTCGCTCTCGCTCGCCAACATCTCGAACTCGGACTGCGTGATCAACGCGGGGACGTCGCAGCAGGTCTTCACGATCACGAGCGGCTCCGACCCGATCTGGTCCTCGACCGACTGCCAGACCGGCGCCTCCGACCTGGACGTGCTGCTGCAGTCGGGCCGCACGGTGACCGGGAGCCCGATCACCTGGGATCGCACCCGCTCCTCGCCGGACACCTGCGACGGCGGACGCGAGGCGGTCGCCGGCGAGGGTGCCGCCTACGCGCTCTCGGTGTCGATCGCGGGCATCCCGTCCGGGTCGACCACCCAGTTCCTGCTGCGGTAGGTCTCGCCCGCTCGGCGGACGCGGCGCGCCACGTTCCGCGCCTACGCTCGGGGACATGAGGGCCACTCTCTCCGCTGTCCTGTCCGCGGCCACGGCCGGTGGGCTGCTCCTCGCGGCGCTCCTCGCAGCGCCGGCCGCTCCGGCCGATGCGCTGCGAGCGGGCCTGGACGACTTCCGCTTCTCGGAGTACTCGGCCGACTTCGTGCTCGACCGCGACGCGGAGGGTCGGTCGATCCTGACGACGGAGGAGACGTTCGTCGCCGAGTTCCCGCCGAACCAGAACCGCGGGATGCAGCGGGCGATCCCGCTCGAGTTCGAGGGGCGGCCGACCGACGTCGATCTCGTCTCGGTGACGGACGGCGACGGCGCGCCCCGGCCCGTCGACACGGAGTCGGAGGACGGCTTCCTGATCGTCACGAGCGCCGCGGACGACTACGTCAGCGGCAGCCAGACCTACGTGTTCACCTACACGCAGCGGAACGTGACACTGCCCGCCTCGGGGACGTCGAGTGGAGAGGACGAGTTCTACTGGGACGCGAACGGCACCGCCTGGCGCCAGCCGTTCGACGACTACCGGATCCGGGTGGAGCTGGGCCCGGGGCTCGCGGAGGCCGCGACCGGGACGGCGTCCTGCTACCGGGGCGTCGCCGGCTCGACGGACGGCTGCGTGCTCGACGAGGGCGACGGAGTGGTCACCGCCTCCGGCAGCGATCTCGCGGCGGGGGAGAACGTCACTATCGCGGTCGGGTTCGCGCCGGGCACGTTCACCCCGCGCGACGACAGCTACTTCGCGGCCGCCTGGGGGTGGGTGCAGCTGATCGGACTGGGGGCGTCGCTGGTGCTGCTGGCTGTCGCCGCGCGACGGCGTGCCACGGTGCTGAAGGACGCACCGGGCAGGCCGACGATCATCGCCGAGTACGAGCCGCCGGTGCAGGGGCTGTTCCTGTCGGCGCAGCTGCGGTCGAAGACTTCGAGGGTCGCCGCGGCGGCGCTGGTCGACTCCGCGGTGCGGCGGTTCGCGCGGATCGAGGAGGTCGAGGGGCGCAAGGGGAAGCCGTCGTTCCTCCTGCGGGTGCTGGATCCGGCCGAGGTGTCGCTGCGGCGCGCCGGGCGGCCGCGTCCGCTGGCAGTCGACGAGCGGCGCTTCCGGGACATCGCGTTCGGTCCGTCGCCGGCGCCCGGTACGGTCCGTGATCTGGCCGAGAAGGACAAGGCGTTCGGCAAGGAGGTCACCGCTCTGCTGAGCACGCTGCCCAAGCGGGCCGAGGAGGAGGGGCTGCGGCGGCCGGGCACGGTGCGCGGGTCGGTCTGGCTGATCCTGGCGACGGTCGTGGCGGTGATCGTCGCGGTGGTCGGCGGGGCGGGTCTGCTCGCGGCGTCGCTGGGTGGGGCGCTGCCGTTCGTCCTGGTGCTCGTGGCGATCGCGATCGGGGCGCTGGTGTGCGTGCTCCTGGCGAAGGTGCCCGTGACGGCGGCGGGGGCGGAGCTGCGCGATCATCTGCGCGGGCTGGAGCTGTATCTGAAGCTGGCGGAGGCGGATCGGTTCGCCGTTCTGCAGTCACCGGAGGGCGCCCAGCGCCGCATGCTCGGGCCGGTGGAGGTCGTGGAGGTGACCGAACGGCTGCTGCCGTGGGCGGTGCTGCTGGGGCTGGAGTCGGAGTGGGCGACGGCGCTGTCGGTGGCGTACGAGCAGGCGGGCGAGGATCCGGTCTGGTACTCGGGGTCGAGCGGATTCCAGGCGGCGGCGTTCGCGAGCAGCGTGTCGTCGTTCTCGTCGTCGGCGTCGAGCTTCGTGGGCTCGTCGACGAGCTCGTCGAGCGGCGGTGCCGGTGGCGGCGGCAGCTCGGGCGGGGGCGGCGGGGGCGGCGGAGGCGGAGGGGTCTAGGACTGCCCGGCTCACGCGCCCTGCATGCTCGATCGCGGGCCGGAGCGGCCCTCGGGGATGCGCGTGGGCACCGGCACGAGGGCGTGGGTGATGGCGCTCGAGAGCGTGAAGGCGCTGGAGTCGAGGTGCGAGGAGTGGCCGAGGCGGGTGGCCTCGTTGGCGCGCTGCTTGGCCCCGGAGGCCGGGCGGATATCCCCGGAGAGGCTGATCTCGCCGAACGCGGCGATGCCGGGCCGGAGCGGCGTGTACGCGTGGGCGGAGGCGATCGCGACGGCGATGGCGAGGTCGGCCGCGGGCTCCATCAGCTTCACTCCGCCGACCGTCGACACGTAGACGTCGCACCGGCGCAGCGGGATGCCCGCCTGCCGTTCGAGGACGGCGAGGATCATCGCGACGCGCGAGGCGTCGACTCCGTTGGTGACGCGGCGCGGGTGCTCGCCGTCGTTCGCGATGACGAGCGCCTGGATCTCGACGGGCAGGGCGCGTCGACCCTCCATCGCCACCGTGACGCAGATGCCGGGGGTGGGGAAGCGGGTGCGCGAGAGGAACAGGCCGCTCGGGTCGGGGATCTCGGCGATGCCCTCGGCGGTCATCTCGAAGCAGCCGACCTCGTCGGTCGGGCCGAACCGGTTCTTGAGCGAGCGGACGAAGCGCAGCGCCGTCTGCCGGTCGCCCTCGAAGTGGCAGACCACGTCGACCAGGTGCTCGAGCAGGCGCGGGCCGGCGATCGAGCCGTCCTTCGTGACGTGGCCGACGAGCACCAGGGGGAGCGCGCGCTCCTTGCAGACCCGGATGAGCGTGGCCGCGACCTCGCGGACCTGGCTCGGACCGCCGGGCAGGCCGTCGACGGTGTCGCTCGCGACGGTCTGCACGGAGTCGACGATGAGGAGGTCGGGCTGCACCTCGTCGATCTGACCGAGGACCGTCGCGAGGTCGGTCTCGGCGGCGAGGTAGAGGCTGTCGTGCATCGCGCCGGTGCGCTCGGCACGCATGCGCACCTGGGCGGCCGACTCCTCGGCGCTGACGTAGAGGACGCGCTGACCCTCGGCGGCGGCGCGGGAGGCGACCTCGAGCAGCAGCGTGGACTTGCCGACGCCCGGCTCGCCCGAGAGCAGGACCACGGCACCCGAGACGATGCCGCCGCCGAGCACGCGATCGAGCTCGCCGACCCCGGTGGGCCGATGGCGGGCGCCGGAGGTGGTCGGGATCTCGGTGATCGGCCGGGCGACGCGGTTCGCGGACGGTGCGACGGCGGCGACGGCGCGTACGAGCCCGGTGCGCTCGGTGCTCTCGACGACCGTGCCCCACTGCTGGCACTCGCCGCAGCGGCCTACCCACTTCGCGGTCGTCCAGCCGCACTCCGAGCAGCGGTAGGCGGCGGTGCGCGTCTTCGAGGCGGCCATGAGGTCCTTCCGGAGCGGGTGGAGACAGGAGTGGATCGGCGTCTGCGAGGCTACGAGCGGCCTCCGACATCGGAGCGTTCCTTCGAACGTGTCTTCGACGATAGCCGCCACCGCCGACACTCGTCCGCAGCGCGCCCGGCCCGGGGAGAAGTGCGCGGGATCGATGCCTGGGGAGAAGCGCCGCTGTGTGGAGCGGCGAGCCCGCGCTGTCGGAGGTCTGCGCGAGACTGACCCCATGTCGTCGACAGTGCACCTCCTCAAGTCCGGCCGCGCGCTCGGCGTCACCTGGACGGGGCCGGAGCACGCCGAGCGCGTCGTCGTGCTCGCGCATCCCGCGCCCGGATCGGCCGATTTCGACCCCGATCCCGAGGCGACCGCGCGCCACGGCGTGCGCCTGCTCTCGGTCGACCGTCCCGGCTACGGCGCGTCCGAGCTGCTGAACGACCTCGACCAGGCCGGCGCGGGCGCCCCCGCCACCCCCGAGCAGGCTGCCGCCGACATCGCCGAGTACCTCGCGACGATCGGCATCGCCTCCGTCACCGCGGCGGGCTGGTCGGCCGGCGGCCGCGTCGCGCTCGCCCTCTCGGCCAACTACCCCGGCCTCGTCGAGCGCGTGGCCGTCCTCGCGACTCCCGCGCCCGACGACGCCGTGCCGTGGGTCGGCGACGACAACCGCGCGATGCTCGAGTCGCTCCGCGCCCTCGCTCCCGCCGATGCCGTCCGCGCCCTCGGCACGATGCTCGGCGAGGCTTTCGGCCCGGCCCCCGACCCGGCCGCCCTCCTCGGGATGCTCGGCGCGGCCGGCGCCGACGCCCCGCTCCTCGAGGCACCCGGCGTCCGCGACCGCCTCCTCCGCATGCTCGAGCGCGCCGCCGCGCAGGGCACCACCGGCATGGCCGCCGACATCGTCGGCTACACCCTGCTCGACTGGGGCTTCGCGGTCGACCAGGTCGCGTCGCCCGCGCTCCTCCTCTACGGCGCCGAGGATCTCGAGGTCGGCCGCGTGCACGGCGAGTGGTACGCCGCGCGCCTCGCCGACTCCCGCCTCGAGGTCGTCCCGGGCCGCGGCCACCTGCTGGCCGTCTCGGAGTGGGACCGGGTGCTGTCGTTCCTCCTGCCCGCGGCGGTCTGAGCCGCCCCTGCTCACGGTCACCGACCGTCCGGCGCCTCGCCTCCGCGCCGATTGGCGCGACTTGGGAGCGTCGCGTACACTCGACCCCGGTACCGTGTCCGAGCGGCCGAAGGAGCATGTCTCGAAAACATGTGTGGGCTTGCGTCCACCGTGGGTTCAAATCCCACCGGTACCGCCACGAGAAGGCCCCCCGCTTCCACGGAAGCAGGGGGCCTTTCGTCTTGCCTGGTGCTTGCAGCCTGTTCGTAGAGGTGATGACCGGTGATTGCGTCGACCTGTACCCGTTGACACTGCAGCTCGTCTTCCGCGGACTCAGCTTTCTCCATTTCGAAGAGACGCTCTCGTCGAACATGAGCTGATCGTCTCGAGTTTCACGTACCGCTTTTGATGACAGAAACCTTGTACAGCCGTTTGTCCCCCTTGAACGGGGTCTTTGTCTGAACGCAGAGAGAGTGGGAGTATCCGTTCAGGCTCGGCGATCGTCGTCCCGCTGAACGTCGAACCCGGAAAGCCCCCCCATCTCCATGCGCAGAACCGCCGCCAGTTTTTCCCTCCTGCTCGTGCTACTGATGTCGTTCCTCGTCGCCTCTCCGGCGCAGGCGGCGGGATCTCCCAGCGCGCCGACGAATATCGTCGCCGCAACATCGACCTGCACAACTCCTGTGCTGATCAGTTGGGATGCTCCAAGCGCCCCCGTGCGGGGTTACCGAGTGCACGTCTACCAAACGATCGCGGACGAGCACGAGGACTACGTCGACTATTACGACGACACAGTCGCTTTGTACTCCGTCTCGGGTAGCACCTCGCTCTCGGTCGATCTGCCCTACGGGTCCTACCATTTCGAGGTCGCAAGTGTCCTGGACTTCACCGCGCCCTTCTCCGGCGGTTCGAACGGCGTGCGCCTGCAGGCGTCTGCAACCCAGAGCGCACCCACGAAGATCGATTTCACCCATGTCGCGAACACGCCCGCGCCTAGCAATCTCTCTTCCTCGTTCCGTCCGGATCTGACCGCTGGAACGTTCAGCTGGTCGAATCCGACGCCTCCTGGAGGTGAGTGCGGCTTCGAATACTTCGTCTGGACACTCAAGTCCCAGTATTCGGAGACTTACGACGACGGGTCGCGTGAGGGATTCGTCGACAGTTCGATCACGACAACGACGGTTCCGCTCGAACGGAACATGCGGTACGAGTTCTGCGTGCGAGCCGCTTCCGGATGGCAACCGTCCTACGAGGGGGAGATCTTCTTCGACGATCTCCCGGCGACGTGCACGAAGTTCAACACGGGATCCAGTGTTCCTTCCCCGGTGTCTGACATCCGGGCGGACGAGGACGGTGCAAGCATCACCATCACGTGGGACGCACCCTCCCGCGACGGGGGAGCGAATATCACAGGCTACCGAGTAGGCCGTGACAATACAGATGCTTCCGGATCCGGCCCGTGGAAGACCGTCGTCGCAGCGGACCGCCGTTCGCAGACGTTTACGAATCTCAGGCCCAACACCGAGTACACGTTCTTCGCTCAGCCTGTTAATGCGAACGGAAGTGGCGAGATCTCGACGGTCACAATCGTCTCGCAGCCTTATTACGCTCCTTCTGAACCCAGAAATGTCGTGGCTATTCCTGATGGAGCGACTCGATCGGCGGTATTGAAGTGGGTTGCCCCCGAGAGCACGGGAGGAACTTCGATCACTGGTTACCGAGTGGCGCGGAACGGCATAGATGCAGCTGGCGCGGGCCCCTGGTCGACAATCGTCTCCCCTTCGAAGCTTGAGCAGACCTTCACAAACCTCGCCGCAGGGGCCAGCTACATTCTCTCGGTCAGCGCCATCAACGTCGCCGGCGAGAGCCAACCGGTTGAAAGACTCGTGGTCGTTGGAGGATCGATACTCACCGCTCCCACTCCGACCATCAGCGGCACCGCGACCGTCGGGTCGACTCTGACGGCGAACGCCGGGACGTGGGGGCCGGCTCCGGTGGCGCTCGCGTACCAGTGGCGTGCGAACGGCACGGCCATCAGTGGCGCGACCGCGGGCACCTACCGGCTCGCGTCGGCGGATGCGGGGAAGACGATCACCGTCGCGGTGACCGGCTCCAAGAGCGGGTACGTGTCGACGACGCGGGTCTCGACCGCGACCGCGGCGGTCTCGGGGGGCGCGCTGACGGCGGCGACTCCGACCGTCACCGGCACGGCGAAGGTCGGCTCCACCCTCACCGCGAACACGGGGACATGGGGTCCGGCGCCCGTGACCTTCTCCTACCAGTGGAAGGCCGACGGTGTCGCACTCTCGGGAGCGACGGCCGGCACCTACAAGCCGTCCAGTGCGACTCTCGGCAAGAAGATCACCGTCACGGTCACGGGAAGCAAGACCGGGTACACCGGCTCGAGTCGCACCTCCGTCGCCACCGCGGCCGTCGTGGCCGGCACTCTGACCGCGGTGACGCCGACGATCACCGGCACCGCCAGGGTCGGCTCCACCCTGACTGCGGTGCCCGGAGCCTGGGGTCCCGCGCCGGTCGCCTTCACCTACCAGTGGAAGGCGAACGGAACGGCGCTCTCCGGCGCGACGGGCAGCACCTACCAGCCGTCGGCGGCCACCCTGGGAAAGACGATCACGGTCACGGTGTCCGGGACGAAGGTCGGCTACACCTCGGCGACCCGGACCTCGGCGGCAACTGCGGCCGTCGCGTCCGGCACTCTGACCGCGGCGACTCCGAAGATCACCGGCACCGCGAAGGTCGGCTCGACTCTCACCGCGACCGCCGGAACGTGGGGGCCTGCACCGGTGGCGCTGACCTACCAGTGGAAGGCGAACGGAACGGCGATCAGCGGCGCGACCGCGACCACCTACAAGCCGACCAGCGCGACCGTGGGGAGGACGATCACGGTCACCGTCACGGGGAAGAAGACCGCGTACACCACGGCGACGCGCACCTCCGCGGCGACGGCGGCAGTGGTGAGGTAACCGCGACGAGGACCGGTTCGACGGTTGGATGAAGGCCCCCCGCTTCACCGGAAGCAGGGGGCCTTCGTCGTTCTGCGGGAGGGGCGATGCCGGCGTCAGTCGAGGACGAGGCGCCAGGACAGGGCCCGGCGCAGGGCGAGGCGCAGGCGCTCGACGGCGTGGTGCGCCTCGGCGGAGCCGACGTCCGAGAAGGAGCCCATGCCGCCCCAGAGGTGCAGGGCGTCGCGTGCGGCGGCTCGCAGTTCAGGGACGTTCGAGATCTCGGCGAAGCGGGTGTCGAGCCAGGCGGCCGTTCCGAGTCGGGAGGAGTCGCCCGTGGCGCGGGCGACGGTCCGCACCTCGTCGGTGGCGGCTCGGATCTCGAGCAGTGCGGCGTCGATGCTCATGCGGTGAGCCTAGGAGCCGCAGGGTCTCGAGACGCCGCTGCGCGGCTGCTCGACCAGTGAGTAGTGGGTGTGGGTCTCGAGACGCCGCTGCGCGGCTGCTCGACCAGTGAGCAGGGGGCGCGGGGTCGTGAAGCGCCGCGGGGCGGCTGCTCGACCAGCAGGCGTCGTCAGCGGCGGCGGGAGGACGCCGCGTGCGCGAGGAGCGTGGCGGCGACTCCGACGGCGACGCCGATGGCGGTCTCGAGGGCGCGGTCGCGGAGGAGGACGAGCTCGTCGGTGCGGTGGGCCAACTCGACCATCAGGATCGCGAGCGGGGTGACGAAGGCGAGGGTCAGGCCGTAGTTGCGGCCGACGAAGAGCTCGGCGAGGACCTGGAGCAGGACGACGACGGCGATCGTGGCCAGCGGCGACAGGGGGAGGGCGAGCAGGGCGGCGGCGATCGCGACTCCGACGACGGTGCCGAGCATCCGGTGGCCCGCGCGGACCAGGCGGGCGGCGGTGTCGGCGCCCGACACGGCGGCGACGGCGGCGACCATCGCCCAGTAGGGGTGGCCGAGGCCGGTGGCGGTGGGGATCGCTCCGGAGACCAGGACGACGGCGCCGAAGCGGAGCATCGCGGCACGGGTCGAGGGGCGTGTGGCGGCCGCCCGGAACGAGGTGCGCCAGGGGGTTGGCGGAAGGCGGCGGGCGCGAGGGGAGGCCACTCCGGCCACTCCGATGAGGAGCGCGAAGGCGGCGGACGCGGCCGAGAGGAGGAACGCCTCCGGGATGCGGGCGGGATCGGTGGGGACCGAGGCGCACGCCGTCACGGCGAAGACCGGGAAGAGGGGGCCGGGCGGGTGCCAGTGCAGGGCGTCGCTCAGGTACGCGGCGGCGACGGCGACCGCGACCACCACGGGGATGATCAGCCAGTCGCGGGCGGGCGACAGAGCGACGGCGGTGCCGACGGTCACCACGATGACGAGGTAGGCGGCGGCCGAGAGCTGCATCCGCAGGCGCGGGCGGTGGGTGTGCTGCCGGCCGTAGAGGGCGGTGAAGGCGCCGAACGTCGCGTACAGCGCGAGGTCGGTGCGTCCGAAGGCCCAGAGCACGAGGAGGGGGACGGCCATCGAGACGCCGGCGCGGAGCGCGACGCGGTGGGCGCCGGCGTGCGGGCCGAGGGTGACGAGCTCCTTGGGGTGGGGGAGCGGTGGCAGCAGGGTGGTGGGCATGGCGTCCTCGGGTCGGCGGGCGGATCCGAGCGGCACCGGCCGGAAGTGGTTCACGGGTGAACCAGATATACTTTACTCGTGAATCACTTAGAGAGTCCAGCGCGCGACGCGGTCGACGAGATCCGCGACGGCTGGGCGGCGCTGCGGCCCGAGCTCGACACCGAGGCGGTCGACGTGATCGGCCGGCTGATCCGCGCCTCCGCGCTCGTCGTGCGGGCGACGGAGGAGCGGCTCGCCGCCCACGGGCTCACCCGCGGCGAGTTCGACGTGCTGACGACGCTGCGGCGGGCGGGGGAGCCGCGGTCGCCGAGCGCACTGCGGACCATCGGGCTCGCCTCCGCTCCCGCGATCACGAAGCGGCTGCACGCGCTCGAGAAGCGCGGGCTCGTCGTGCGGTCGGCGAATCCGGCCGACGGGCGGGGGGCGCTGATCGCGCTCACCGAGGACGGTGTCGAGCTGATCGACCGGGCGTTCCCCGAGGTGCTCGCGGTCGAGCGCGAGCTGCTGGCGGGAGTGTCCGCGGCGCAGTGGGCCGAGGCGGCGCGCTCGCTCCGCGCGGTGCTCGCGAGCGTGGAGTCGGCGCACGAGCGCTGAGATCCCCCGGCCTCCGCTCCGGCGCGCTCGCTACCGTGGACGCATGCGCCTGACTTCCAGCTTCACCGTGGCCACCCGGCCGCCGTTGCTGCAGCTGGTCAAGACGGCCGTCGCGACCGTCGTCACCTGGGGCATCGCGGCCGCCGTCTTCCCCGGCACGCTGCCCGTGTTCGGCGCGATCGCGGCGCTGCTCGTCGTCGCGCCGAGCGTGAACCAGTCGTTCGCGAAGGCGCTCGAGCGCAGCGTCGGGGTGATCCTGGGCGTGGTCCTCGGCTCGGTGATCGGGACGCTGTTCGGCGGCGAGAGCGTGATCGTGCTGATCGCGATCGTGGCCGCGATCGCGGTGGGCTGGGCGGTGCGGCTGACGCCGGCCTCGGCGGTGCAGATCCCGATCAGCGCGATGCTCGTGCTCTCGGTCGGCGCGGTCACTCCGAACTACGCGTTCGACCGCATCGTCGAGACGCTGATCGGCGCGGCGGTCGGAGTCGTCGTCAACGGGCTCCTCGTGCCGCCGGTCGCGCTGGGGCCCGCCGAGAGGGCGGTCGGCGACCTCACGGCGCAGCTCGCCGCGGCGCTCGACGACCTGGCCGACGCCCTCCAGGCGCCGGTGCAGCGGCGGCGCCTCGACGAGCTGCTGATCAACGCGCGGCTGCTGCAGACCATGCAGGGGAAGGCCGAGGCGGCGATCGTCACGGGCGAGGAGTCGCTCCGCCTCAATCCGCGCCGCTCCGCCCACCGCGACCGCCTCGCGGCGCTCGACTCCGTCACTCCGCGGCTCGGCCGGATCGTCACACGCGTGCGCGGGATGACCCGCACCGTGCACGACCTCTACGACGTGGAGCTGGTGCGCGAGCCCACCATCGCCGACATCGCGGTGCAGCTGCACCGGGCGGCGCACGACCTGCGGCTGCTCGTGCAGTCGGCGGTCGACGTGCCGGAGCCGGAGGTCATCACCGACGAGCTGCCCGCGCTGACGGCGCCGCTGGTGATCGCGACGCCGCATCCCGAGCACTGGATCCTCGTGGGGGCGCTCGCCGAGGACCTGCGCCGGATCCGCGAGGAGATCGTGGGCGAGGAGTCCTGAGCGGCCTTACGCGTCGTCGCGCAGCGCGGCCGGATCGGTGGCCTCGGCGTGCTGGGTCTTGCCCTCGGCGATGAGCGAGTCGTCGTCGGTGAGGATGCCGACGAGCTCGGTCACGCGGCCGCGGGCGGCGCCGAGCGGATCGGCGATCGGAGCGTCCTCCTCGGAGCGGTCGATCTCGGCGTCGGGGTAGCGCTTCAGCTCGGCCTCGTCGCGATCGGGCTGCGGAGCGCGGGCGTGCTCGACGCAGAGCCTCGCCACCTCCTCGGCGTGCGCGTGCATGACGGAGTGGGCGGCGCCGGGGATCTCCCACGCGCGGGCGTGCGGCATCGACTCCGCCAGCTCCTCGATCCACTTCCGGGGCACGAGACGGTCGTGCTCGCCGCGGATGAGGAGGGCCGACGCGCGGATCCGCGGCACCCTGTCCTCGATCGGGTAGTGCATCATCTCGGGCAGCACGCGGGAGAACCAGCGCGGGCCGCAGAGCAGATAGGCGCCGACGGCGAGCAGGGCCACCCGGCGGGGCTCGCGCAGGCTCGACTGCGCGAAGCGGAGGCCCGCGATCGGGACGCGGCGCTCGTGCCGATTCATCACGGGGCCCAGCAGCACGATCGTCGTGAGCTCGGGGCGCTGGGCGGCCAGCTCGGCGACGACCTGCGTGCCCATGGAGTGGCCGAGGACGACCGGGTCCACGAGGCCCAGCTCGTCGATCACCCGACCGACGAGCGCGGCGTAGTCGGGGATGCTCATGTGCCGGGCGTGCGGCGGGTGCGGGACGCCGCCGAATCCGGGCAGATCGAGGGCGTGCACGGGGCCGAACTCGTTGAGCGCGGGCGCGAGGCGCTCGAAGTACGTGGCCGCCACTCCGATGCCGGGGACCAGCACGAAGGTGCGCTCGCCGGTGCGGCCGACGGTGCTGACCCGGGCCCAGACGTCCTCGTGGCGGACGCGCTGCACCGAGACGTCGGTGCGCTTGTAGCGGCGGCGCGGATCGCGGCGGCGGGACCGGGCGGTGGCGAACGCCTCGCGCACGCGGGTGCGGGCACCGAGGGCGAGTGAGCGGAGGCCTCGGGGCACGGAGCGCCTCCTTCGATCGGGGGTGAGTGGTCGGAGCGAGCCTAGAGGCTCGTCCGAGCGCTCAGATCAGCATGTCCTCCGAACGGTGGAGGATCAGCCGGGCGGGGCCGAGGTGGAGGACGCCGTTGCCCAGCGGAGCGGTCCGCACGCCGCCGCGCCGTCGCAGCGCCTTGTGAGCGCCGGGGGCGAGCGCGACGTCGAGCCACGCGCAGGGGTTCGCCGGCCGGCCGCCCTGGAACTCGATCCGCTGGTTGTCCTGCTCGAGCGCGAAGGTGCGGCCGGCGAGCGCGTCGACGTCGGCTCCGCGCAGGGTGATGTTGCGGCGTGCATCCGCCGGGTCGAACGGCGCCGTCCGCAGCTCGGCGGCCGCGTGCTCGAGCGACTCGATCGCGAACAGGGTGATCGCGGCGGTGCGGTGGGCCCGCTGCGCGAAGTAGCGGTCGCCGACGATGCCGAGCCCGGCGCGGATCTCGATCCGATCGGGCTGCTCGTTGCCCTCGAACGGGATCGCCCCGTCGGCGGGCCGGCCCTCGTAGCGGTGGAGCGGCGACACGACGAACCGCACGATCTCGATCGAGGCGGCTTCCATGCGCTCCACGCTACGCGGGCTCGACCCGCGGAGGCTGGTGAAGGAACCCCGAACCGTCGAGACAGCCAGGTGCAGCGGGACGTCTCGACGGTCCGGGGTTCCCTCGAGCATCGGGGGCCGCCCCAGGTCGGCCACGGCTCCGGGCACCGCGCGTAGCCTGAACGCGACGCGGGAGGTGCCGGGCGGATGCACGACGAGACGGAGCGCGCCCGCGTCCAGCGCCGCACGCTGATCGTGGTCGTCGTCGGGCAGGTGCTCGGCGGGGCGGGCCTGGCGGCCGGAGCGACCGTCGGCGCGCTGCTCGCGCAGGACCTCTTCGGCGGCGAGGGGCTCGCGGGCCTGTCGACAGCGCTCCTCACGCTCGGATCGGCGCTCGCCGCGTTCCTCGTCGGGCGCACGGCGCAGCGCCGCGGCCGTCGGCTCGGACTCGGGCTCGGCTTCGCCGCGGGCGGGCTCGGCGCGGTGGGCGTGGTCGTCGCGGCGGCCACCGGCAGCGCCGCCCTGCTGTTCGCCTCGCTCGTCGTCTACGGCGCGGGCAGCGCCACCAACCTCCAGGCCCGCTACGCCGCGACCGACCTCGCCCTGCCCTCGCACCGCGGCCGCGCGATCAGCACCGCGCTGGTCTCGACGACGCTCGGAGCGGTCGCCGCCCCGGCCGTCGTGGAGCCCCTCGGCGTCGTCGCGACCGGCCTCGGGCTGCCGGCGCTCGCGGGGCCGTTCCTGCTCGCCGCGGCGGCCTACCTCTCGGCGGGCGCCGCCCTCCTCCTGCTCCTGCGGCCCGACCCGCTCCTGCTCGCCCGCCGCCTCGGCGCGACGGCGGCGCCCGTCGCGGCGGCACCGGTGCGGCGAGGGGCGGCGCCCGTGGGGGCGACGGTGATGGTGCTCACGCAGATCGCCATGGTCGCGATCATGACGATGACCCCGGTGCACATGCTCGCCCACGATCACGCCCTCGGCGACGTGGGGCTGGTCATCGGGATCCACATCGGAGCGATGTACCTGCCGTCGCTCGTCACCGGTCCGCTGGTCGACCGCGTCGGTCCCACGGCCGTGGCGGGCGCCTCGGGGATCGTGCTCCTCGGGGCCGGAGCGATCGCCGCGCTCGCGCCCGGCGACTCCCTCGCCCTGCTGATCACCGCGCTCGCGCTGCTCGGGCTGGGCTGGAACCTCGGACTGATCTCGGGCACCGCCCTCGTCGTCGAGGGCACCTCGCCGGCGGACCGGGCCCGGGTGCAGGGGTCGCTGGACGTGCTGGTCGCCCTGTCCGGGGCGGGCGCGGGAGCCGCCTCCGGAGCGGTCGTCGCGAGCTCGGACTTCGCGGTGCTGAGCCTGGGCGGCGGCCTGCTGGCGCTGCTGCTGATCCCGGTGCTGGTGGTGGCGCGGATGCGCCGGAACGCGGTGTGAGGGAGGCGTGTTCTGTACAAAAGAATGTCGAGGACGTACGATCCGGGTATGTCGACCGTTTCCGTCTCCGAAGCACGCGCTCGTTTCTCCGAGGTCCTCGAGCAGTCCCGTCTCGAGGCCGTGATCCTCGCGCGGCACGGCCGGCCGGAGGCGGTGGTGGTCAGCCCGGAGCAGTACGAGCGGATGCGGGACGCGCTGGAGGAGCTCGAGGACGTCAGGGCCTTCGATGAGGCGCTCGCAGAGGAGGGCGAGAACATCCCCTGGGCCCAGGCCAAGGCCGACCTGGGCTGGGGATGAGCCGCTACCGGATCGAGCTGCGGCCGGCCGCAGTGAAGACGTTGCGCGGGATCGACGCGAGGGACCGCACGCGGTTGCAGGGGGTGATCGCACTGCTCGGCGAGGATCCTCGACCGCCGGGTGCACGAGCGCTCCAGGGGCGTCCCGGCCTGCGGGTCCGCGTGGGTGACTACAGAATCCTCTACACGGTCGACGACGGCGTGCTCGTCGTCGTGGTCGTCACGGTCGGGCATCGCCGCGACGTGTACGAGCACTGATCCACGACGCGGAGCCTCTTCCCCTCCGGCGCACGGCGCCCCTACTCTGAGCCGCGAACCCGACCTCCGGAGGCTCCCGTGTCCCTCGTCCGCGTGCACAACTTCTCGATCTCGCTCGACGGCTTCGGCGCGGGGGAGGGCCAGACGCTCGAGGCCCCCTTCGGTCACGCCGGCCACCGGCTGATGGGCTGGGCGATGGGCACCCGGACCTTCCGCGACATGGGGCTACCCGGCGACGGACCGGGCTCGCGCGGGGTGGACGACGCGTTCGCGAGCGCCTGGGGTGAGGGGATCGGCGCCGAGATCATGGGCCGGAACAAGTTCGGTCCCCAGCGCGGACCGTGGGAGGACGAGCAGTGGCGCGGCTGGTGGGGCGAGGATCCGGTCTTCCGCACGCCGGTCGTCGTCCTGACGCACCATCCGCGGCCGACCCTCGAGATGGCGGGCGGTACGAGCTTCCACTTCGTCGACGCCGATCCGGCGACCGCCCTCGCGACGGCGCGGGAGCTGGCGGGCGGCGGCGACGTGCGGATCGGCGGCGGCGTCGCGACCGTGCGGCAGTTCCTCGAGGCGGATCTGATCGACCACCTCCACGTGGTGGTCGTGCCGATCGTGCTCGGCCGGGGCGAGCGGCTCTGGGACGGACTCGAGGGCCTGGAGGAGCGCTACTCGGTCGAGGCGACGCCCTCGCCGTCCGGAGTGGTGCACCTCCTCCTGACGCGGCGACCGCGCTAGCGGGACGGGCCGGATCCGACCCGCGCGACTACGCTGGGAAGCCACATGGCATCCGACAGCGAGTACCCCGTCACCCTGACCGACCCCCTCGAGGAGCGCCTGCGCGCCCAGGTCGCCCGCCAGGGCGAGCAGACCGTGGCCCTGCGCTCCGCGTCGCTGCTGACGGGCGGGTACGAGGGCGAGTCGTTCCTCCTGACCGTCGGCGGCGAGCACGCCGACGGCGTGCTGAAGGGCGCGCCGTCGCTGTACTGGCCGGAGCTCTGGGGTGCTCGCGCCCTGCTCTACGTGTGGGACGAGCAGGCGGCCGACGCCGTCGTCGCGGGGCTCTCGAACGCGTCGTGGCGGGTCCGCGAGATGTGCGCGCGGGTCTGCGCCGAGCGGATCCTCGGCGGCCAGAAGAAGCTGTCGCGGCTGACCACCGACGAGCACGCCCGCGTGCGGAGTGCCGGGGCGCGCGCGCTGGTCGCCGTCGCGATCGCGGGCATCGGCTCCGGACGCGACGAGAAGGGCGAGTTCGCGGCCAGCGTGGAGCAGACGCTGACCGCGATGCTGCGCGACCCCGACCGCGACGTCCGCCGCGCGGTGCAGCAGTCGCTCGAGACGCTGCGCGCAGCGCGCGCCTGACCAGCGGAGTCAGCTCACCCGCTCCGGCACGGCCTCGCGGACGACGGCCGCGGAGTCGGCGAGCAGCTGCTCCCCGCCCGCGACCTTCGTGAGGACGAGCGCCTCCGGAGCGACCGCCAGGAACTCCGCGAGGACCACGGGGTCCAGCAGGCCCGCGCCGAAGCCCTCTCGCGCCGCGCGGGCGGTGCGGACGGGGAGGTGCGCGTCGCTGAACGCCGGGCCCAGTCGCGTGGCGACGTCGGACGCTCCGGACACCCCGAGGGCGACGAGCGTCCCGGCGTCCCTCGCTCGTCGCGCGTGCTCGAGCGGTCCGTCGAGGCGGCGGGTCTCGAGCCAGGAGCGGCCCCAGTTGATCGCGGTGCCGAGGCCGTGGCGAGCGGCCTCCTCGAGCTCGGTGCCGAGATCGAGGAAGCCCTTCACCGGGTCGGGGCCCTCGAGGGAGTCGCAGTGCTCGACGACGAGCCGCACCCCGTCGGGGTTCCTCCGCGACACGTCGTCGAGACTCCGGGCGAAGGCGGCCCGCGCGGCGGAAGAGTCCGAAGTGCCGGTGGGCGCCGAGTGGACCAGCACGGAGTCGATCACGAGGCGCCCCTCGCGATCGTTCACCGCCGCCGCGGCCGCGAGCGCTCGGCGGGTCAGCGCGACGGCCGCGCCCCGCCGCGCCTCGTCCGCGCTCGCCAGGCCGACGCCGCCCTCGAGGACCGCCGGCAGCAGGGTGAGCACGTGCCTCCCCGAGCGCGCCAGCAGTCGCAGCATCGCCTCCTCCTCCGGGACGAAGGCGCTGCCGAACGGGATCTCGAACCCGGAGCACCCGGTGACGAGCGCGATCCGCTCGTGGAACGCGTCGAAGGCCGCCGCGTCGAGCCGGGCCCGCTCCGGCGCCGACGGGTAGGCCCCGACGATCACCTAGCGCGCGCCGTCCACCCGCGCCGACGCGGGCAGGGCGAGGTCGTGGATGTAGGCGGCGAGGTCGAGCAGCGGCTGCCCCTCGTGTGGTCCTATACCCTCCGGCTTCCACCGGCTGATCGGTTCGATCATGAGCCGGGAGCTGTGGCGGAGGTAGTACTTGGCCGAGGTGGGGTAGCGCGAGTTGATCGTGTGCTCGGCCACCGTCAGGAGGCGCTGCACGGCGACGGCGTCCTCCGAAGGCTGGTCGTCGTAGTGCTCGCAGAGCCACGCCACGTGCTCGGGGTAGATGTTGGCGGCGTAGCCGCTGAGCCCCGCCGCGCCGAGGCGGAGCGAGTCGGTCAGCGAGGAGATCTGCGCGTTGTAGAGCTTCATCGGCGTGCCCGCGATCGCCCTCAGCCGCTCCTCCATGGTCGCGAGCGAGTGCGAGGTGTCCTTGTAGAAGACGAAGCGCCCGGTGCCGGCCATCCAGGCCACGTTCTCGGTCGAGGGCAGCCGCTTGAAGGGCACCGGGCACTCGTAGATGCCGAACCTCGTCTCGGGGACGGCGTCGAGGATGTGCTGCACCGTGGCGCGCCACTCCTCCTCGGTGGTGGTGAGCCCGCCGACGAGGGAGGAGATGAGGACGACCGCGTCGACCCCGGTCGCGGCCATCGCCGCCGCCGACGCCGCCTGCTCGTCGGGCGTTCCGGAGGAGACGGAGGAGGCGACCACGGGCACCCGGCCGGCCGACCGGTCGACGACGCGGCGCGCGAGGGCGAGCCGCTCCTCCTCGGTCAGGTCGTACATCTCGCTCGAGAGCGCGACGGTGAAGATGCCGGCGGCGCCGTTGTCGATGAGCCAGTCGGTCAGGGCGTCGACCTGCTCGAAGTCGAGGGAGCGGTCGGGACGGAACGGGGTGAGCATCACAGGCCAGCCTCCGTCGGGCAGGGTCGCTCCGGCGGTCGTCGTGGTCGTCGGGGTGTCGGTGCTGGTCATGTCGGTCCTTGTCTGTGGAAGGGTCGGTGCGGAGGGGCGTCAGCCCTTGAGCGAGCCGCTCACCAGGTCCAGGCGCCAGTAGCGCTGCAGGAACAGGAAGAGCGCGATGAGGGGGATCGTCGAGATCAGGCAGCCCATGATCACGACGTTGTAGGTGTTGGGCTGGTCGTTCCCCTGGTTCATCAGCGAGTAGAAGCCCACCGTCAGAGGGAAGGTCTCGGTGCGCGAGAGCATGATGAACGGCAGAAGGAAGTTGTTCCAGATGCCGACGAAATGCAGCAGGAACACGGTGATCAGGCCCGGCACCATCGGGTAGACCGCGATCCGCGAGAAGATCCGCCACTCGCTCGCGCCGTCGATCCGGCCCGCCTCGAGCATCTCGGTGGGCACCACCGCGGTCGCGTAGATCCGGCACAGGTAGATGCTGAACGGGCTGATCATGCAGGGCAGCAGCACCGACCAATAGGTCCCGGCGATCCCGATCGAGGAGAGCAGCAGGTACTGCGGGATCGCGAGGATAACCCCGGGGATGAGGACGCCGATCAGCAGGAAGTCGAACACCAGCTTCTTGCCGCGGAACGAGTACTTCGCGAGGCCGTATCCGGCGAGGGCCGAGACGACGGTGCCGAGCAGCCCGCCGCCTCCGGCGAAGATCAGGCTGTTGAGGCACCACGACCAGAACGCGCCGTCGCCGACTCCGAGCAGCAGAGCGAAGTTCTCCTGGAACCCGCCGGTGAAGCTCGGCGCGAGCGAGAAGGTCGTGAACAGCTCGCCCGAGCGCTTCGTCGCGGCGGTGAAGAGCCAGACGACGGGGAGGAGGCAGTAGCCGGCTCCGATCAGCAGGACGGCGGTGGGCCAGAACGCGGCGCGCGGCCGGGTGACGGTCGGTCCGCGGCGGCGCGCGCGGACGGACTGCGCGGCGTGCCCGGGATCCTCGACGACGGGAGGCAGCTTCGTGAGGGTGTCGGTCATGATCAGTCTTCTCCGAAGGCGCGCGTCTGCAGGAACCGCAGCAGGCCGAGCGAGGCGATGAGGGTGAGGAGGGTGACCACGACCGACGTCGCGGACGCCGAGAACAGGTCGTTCGTGACGAAGGCGTCGCGGTAGATCAGCATCATCGGCACCCAGTCCGAGCCGATCACCGTGGTGAGGGTCACGAGCGTGTTCGGCTCCGAGAACACCTGCAGCGCGCCGATGATCGAGAACAGGCCGGTCATGATGACGCCCGGGACGATCAGCGGCAGCTTGATGCGCAGGGCGAGCTGCCACTCCGAGCAGCCGTCGATCCGGGCGGCGTCGTAGATCTCGGAGGGGAGGCCTCGCAGTGAGGTGTAGAGGATCACCATGTTGAAGCCGACGGAGCCCCAGATCGCGATGTTCGCGACCGAGAGGAAGACGGAGTCGGGGCCGAGGAAGACCGGCGCGGGAAGGCCGAGGGCGCTCGCCGCGTCGACGAAGGGGCTCACTCCCGGCAGGTAGAGGAACCCCCACATCAGCGCGGCGATCACGCCCGGCACCGCGTACGGCACGAAGATCGCGATCCGCGAGAAGCGGCCGAAGCGGGTCGAGAGGTTGTCGAGCAGGAGCGCGAAGACGAGCGCGAGGATCATCGTGACCGGCACCGAGAGCAGCGCGTAGGTCAGCATCCGGCCGAAGCCGGCCCAGAGGGCGGGGTCCGACAGGGTGCGCGCGTAGTTGTCGAAGCCGACGAACGTCTCGCGCTTGACTCCGAGGCCGCTGCCGCTGACCGTGCTGCCGCGGAAGCTGAGCCAGACCGTGTAGAGCAGCGGGAGGGCGAGGAGCCCGACGGCGAGGAGCACTGCGGGGGCCACGAAGAGCCAGGGCGCGGCTCGCGGGGCGAGGGTCGAGGGGCGCCCGGGGGAGGGCGCGGTCGTGGTCGTCATGGGAACCTCACTGTTCGAGACGGACGGACGGGGCCCCGCGGCGCGCGGGACCCCGGGGCGCTACTCCGCGACGTCGTAGCCGGACTTCTCGAGGTCGGCGACGGTCGCCTCCTGGACGCTCGCGAGGGCCTCCGTGAAGTCGCCCTTCTCGTTGACCGCGGCGCTGAAGGCGTTGGTGAAGGCGTCGTAGGCGACCGAGACGTTGGGGCCCCAGGTCACCGACGCGGTCATCCGGTCGATCTCGTCGGCGGTCGCGTAGAAATCGGTCTGCTCGGGCAGCAGGGCCGGGGCCTGCTGCAGCTCGGGGAGCTCTCGACCGGCGAGGGAGGCCGGCCAGATGCTGGCGTACTCGATGTACGCCTCGAGGGCCTCGGTCGAGGTGTTGAGCCAGAGCGCGAACTCGCGGGCCTGCTCCGGGTGGTCGGAGCCGGTGGTGACGATCGTGCCGCTGCCGCCCAGGACGCCCGAGCTCGGGTCCGACGGGGTCCACTGCGGGATCGGCACCGCGGCCCACTTCCCGATCGTGTCGGGCGCGTTGTTTTGCAGCAGCGGAGGGGTCCAGACCGCGCCGAGCCAGCTGGCCAGGGTGCCGTCGGCGAGGGCGGCCTGCCACTCCGGGGTGAAGGTCTTGAACGTCGCGAGACTGCCGTCGTCGACGAGGCCCTGCCAGTAGTCGGCGACCTTCTGCGAGGCGGGGTCGTCGATGGCGACGGTCCAGGTGCCGTCCTCCTGGCTCCACCACTCGGCGCCGGCCTGCTGGCTGAGACCGGCGAACAGCTGCGCGTCGTTCGCGGGGAACGTCGCGAGGTACTTCGTCGGATCGGCGGCGTGCAGCGCGCGGGCGGCGTCGGCGTACTCGTCCCAGGTGGTCGGGGCGGTGAGGCCGTTCGCCTCGAAGATGTCGGTGCGGTAGTAGAGGAACATCGGTGCGGTGCCCTGCGGGACGGCGTAGTTCACGCCGTCGAAAGTCGTGAGGTCCCAGGCGGGTCCGGCGGTCTCGTCCTCACGGTCGCCCATGATCGAGGTGACGTCGGAGGCGATCTCGCTGGTGATCAGGTTCGGCAGGTTCTCGTAGGTGGTGTTCGAGAGGTCGGGGAGGGTGCCGGCCTGCTTCGCGGCGCTGAGCTTCGCGACGATCTCCGCCCCGCCGGTCGAGGTGTTGACCTTCACCTGGGTGTCGGGGTTGGCCTGGTTCCAGACGTCGACGATCTTCTCGATGTTGGGCGCCCACGACCAGTACTCGAGGGTGACGGGGCCGTCGGCGGAGGCGTCGCTCTCGGCGGCCGACTCGGTCGTGCCGGAGCAGCCGGCGAGGAGGGCGGCGGAGGCGAGGGCGGCCACTGCCGCGAGGGACCTGGGGAACTTCTTCGTTCTCATCGGAGTCTTCATCCTGACGTCGATCCTCTGCGGCTCTGCAGAGGGTGATCGGGTCGCCGTCCCGGGATTCGTTACCGGTAACGAAGTGTGCGACAGCATCACAGTAGGGCGGCCGGGCATCCGCCGCAAGAGGTGTTTCGTTACCGCTCACTATTCGAGGACGGGTCGATCCGATCCTGCGCTCAGACCGACGGCGGGGGACCGCGTCAGGCGGGAGGTGCCGTCGACGTCCGCACGACGAGCTCCGGCACCGGGTACTCCACCGTCTCGGTCGGCGCCGACCCCTCGACCATCGCGATCAGCGAGAGGACCGCCGCGCGGCCCATGCCCTCGAAGTCCTGCCGGATCGTGGTGAGGGGCGGATGGAAGAACTCGGCCTCTGCGATGTCGTCGAACCCCACGACGCTGACGTCCTCCGGGATGCGCCGCCCTGTCTCGTGCAGGCGGAGGAGGAGCCCGAGCGCCATGCGGTCGTTCGCCGCGACGACCGCCGTGACCTCGGGATCGGCGACGAGAGCGGGCGTCACGGAGTAGCCGGACCGGGACGACCAGTCGCCGTGCACGAGCGGCAGGGCGGGCAGGCCTGCCTCGGCCATCGACTCCTCGTAGGCGCGGGCGCGGTCCTGTGCCGAGATCCACCGCTCGGGGCCGGCGAGATGGGCGATGCGGCGGTGCCCGAGCCCGAGCAGGTGGGATACGGCGAGCCGGGTGCCGACGGCGGAGGCGCCGCTCGCGCGCGGACCGCCCCGGTCGATGTGCACCGGGATCGGCAGGTCGAGCGTGCGGAGGGCCTCGCCCACCTCGTCCGTGGGCGCCGTGGCGAGGATCCCCTCGAGGTCCCGGCTGCCGAGCGCGTCCAGTGCGTCGCGGAGCTCGGCGGGGTCGGAGGTGTCGACGCTGATGATGTCGAGGGAGTAGCCGACGCGGCGGGCGGCCTCGCTCGCTCCCTGCATCGTCTTGCCGGGAGCGGTTCCGGCGAGCTCGTGCACCAGGGCGCCGAGGCGGTGGGTGCGCCGGGTGGCGAGGGAGCGCGCGGTGGTGTTCGTCCGGTAGTTCAGCGCGTGCAGGGCCTCCTCGACCCGGATGCGGTTGGCGGGGCGGATGCCGCCCGTTCCGGTGAGGAATCGCGAGACGGTCTGGTGCGAGACCCCCGCCCTGCGGGCGACGTCGTAGATGGTCGCCGCCCGTGCAGGTCTGTCCGACATCCCCGCCTCCGTCCTCGTCGATCCGTCTGCGGCAACGATAGGGGAGCGTCGCAGTGGGGGCAGCGTGGGCCGGCGCCGCCCCTCCGCGAGCAGCCTCAAAACAGAACTGTATGGTACAGTTCTGTTCGTGCAGCCTCCCGTGTCCGCCTATTCGCTCCGCCGCGCGGACGCGGTGCTCGAGGCGACGCTGGACGTTCTCGCCGAGGTCGGCTTCGCCCGCCTGACCGTCGACATGATCGCGACGAGGGCGCACGCGTCCAAGGCCACCATCTACCGGCGCTGGGCGACGAAGACCGAGCTGGTGCGCGCCGCCGCCGCGCTGGTCGAGGTCGAGACGATCCCGGCCGAGGTCGACGCCGACGCCGCCGAGGCACTGCGCGCCGTCCTCGAGAGCCTGCGGTCGATGACCGTCGGCCGGCTGGGCCGCCTCGTCACCGCGCTGACCACCGCGGCGGTCGACGACCCCGACATCCGCGCCACGGTGCACGAGGAGCTCGTCGTGCCGCTGCACCGCGGCACCGCGGCGGCCCTCGACGAACTGCGCGACGCCGGAGTGGTCGACGCGCACGCCGACACCGCGCTGGCCGCGCAGGCGCTGATCGCGCTGACGGTCGACCGCGCCGTCGCCACGGGCACCGCGGCGACCCCGGCCGAGCTCGAGGCGCTGCTCGCGGCGTGGGTGCTGCCGGTGCTGGCGCCGGCCGCGACGGGACGACGGACGAAGGGGCCGACGGCCGGACCCGGATAGCAGGAGCACCGCTCCCGCATCCCCGTCACCCTCTCCCGTCAGGAACACCTGTGCCCACGCCCTCCCGCGCGCCCGAAAGCGCGCGCCGCACTCCTCGTCGGGGCCGCCCCGGCCTCACCCTCGCCGCCGTCTCGTTCGGCCTCTTCATGGTCGGACTCGACGGCACCGTCGTCTCGATCGCCAACCCCGCCATCGCCGCCTCGCTCGGCACCTCGTTCGCCGAGCTGCAGTGGATCACCAACGCGTACCTGCTCGGCCTCGCGGTGTTCCTCATCCTGGGCGGCACGCTCGGCGACCGCTTCGGCCGCCGCCGCATGTACCTGATCGGCGTCGCCGCCTTCGCCGTCACCTCGGTCGCCATCGGCCTGGTCGGGTCGGCGGAGGGGGTCATCGCCTTCCGCGCCCTCCAGGGGCTGAGCGCCGCGCTGCTCATGCCGCAGACGCTCGCCCTGCTGCGCTCGACCTTCCCGAAGGAGAAGTTCGGCATGGCGGTGGGCATCTGGGGCGGCGTCTCGTCGGTCGCCATCGCGGCGGGCCCGATCGTCGGAGGGGCGCTCGTCGCGCTCTTCGGCTGGGAGTCGGTCTTCTTCATCAACGCCCCGATCGCCGTCGTCGGCCTGATCCTCGGCGGCAGCGTGCTGGCGGAGTCGACCGCCCCGACCCGCGGGCGCTTCGACGTCGCCGGCGTGGCCCTGCTCGCCCTCGGCCTCTTCGGCCTCGTGCTGGGCGTCGTCCAGTCGGAGTCGTGGGGCTGGACGAGCCCGCTGACGCTCGGCGCGATCGCGCTCGGGCTGGTGCTGCTCGCGGCCTTCGTCGTGGTCGAGAACCGCGTCGGGACGCCCCTGGTGCCGATGTCGCTGTTCCGCAACCCGACGCTCTCGGTCGGAGCCGTCGCCATCGCCGTCAACTTCTTCGCCCTGTTCGGAGCGACGTTCTTCCTGTCGCTGTTCCTGCTCAACCTGCGCGGCGTCGCGGGCGTGCAGGCCGGCGTGATGCTCCTGCCGCTCAGCGGGGTGTCGATCATCGCGTCGCCGCTCGGAGCGATGCTGGTCGCGAAGTGGGGCATCCGGCCCACGATGACGACGGGGCTCGGCCTGATCGCCGTGTCGATGCTCGGACTGACCTTCCTCACGACCGACTCGGCCTACCTCGCGATGGCCGTGCCGTTCGTGCTGCTCGCCCTCGGCGTCGGCCTGGTCATGACCTCCGGAGCCGACGCGATCGTCGGCAGCGCACCCGTCCGCCTGGCCGGCGTCGCGGGCGGGCTCCAGGCCACGTCGCTGCAGCTCGGCGGTGCGCTCGGCACCTCCGTCTTCGCCGCGGTCGTCGCAGCGGCCGCGAGTGCCGGCACCAGCGGGCTCGGGCTCTCGGAGTCGGCCCGCGAGGGCGTCGCGCAGGGGCTCGTCCCCGCCGGCGCCGCGCCGGACGTGGCGGCCGCGGCCGCCGACGCGTTCCTGGGCGGGCTGCACACCGCGTTCCTCGCCGCCGCGGTGGTCGCGGCGATCGCCGCGGTGCTCGCCCTGGTCTTCGTCCGCTCCAGCACCCCGCATCACGACGGGGCGACGGTGCTCGAGGAGGTCGCCGCGGGCACGGCGGCCTGACGACGGCGAGGGCTCCCGTCGCGGGAGCCCCCGCTCAGCCGCCGACGCTCGAGCCGAAGCCCGACTTCCCCGTGCTGCCGAAGCCGCCCGAGAGGGTCTGCTTGGAGCCGACCGTCGCTCCGGCCGGCGCCTTCTGCACGACGTCGGGCTGCGTCGCTCCGCGCGCCGCGAATCCGCCGCTCGTGACGGGCGCCCAGCTGGTCGCGCGGGTCGAGTTCCACCGCGACGACGCGAAGATGAGCGGCCCGAGCCAGAAGCCGCCGGCGTAGTGGCCGCGGTACTCGTCGGTCGCCTCGCAGAGCTGCTCCGGATCGTCGGCCACCGTCTCGCCCTCGGCCTGCAGCTTCGCGATCTGCTCGCGGACGTCGGCCAGGCAGTCCTCGCGGCTGGCGTAGACCGGGCGCTCGGCGTTCTCGGGGATCACGTAGTCCTCGCCGTCGGCGCCGGTGGTCACGACGCCGTCGGACGACGGATCGCCCGCGCTCAGCGCGACGGCCAAGCCGATCGCCCCGACCGCGACGACTCCGCCGATGATGAGGCCGCGGCGCTTGGAGGCGATGCCGCTGATGCCCACGTCGGCGGAGCGGCGCCGGTCGGTGCGGACGGCGCTGTCGTCGTCCTCGGTGGCGGCGTCGCGGGGGCGGTTCTCGGGGTCGGTCATCGGGTCTCCTCGTCCTGCGGGCGGTCGTCGCGGGCGTCGTGCGGGCGGGTCGGCTCGGGACTGCCGAAGGCGGGATCGCTCCGCCCGCCCTCGATGTAGTGGGGCACGAACTCGGCGAGATCGCCCGTGATCAGGCCGCTCGTCTCGCGCACGTCGATCCCGGCGGGGGTCTCGCCGACGATCCAGCTGCCGATCACGACCGTCTTGCCGTCGAGGCGGGCGAGCTCGGCGCGCGCCTGGTGGATGAAGCCCTCCTCGCCGTAGACGCCGCCGTTCTCGGCGACGACCGCGCCGTCGGCGTCGAGGACCGTGACGTTCGCGCCCTCCCGGCCGAGCCGGGGCTTGCGCACCTGGGCGGTGCCGACGAGCGGCTCGGCGGAGGCGGGGAGCAGGTTCGGGTGCCCGCGGAACATCTCCCAGAGCACGACGAGCAGCTGCTTGTTGCTGAGCAGGAGCTT
Source organism: Rathayibacter caricis DSM 15933 (assembly GCF_003044275.1). Lineage (NCBI taxonomy): Bacteria > Bacillati > Actinomycetota > Actinomycetes > Micrococcales > Microbacteriaceae > Rathayibacter > Rathayibacter caricis. The sequence goes on along the minus strand of NZ_PZPL01000001.1, from coordinate 403,656 downwards.
CCACGCGGGCTCGACCCAGCGCGTGCGCTCGCGCCGGTCGAGCAGGAGCCCGCCGAACTGCTCGCCGAGCATCCACTCCCACGGGTAGAGCTTGAAGATGCGCCGGATCGGCTCGCCGTCGGCGTCGACGAAGCCCGCGCCGTCGAGCTCGTAGCGGATGTCCTCGACGAAGATCAGCTTGGGGTCGAAGCCCGCCTGCGCCGCCGTCTCGGCCATGTACGCGACGGTGTCGGCGTCCTCCACGATCAGCTCGCCGTCGCCGGAGTCGCGGAGCGACGCGAGGTGCAGCCGGGCGCCCTCGTCGAGCGTCCAGCGCTCGAGCCGGAGGTGGCGCCACTGCTCGACGAGCTGCTCGTGCAGGCTGTTGAACTGGTCGGCATCGGGCCCGTGCACGTCGATCAGCCACTGCCACTGGGCGGCGGCCGTCTCGACGAGCGAGGTCGGGGTGTCGGCGTTGAACTCGAGGAGCTTCACCGCGCCGCGGTCGTCGTAGGCGAGGTCGAAGCGGCCGTAGACGGTGGGGTCGTCCTCGTCCCAGGAGGTGCGGACCAGCTCGTGGAACCGCTCCGGGATGCCGAACTCGGCGAAGCGCCCCTCGCGCACGACCTTCTCGCACGCCTCCATGCAGAGGTCGAACAGCTCCTTCGTGACGCCCTCGAGCAGGTCGATCTCGGCCGGGGCGAAGCTGTAGGCCGCGAGCTCGTTCCAGTAGGGCCGGCCGCCCTCGGACGGCAGGTTGTAGAAGCTGAAACCGACCTCGTCGAGGCGGGCGCGCCACTCCGGACGCGGGGTCGAGGTGTGTCTGCGCATGGTGTCTCGTCAGTGTACGTCCGGGTTCCGACACCGGGCAGGGGGTTCCCGTGCGGTGCGGAGGCGCTCCACGGGGCAGACTCGACGGGAGCACGACGCAGGGGTGCGCTGGGCACCGCCCGAGCCCCCCGACGCCGTCGTCGGATCCGACCGGAAGGCAGTCCATGACCACCGCACCCCGCATCGCTCCGCTCGACGGGCTCCGCGTGCTCGAGCTGGGCAACTTCATCGCCGCTCCGACCGCGGGCCGGCTGCTGGCCGACTTCGGCGCCGAGGTGATCAAGGTCGAGCGGCCGGGCACCGGCGACGAGCTGCGCAAGTGGCGCCTGCACGCGGGCTCGACCACGTCGATGCTGTTCCACACCATCAACCGCAACAAGAAGTCGATCACCCTCGATCTGCGCACGGAGGAGGGCCGCGACGCCGTCCGCCGGCTGGCCGCCGAGTGCGACGTGGTGCTCGAGAACTTCCGGCCCGGCACCCTCGAGCGCTGGGGGATCGGGCCCGACGTGCTGAACGAGGCGAACCCCGAGCTCGTGATCGGCCGGATCTCGGCGTTCGGGCAGACCGGACCGCTGTCGGAGCGCCCCGGGTTCGCCGCGGTGGCGGAGGCGATGGGCGGGTTCCGCGAGCTCGTCGGCGACCCCGACCGCCCGCCCGTGCGCGTCGGCGTCTCGATCGGCGACTCCATCGCCGGCCTTTACGCGGGGTACGGAGTGATGATGGCGCTCTTCCAGCGCGAGACGCGGCGGGCGGCGGGCCTGGGCCCTGCGCCGCTCGAGGAGCGGGTGATCGACGTGGCCCTGAACGAGGCGATGTTCTCGATGATGGAGTCGCTGATCCCCGACTACCAGGCCCACGGCATCGTCCGCGAGCGCGTCGGCGGGCGGATGGAGGGCATCGCGCCCACCAATGCGTACACGTGCTCCGACGGGTCGAGCATCGTGATCGCCGGCAACGGCGACGCGATCTTCCAGCGCCTGATGGAGATCATCGGGCGCGAGGACCTCGCCGCCGACGAGGGGCTGGTCTCGAACGACCTGCGCTGGAAGCGCCGCGACGAGCTCGACGCCGCGATCGGCGCGTGGACGGCGACCCGCACCTCTGCAGAGGCGCTCGCGGTCCTCGATGAGAGCGGCGTCCCCTCCGGCCCCATCTACACGGCGGCCGACATCAGCGCGAGCGAGCAGTACGCCGCGCGCGACATGATCCAGAAGTTCGACGTCGACACGGGCGCCGGCACGATCGAGGACGTCGGCTTCCCCGGCGTCGTCCCCGTGCTCGGCGGCCGATCGCTGCCGATCCGCACACTCGCCCCCGAGCTGGGGCACGACACCGAGGAGGTCCTGGCGATGCTCCAGGGCGCGACCCCCACCACCCGCGCCGCCGAGGCGGACGCCCGATGAGCGCGCGACTGCGCGACGTGACCCTGCGCGACGGACTGCAGCTCACGGGCCGGATGCTGTCGACCGAGCGCAAGGTGGGCCTCGCCCGCGCGCTCCTCGCCGCCGGGGTGCCCGAGCTCGAGATCGGCTCGATGGCCCGCGGCGACGTGGTGCCTCCGATGGCGAACACGCTCGAGGTGATCGCGGCGCTGACCCCCGAGGAGCTCGAGCGGAGCTGGGTGTGGGTCGCGACTCCGCGGCACATCGAGAAGGCCGCGGCGGCCGGGGCGCGCAACTTCCAGTACTGCTTCTCGGCCTCCGACTCGCACAACCGCGCGAACATCGGCCGCCCCACCGAGGCGAGCCTGGACGCGATGCCGGAGGCGGTCGCGCTCGCCCACGGCGTCGGCGGGCGCATCCAGCTCTGCATCGCCACGTCCTTCACCTGCCCGTTCGAGGGGGCGGTGCCGGAGGAGCGCGTCCTCGCGATCGCGAACGACCCCCGGGCCGAGGGCGCCGAGGACGTCGTGATCTGCGACACCCTCGGTCAGGCGCATCCGGGGCAGGTCGCATCGCTCGTCGCGCGGGTCGCCGCCGAGACCCCGCCCCGCGAGATCGTGTTCCACGGCCACGACACCTGGGGCTCGGGCGTCGCCAACGCGCTGGCCGCCGTGCAGGCGGGCGCCTCGGTCGTCGACGGAGCGCTCGGCGGACTCGGGGGCTGCCCGTTCGCGCCGGGTGCGAGCGGCAACACCGCCTCCGAGGACCTCCTCTTCGCGATGCGACCGGAGTGGCTCGACACCGCGGCGTTCGCGGCGCTGGTCCGTCAGTCGGAGAGCCTGCTGGGGGAGCTCGGCGAGCCGAACCGGTCGAAGGCGCGGCAGGGTGCGCGGTCGCCCGCGAAGGCGTTCCCGTGGGTGCTGGCGGACTGAGGACCGCAAGCCCCAGTCCCGAGCAGTCGGAAGAGCGCTACTGTAATTGATCAGCTAGCTGATCGATCGAGGAGCGACATGTCCGCCGTAGAGACCCCCACCCGCGCCGACCGGATCCGGCAGACGGTCGTCGCCGTCAGCGCCGTCCTGGCGCTCGTCGGCTCCTTCCTCGGCTCCGGCGCCGCCGGAGGCACGCAGATCGCCGACGCCGCCGGCGGCGCGCTCAGCGCCTCCTCGACCCCGGTCGCTCCCGACGGCCCCGCCTTCGCGATCTGGAGTGTCATCTACGCCGGACTGATCGCCTACGCGATCTGGCAGTTCCTCCCGTCGCAGGCGGCGCGCACCCGCCACCGCCGCCTCGGCTACTGGGCCGCGGCGAGCCTCCTCCTGAACGCCGCATGGATCCTGGTCGTGCAGGCCGGACTGCTCGTGCTCAGCGTCGTCGTGATCGTCCTCCTGCTCGCGGTCCTCGCGCGGATCTTCGTCCTGCTGCGCACGACGCGCACCTCCGGGAGGGTCGACGCGGTCGTCACCGACGGCACCTTCGGCCTCTACCTCGGCTGGGTCTGCGTCGCGACCGTCGCCAACGTCACAGCGGCGCTCGTGGGCTCCGGCGTAGGCAGTGCGGACGGCCCGGGCGCGGACGTCTGGGCGGTCGTCGTGCTGGCGGTCGCCGGACTCATCGGGCTGCTGCTCGCCGTCGCCGGACGCGGGCGCATCGCACCGATGCTCTCGCTGTGCTGGGGCCTCGCCTGGGTCGCCGTCGGGCGCTTCGGCGGCGAGCTCGTCTCGATCCCGGCGGGCATCGCGGCGCTGGTCGCGGCGGGAGTGGTGATCGTCGTGACCGTGGCGATCCGTGCGGCCGCGGGACGGCGCGAGCAGCGCGCTCCGAGCGCGGTCTGACGAGCGACCGTCCTCGACGACCGCGGTCCCGCCGGGACCGGAGGCGCCCCTGCCCGTCCGGGTGCGGCGCCGAAGCGCGCACCCGGGCCCGTGCTCAGGCGCCGCTCAGCGAGGCGAGGACGGCGGAGTAGGTGCCGTCGGCCACCGCGTCGCGCAGGGGTCGCGCGTTCTGCACGACCAGTTCCGACGCGGAGGGGTCGGCCTCCAGCAGCCCGAGCAGCTCCGTGAGGAAGTCGTCCAGGGGCAGGGCGTGCTCGTTCGGGCCGAAGAGGTCGGTCTGCACTCCCGGCGGCACGATCTCGACCACCTGGACGCCGGACTCCGCGAGCTGCACGCGCAGCGCGTCCGTGAACGAGTGCAGGGCGGCCTTGGTCGCGCTGTAGGTCGGCGTCGTCGGGAACGGCACGAACGCGAGCGCCGAGGTGACGTTCAGGACGGCCGCTCCCTCCTTGCCGAGCAGCGTCGGCAGGAACGCGTAGGTCGCGCGGATGGTGCCGAGGAGGTTGACGGCGATGTGGTCCTCGGCGACGCGGACGTCGGCCGGATCCAGGACGCTCTCCTGGCGCATGATCCCGGCGTTGTTGATGAGGACGTTCAGCTCGGGGTGGTCCGCCTCGATGCTCGCCTTCGCTCGAGCGAGGGAGTCGGTGTCGGAGACGTCCAGCTCGATCCCGTGGATCCCGGGGTGCTCGGCCGTGATCGCGTCCAGGAGCGCGGTGCGACGTCCGGCGACGATGACCGTGTTGCCGCTCTCGTGCAGGCGGAGGGCGAGGCCGAGGCCGATCCCCGAGGTGCCGCCGGTGATCAGGATGGTGTTTCCAGTGAGGTTCATGTGAGCTCCAGGTGTCGTGTCGGTGGTTCAGTGCGAGCCCGGACGACGCTAGGCGCCGCTCGGCCTCGGAGGCAGAGAGCGCTCGTCCCTGGATCGCCGATCCCGGGATCGGCGTCCAGCCGCCGGTGGGATCAGCGGCGCTGCGTCGAGCGGGGGAGGAACGCCGCGAGGACGAGGCCGATGACCGCGGCGCCGGCGGCGATGACGAACGCGATGCGGAAGCCCTCCAGCGTCGGCACCTCGATGCCTCCGCTGCGCTGGGCCGTGCTCGCGAGGACGACGCCGATCACCGCGCTGGACGTGGCCGTGCCGATGGAGCGCATGAGCGAGTTCAGTCCGTTGGCGGCGCCCGTCTCGGCGGGATCGACGGCGCCGAGGATGAGGGCGGGCATCGCCGCGTACGCGATGCCGACCCCGGCGCCGGCCAGGACGGCGACCAGGACGAGCTGCCAGACGGCGCCCAGGAGCACCGTGCCCGCCAGGTAGGCGACGGCGAGGACCGCGAGGCCGAGGATCAGCGCCGTCTTCGGTCCGCGCGCACCCGACAGCCGTGCGGCCAGTGGCGCGACCACCATCATCGCCAGCCCCATCGATGCTCCGCAGAGTCCGGCGGCGACCAGGGAGAGGCCCATCCCGTATCCGGTGGAGGTGGGCAGCTGCAGGAGCTGGGGGAGCACGAGCGTGATCGCGAAGAACGCGAGGCCCACGGTGATCGCCGAGAGGTTCGTGAGGAGCACCTGTCGACGAGAGGCGGACCTGAGGTCCAGCAGCGGATCGTCGACGCGGAGCTCGTAGAGCCCCCAGAGCAGCAGGACGACGAGGGCCGCGCCGAAGAGCCCGAGCGTGACGGGGCTCGCCCAGCCCCAGTCGCCGCCCTTGGAGACCGCGAGGAGGAGGGCGACGAGGCCCAGAGTGAGTCCGAGCGCTCCGACGAGGTCGAACCGGCCGGAGGCGCGGTTCGGGCTCTCGGTCACGACGACGGCCAGTCCGATCATGGCGATCACTCCCAGGGCGGCCGTGCCGAAGAACAGCCAGTGCCAGTCGAGGTACTGGGCCACGAGGGCCGCGGCCGGGATCGCGAGCGCCCCGCCGATGCCGATGGAGCTGCTCATGATCGCCACCGCCGTGTTCCTGCGGTCGGGGTGCACCTGCTCCCAGATGATGCCGATGCCGAGCGGGATCGCTCCGAGCGCGAAGCCCTGGACGGCGCGGCCGATGATCATCGGCACGAGATCCGAGGTCATCCCCGAGAGGAGCGAGCCCAGGACCATCAGGCCGAGCGTGATGAGGATGAGCCTGCGCTTGCCGTAGAGATCGCCGAGTCGCCCGAGAACGGGGGCCGCGACGGTTCCCGAGAGGAGCGTGGCGGTGATCACCCAGGCGGCGTCGGACGCGTCGGCGTCCAGCAGCCGGGGGAGGTCGGCGACGAGGGGCACCGTCAGGGTCTGCATGGTGGCGACCGCGATGCCGCTGAGCGCCAGGATCGGGACGAGCCCGCGGCGAGGGCTCGGCTGGTCGCCGTCGACGACGAGAGCGGCGGGCGACGGTCCCTGCGGGCGGGCCGCCTCCGTCGAGGTGGAGGTGTCGGGGGTATCGGGGATGTCGGCGACCTCGTCGCGTGTCTGTGTCATGGAGTTCCTCGGCTGTCGAGCCGTGCGGGTCGGGGAGGGGGCGCTGCCGGAGCGGTGCGCGGAGGGGGAGGAGGCGCCCGTGCGGGCGCGCCGAAGGGACCCGGGTCGGGTCGGAAGGGGTGCGGGTCCGAGAGTGTGCCCGGATCCGCTCAGCGGGTCGTGCCGCCCGGTCAGCCGGGGATGCCGGCGACGTCGACCTCGATGGCCTCGATGCGGCCCTCGGCCTGGAAGCCCGCGACGAGTCGTTCGGGGTTGGTGTCGGAGATGAGGAGGTAGAGGGTCCGCAGATCGGGTCCGCCGAGGACCGCGTCGACGGCGAACGTCCCGCCGTCCGGGTAGGCGGTGGTGTCGGGCTCGATCCGGATGACGTCGGTGACCTCGCCGCCCTCCAGGACGCGGCGGAACTCGCCGATCCAGGGGAACCCCGCCCAGACGGCGCCCTCGCTGTCGATGCCGATGCCGTCCACGGACTCGATGTCGGGAGAGCCGAACTCGGCGAACACGCGCTGGTTCGTCAGGCCGCCTCCGTCCTCGATGTCGAAGGCCGTGAGCCGTGCCCGGGGCGCGCTGAAGGACTCCGCCACGACGAGCGTGCGGCCGTCGCCGGAGATCGCGATCCCGTTGGGGAAGATCAGATCCTCACCGCCGGTCTCGATGCGTCCGTCGGGGTGGCGGATGATCAGGCCCACTCCGATCGGCTCGCTCCCGAACACGTAGCCCTGCGGTCCGACGTACGCGCGCCCCTCGCGGTCCACCGCCATGTCGTTGGGGTGGAACGCGACCTCGGAGAGGTCGGCGAGCTCCTCGAGGCCGTCCGGCCCGACGCGCAGCAGCCGACCGTCGAGGATGGAGACGACCATCGGCGATCCGTCGGGGGCGAAGCCCAGTCCCGACGGCCGTCCCGGCACCTCGACGACGTCCTCGACGACGCCCTCCGGAGTGAGCCGGCAGATCATCCCGCGGGTCATGTCCGAGAACCACAGCGCTCCGTCGTGCCAGCGGGCGCCCTCGAGGTATCCGAGGCCTCCCTGGGCGACGACTCGGCGGTTCTCGGCGGGCAGGATGCGGGGCGGGCGGGTCACGGAGGTCTCCTCGTCGGTGGGGCGGGTGGGGTGGGAGGTATTACGCGCGGTCACGAGGTCTCCTCCCGGTAGCCGGAGGCGATCAGGGACCGGAGGCGGACGAGGGACTCCTCGTCGGCGCCGTTGCTCCTGATCAGGGCGAGGGAGCACGCGGCGAGGAACAGGTCGGAGCCTCGGACGGCGGATCGGATCCGGCCCGCGTCCTGCGCGGCGTGGACGTAGTTCTCGGTCGCGAGCACCAGGGCATCGCACGGGATCGTGAGGGGGTTGTCGGGATCGGGGCGCTGCACCGCCGACATGAGGGGCCCCGGGAGCCCCCGGAACGCACTGAAGTACTCCTCCAGTGCCTGCAGCCAGTGCGCGAGGGCCTGCGTCGGATCGTCGATCCTGTCGATCTCGGAGCGACGCAGGGCCAGCTCGGCGGAGTTCTGCTGCAGGACGGCCGCCAGCAGCTCGTCGCGGTGGGGGAAGTGGCGGTACAGAGTCGCGGGACCGACTCCCGTCTCCCGGGCGATGGCCTCGAGGGAGGTGTCGATGCCGTGCTCACGGAAGTGACGCTGGGCGGTGTCGAGCAGTGCCGTGCGGTTGCGCTGCACGTCCGCACGGGGCTTGCGGGTTCCGGCGGCCGTCATCGGCGTCTGGGTGTCATGATCGGGATCCTCTCGAATACGGATGCTGTCTCCGTATTACGTCTAGCATAAAACGGAGGGAGCATCCGGTCAAGGGCGAGGGGCGCGACGGGCTCCCTCTTCCTGAGACGCGCCGCGCACCGATCCGCACTTGATACCCTCGACCTTGACATCAGTGTCACCGTGAGAAGGGGCAACGAGTGAGGATCGGGGAACTCGCGACTCGGACCGGTGTGCCCGCGCGCATGCTGCGCTACTACGAGGCGCAGGGGCTCATCCAGCCCGTGCGCCTGCACAACGGGTACCGCGACTACGACGACTACCTCATCGACCGGGTCGTCAAGATCCGCGGGCTGCTCGACGCTGGGATCCCCACCCGGGTGATCGGCGAGATCCTGCCCTGCTTCGACAGCACGGGCTCCGAGGTTCCCGCCGATCCGGACCCGAGACTCCGGGAGACGCTGGTGCGGCAGCGGGAGCGCATGGCCGAGAACATCCGCGTCCTGTCCGAGAACCGCGCGGCGATCGATCGGTACATCTCCGCCATCGACGACGTGCTCGGCGCTCGTCCGGTCTGAACCGTCCGGCTGCTCGTCGTCGCCGACCCGGTCCTCCGGGGCGGCTCCAGGTCCTCGACGATTTGACCTTGACACTAATGGCAAGGTTGCAGACTGCGGGGATGACGACGAACGCCCCCTCCACTGCGCCCCCGTCCACGTCGGCGCGGCTTCCCCTCAATGCCCTCCTCGCCCTCGCGACCAGCGGATTCCTGACCGTCATGCTCGAGACGCTGCCCGCCGGCGTCCTTCCCGCCCTGAGCAGTGACCTGGGCGTGGAGGACGCGACCGCCGGGCAGACGGTCACCTTCTACGCTCTCGGTGCACTGCTGGGTGCCATCCCGATCATCAGCGCGACGATGGGATGGCCCCGTCGCCGCCTGCTCGTGATCGCCCTGGGCGGGTACGTCCTGACCAGCCTGATCGTCGCGGTCTCGCCGTTCTTCGCCGTGACCCTGGCCGCGAGGTTCGTCGCGGGCCTCTTCGCCGGGGTCCTCTGGGGGATCCTGGCGGGGTACGTGGGTCGCATCGTCGATCCGTCGCAGCGAGGGCGCGCCCTGACGATCGGCCTGTCCGGGACCCCGATCGCCCTCGCGTTCGGCACTCCGGCGGCGACCGTGCTCGCCACCGCGGTCGGCTGGCGCCTCACGTTCGTGATCATGGCCGTGATCACGGCCGCCGTGGTGGTCTGGGTCCTGGCCGCGGTCCCCCCTCTGCCCGGACAGGAGCGGCACGAGCGCACGACCGCGCTCCAGGCGCTCCGTCTGCCCGGTGTCCTGCCGATCATCGTGGTCGCCCTGCTCTTCTTCTCCGGCCACGCCCTGCTGTACACGTACATCGCGCCGTTCCTCGCTCTCGCGGGGATGGGCGGCTCGGTCAGCGCGGTGCTCCTGGTGTTCGGCGTGTCGGCTCTCGTCGGTCTCTGGGCGATCGGACTGCTGATCGACCGGCATCTGCGCCTGCTCATGCTGGTCAGCACCGCGGTGTTCGCGCTCGCGGTGTCGGTGCTCGCAGTGGCGATGAGCGCGCCCGTCCTGGTCGTGATCAGCGTCATCGCGTGGGGGGCGGCCTTCGGCGGATCGGGGACTCTGCAGCAGACCGCTCTGACGAACGCGTCCGGCACCGCCGTCGACGCCGCGCAGTCGGTCCTCGTCACGGGCCTGAACCTGGGGATCGCGCTGGGCGGGATCCTCGGCGGACTCGTCCTGACCGGCTTCGGGGCAGGCGCCCTGCCCGTCGCGACGGTGACGCTGCTCCTGCTCGTCCTCGTCATCGTCGCGGCGGGACGACGACACGCGTTCCCCGCCGCGCACCGGACGGACCGGTCGTGAGCACGACCGGATCGTCGATGCCGAGAGAACTGAACGCAGAGAAGGAGTCGCACTCGTGACGGAACAGAAGAAGATGCTGATCAGCATGCAGCTGGGCAACGGGTACGGGGCGCCGACGCTGGCGTGGCGCGCGCCCCAGGTCGACCCGCGCAACTACACGAACGCCGACGCGTACGTGCGGTACGCGCAGGCGGCGGAACGCGGGAAGTTCCAGTTCCTCTTCCTGCCCGACTTCCTCTCGCAGAGCCAGCGGTCCGACCAGGACTCGCCCATGCTCACGATGGATCCCTTCATCCTCATGGCCGTGATGGCTCGGGAGACCCGGAAGATCGGGTTCGTGTCAACCGCATCGACGACGTTCCACGAGCCGTACAACCTGGCTCGTCAGCTGAAGACCCTCGACGTGATCAGCGGCGGTCGCATCGGATGGAACGCGATCACCACGTCCGACGAGGTCTCCGCGGCCAACTTCGGCACGTCGATCGCCGGCCGTGACGAGCGCTACGGTCGCGCTCACGAGGTCGTCGAGATCGTCCAGGCCCTCTGGGGCAGCTGGGAGGAGGGCGCCTGGGTCGCCGACCAGGAGTCGGGAGTCTTCGCCGACCTGGCGAAGATCCGGCCCATCGACCTCGGCGGCCGGTACGTGGCCTCGCGCGGCCCTCTCGAGATCCCTCCCTCCCCGCAGGGGCAGCCCGTCGTCTTCCACGCCGGCCAGAGCCCCCACAGCCTCGCGCTGGCGGGCCGCTTCGCGAACGGCGTGATCGGGAACACCCACTCCATCGCCGATTCGATCCGCCAGCGCTCGAACATCCGGCGGGCCGCGGAGGAGGCGGGCCGCGACCCCGACGACATCACGTACTTCGCGGGGATCAGCCCGACCCTCGCCCCCACGACGCGCGAGGCGCTCGACCGGCGCGGCCGCTTCGTCGAGCCGCAGATCCCCCAGCAGATCGGCTATCTGGGGATGATGCTCGGCGTCCCGCTGTCCACGGCCGACCTCGACCGGCCTCTCAGTGCGTCGTCGCTCGCAGGCGCTCGAGCCGCGGCGTCGGACCCGCGGTCCGCGACCGCCCTGCGACTGGCCCGGGAGGGATGGAGCGTCCGCGACATCCTGTACCACGGCGTGATCGACTACCACCCGGCCCCCGTCGGCCCTCCGCAGCTCACCGCCGACCACATGCAGGAGTGGTTCGAGGCGGGCGCCTGCGACGGGTTCTGGCTCAACCCGGACGTCTACGAGGACGGCATCGACGCGTTCGTCGACGGAGTGGTGCCGCTGCTGCAGGAGCGGGGGCTCTTCCACCGCGACTACGAGGGGGACACCCTCCGGGAGCACCTCGGCGTGCCGTACCAGTACGGCAGGGCCGGGAACGCCTCCGCGTCGTAGCGCGGTGGCGCCGCGTTCGCCGGGGTCGCCGGGGTCCGGGTCACTCCACCAGGTCCTGCAGGATGCGGAAGAACGCGCTCTTGCCCTCGAGACCGATCCCGGGCAGCTCGCCAGGCGCGACGCGGCTGCCCTCGATCACGGCGTCGTCGGTGAAGCCGCCGGTGGGCTGGAACTCGCCCGGGTAGGACTCGTTGCCGCCCAGGTGCAGCGCGGCGGCGATGTGGAGGGAGAACTGGTGCCCGCCGTGCGGGACGCAGCGGCGCGAGGACCAGCCGTGCCGGGCGAGCTCCTCCTGCACGCGGAGGTACTCGACCAGCCCGTACGACAGCGCCGGGTCGACCTGGATGTAGTCGCGGTCGGGGCGCATGCCTCCGTGCCGGAGCAGATTGCGGGCGTCCTGCATCGAGAAGAGGTTCTCGCCGGTGGCGATGGGCTTGGAGTAGTGCTCCGAGAGGGTGGCGTTCAGCGCGTAGTCCAGCGGGTCGCCCACCTCCTCGTACCAGAACAGGTCGTAGGGCTCGATCGCGCGGCCGTACTCGAGCGCGGTGGCGAGGTCGAACTTGCCGTTCACGTCGACGGCGAGGCGAGAGCCGTCTCCGCCGAGGACGTCGATGACCGCCTCGATGCGCTCGAGGTCGTCGGCGAGATCGGTGCCGCCGATCTTCATCTTCACGACCTCGTAGCCGGAGTCGAGGAAGCGGCGCATCTCGTCCTGCAGGTCGCGGGTGGTCTTACCCGGCGCGTAGTAGCCGCCGGCGGCGTAGACGAAGACGTCGTCGTCGGGGGAGCCGTCGCCGTAGTGGTCCGAGATCCACCGGTAGAGGGGGACGCCCGCGGCCTTCGCGACGAGGTCGTGCAGCGCCATGTCCACGACGCCGACCGCGACCGAGCGCTCGCCGTGACCGCCGGGCTTCTCGTTGGCCATCATCACGGTCCACGCCTTCGTCGGTGAGAACTCGCCGCTCTCGTCGTGCAGCTCGTCGTCCGAGGCGGCCAGGAGGCGGGGGAGCAGGCGCTCCCGGATGATGGGCGTGGCGTTGTAGCGGCCGTTCGAGCTGAATCCGTAGCCGACGAGCGGCTTCCCGTCGACGACGACGTCGCTCACCAGAGCGATGATCGAGCTGTCCATCTTCGAGAAGTCGATGTACGCGTTGCGCATCGACGAGCTGATGGGGATGGTTCCGACGTGGGCGGCGACGATCTTCACGAGTTCTCCTCCGATTGTTGAATGCATCTTATAAGATGTGAGCACCACCGTATGCTGAGAGCCTCCGGGCCGCAAGACAGGAAGCGAGAACCGTGACCGTCACCGTCTTCTCCAGCAAGGGCGACGTCGCCTACAGCGAGGTGCGCCGCCGCATCCTGATGGGCGATCTGGCCGCCGGGACCCGCGTGCCGCAGTACGAGCTCGCCGAGGACCTGAGCATGAGCATCACCCCCGTGCGCGAGGCGCTCCGACGGCTCGCCAGCGAGGGCCTCGTCGAGCTCGACGCCCACCGCGACGTGCGGGTCGCCGGGCTCAGTGCGGAGGAGGGGCGCGAGCTGTTCGAGGTGCGCCTCGCCCTGGAGCCGGCCGCGACGGCGCTCGCCGCAGAGCGCCGCACCGAGGAGGACCTCGAGCGGATGCGCGAGGCCGCCGCCGCCCTCCGACCCGTCACGCGCGAGGAGGGGGAGGAGGCGATCCTCGCCCACTCCGCGTTCCACCGCGCCGTGTACCGGGCCTCGCACAACGCCGCGCTGGTACGGCTCCTCGACGACCTGTGGGCGAAGTCCGACCGGTACCGGCGGAGGGGGCTCGAGCTGCCGTCGGGGGACGAGCCGCGCACCGTCGACCACCGCCAGCACGGCGAGCTGCTCGACCTGGTCGTCGCCGGCGACGTCGAGGGAGCCGCGGCCCTGGCGCGGGCGCACATCGAGGAGAGCCTGACCGGAGCGGTGCTCGAGGTCCTCGACGCGGACTGACTCCCGGCGCTCAGACCGAGCGCGACTCCACGCTCTCGCGGCTGCCCGAGAACCAGCGCGGCGCCTGGAAGCCGTACTTCAGCACCGGGACATCGCGGGTGAGGCGCCAGTAGCCGAGCGCCGCCGCGACCGCGACGCCGCAGACGATCAGGGGCACGGCCGGCCCGATGGCGTCCAGCCAGCGCTGCCCCTCGAAGAGCAGCAGGAAGCTCGTGGTCAGCGAGACGAACAGCACGTGCACCACGTAGACCGGCAGGGTGTTGCGGCCGATGTACGTGATCCAGTCGGCGGCGCGCACTCCCGAGAGGAAGCGCGCGAGGACGAGGCCGGCGAGGACCGCGAGCACGCTCACGAGCACGAGGCCCACGGTGAGCAGCGGGAACGGTCCGCGGGCGACGAGGATGCCGGCCGCGGCCACCAGGAAGAGCACGCCGAAGCCGATCCCGCTCAGCAGTCCGCGGCGCTCGACGAACGCGAGGATCGCCGTGCGCAGGTGCAGCCCGATCAGGAAGAACATCAGGTAGCGGGACATGCCGTCCCAGGCGATGTTGCCGGTCCCCTCCGACGTCGTGGAGCGGATCGCGTACCAGGCCACGGCGATCGCGGTCGCGATGCCCACCTGCACGCGCCAGTCGACGCGTCCGTCGGCCAGCTTCGCGAGCACGAAGAAGATGGTGAGGGCGTAGAGGAACCAGAGCCCGTTGTGCGGCATGAGCGGCGACAGCAGCAGGTCGATCGGGTTCGTCTCGTCGGTTCCTCCGGGGTTCGGGACCACGGTGAAGAAGAGGAACCGCACGAGCGTCCACAGCAGGAACGCCCAGACGAGGAGGCTGAGGCGCGAGCGCCAGAGCTCGCGCCACGAGCGCTTGAGCACCGAGCCCGCGAAGAGCCCGGAGGCGAGGAAGAACAGCGGCATGCGGAAGACGATCAGGAGCAGGTTGATGTCGTCCCAGGCCCGCGGGGCGATGCCGGCCGAGATCGTCCACTGCACCGAGTGCGCGAGGGCGACCAGGATGATGGCGATCCCCTTCGCCGTATCCACCCAGGTGATGCGCGTGCGTGCCATGGTCCCTCGTCCGTCGTGATCATCGATGACAGTGGCGTCGGTGCCGAGCAAGTGTTGCACGGCTGTGGGGCCCCTGAAAGTGGTTCAGCGGCTCGGTGCGTTACGGGCATGTGACAGTCGGGCCCGGTGCGGGGGAGTGCCGAGCACGCGCCCCCCGACGGGGGCGGAGGCGTCACCGGCCGACTCCCGTGCCCGATGATCGTCGTATGACTCGCGCGACGCCTCCGACCGGCGGCGGACGACGCCGACGTCCCGTCCTCCTCGTCCTGCTCGGCATCCTGCTGATCGCAGGGGTCGTGGGAGTGGTCGTCGCCGTCACCGTGCCGAGGGACGGGGCGTCCTCGTCGCGCTCGACGGTCGACATGGAGGAGCGCGTCGCCGCGATCGCGGAGCGCTTCCCCGACGGATACCCGCAGCACAGCGTCCTGCTCACGGGCAGCTCGTCGTTCGGCCGGTGGACGACGTCGAAGGAGGACCTGCGCCCCCTCGAGACCTACAACCTCGGCATCGGCGGCACCACCGTGGCCGATCACCTGGCCCACCTCGACAGCATGATCGCGCCGTTCGATCCGCGCGCGGTCCTCGTCTACGTCGGTGCGAACGACATCAGCGGCGACGCCGACGGGCTCTCCGGTACCGAGACCGCCGACGCGGTCATCGAGTACCTCGGCCGGCTGGAGGAGGTCGCGCCGGACGCCGAGGTCTTCTACGTCGAGATCGCCGAGACGCCGGCGCGCGAGGCCGTCCGCGAGGAGGTCGAGACCGCGAACGACCTGATCCGCGCGTACGCCGACACCGACGACCGGGTCGTCTTCGTGCCGACGGCCGAGGCGCTGCTCACCCCCGAGGGCGCGATCGACCCGTCGCTCTTCGTCGAGGACGGCCTGCACTTCGACGACGCCGGCTACGACCGCTTCGCGGAGGCGATCCGCTCGGTCGTGCTGCCCGCACTGGAATAGTCGGATCCCTCCGCGGTCTTCGAGGGGCTACTCGTCGGCATTGTAGACCTTCCGGAACGCGTCCTTGCGCGCGATCCTCCCGCCGCGGAACTCGTAGATGTCGCAGCCGCGCGTGACCTGGACCTCGCCGTCGGGGCCCGTCCCGGTGAAGGACCACGTGCCCGCACCGCGGGTGCCCGCGATGAGGGGCTGCGCGTCCTCGTGGCGCTCCTGCCCGGTGTCGAAGGCGAGCATGAGCGCGAAGCCCTCCCGCACCTGCTCCCGGCCGGTCCAGGTGCGGCCGGGCTCGGGACCGACGGACGCGCTGTAGACGCAGTCGTCGGTGATGTGGCTCATCAGAGCCTCGAGGTCGTGGCGGGCCCAGGCGTCGCTGAACGCCGCGAGGATCTCGGGCGTCATCTCACTCGCGCTGGTCTCGGTCGAGGAGGAGTCGTTCATGAGCCGGTCCTTCGAGTCGGGGGACCGTCGTCGGTCGCTCTGCGAACCCTGGCAGGTGCGCGGTCGCGGTGGCAACAGCCTCTAGCGGTCATGTCCGGAAGCGGGCGATCGGGGGCTCGCGTCCACCACGTGCACGGTGACGCCCGCGTCGCTGATCTCGCGCAGCGCGGCCGGGTCGGCGGAGGAGTCGGTCACCAGGTCGTCGACCTCGCCCAGGTCGGCCATCTTCGCGAGGGTCGCCTGCCCGATCTTCGATCCGTCGGCGACGACGATCACGCGCTGCGCCTTGGCGACCATCGCGTGGTTCGTCCGCGCCTCGGTCTCGTCGTGGGTCGTGACTCCTCCTGCCGCGCTGATGCCGTCGGTGCCGAGGATCGCGGTGCCGACGTTGATCGCCCGGAAGGACGCCTCGGCCAGCGAGCCCACCGCCTCGAGCGAGCTCGGGCGGATGACGCCGCCGGTGATGAGGACCTGGAGCCGCGGCCATGCGACGCACTCCATCGCGATGGCGAGGGAGTTGGTGATCACGGTGAGCCCCGAGCGGTGCCGGAGCGCGCGGGCGACCTCGGCCGTCGTCGTCCCTCCGCTCAGGGCGAGTGCGTAGGGGCCGGCGGGGATCAGATCGACGGCTCGACGCGCGATGACCTGCTTCTCGTGCCGGAAGCGGGAGTCGCGCAGGCGGACGGGTATCTCGCTCCGGGATCCGCGCTCGCGGGCGCCGCCGTGGGTCCGCACGAGCTCGCCCTGCTCGTCGAGGTCGGCGAGGTCGCGGCGGAGGGTGGCGGCGGAGACGCCGAGATCCTCGGCGAGCTCCGCGAGGGACCGGCTCGAGTGCTCGTGCAGGAGCTGGAGGATCCGCCGCATCCGGTCGGCCCGCTTGCCCGACATCGAGCGTGCGGCGGCATCGGAGGTGCGGCTGGACGGCATGGTGCTCTCCTCACGGGCCCGAAACGAGCACTCTGATTGATCACTTTAGCCGGGATAGTGCGCGAAACGCTCACTTCGGCTCCATGATCTCGTCATGCCTCTCACCACCACCCGTGAACTGATCGACGCTGCCGTCGCTCGGAGCAGTGCCGTCTTCGGTTTCAACGTGATCACCCTCGAGCAGGCCGAGGCGGTCGTCGCGGGCGCCGAGGAGGCGGGTACCGGCGCGATCCTGCAGGTCAGCGAGAACGCGATCGGGTTCCACGACGGCGACATGGGACCTCTCCTGTCGGCGTGCGCCGGCATCGCCGCCGCGTCCTCCGTCCCCCTCGCGCTGCACCTCGACCACTTCCGTGACGAGGCGCTCATCGGAGAGGGGATCGAGCGCGCGGCGGGACTCGGAGTGAGTTCGATCATGGTCGACGCCTCGCACCGCTCCCACGACCGCAACGTCTCCGAGACCCTCCGAGCCGCGCAGCGGGCGCAGGAGCTCGGTCTCTGGGTCGAAGCGGAGCTCGGCGAGATCGGCGGGAAGGACGGCGCTCACTCCCCGCTGGTGCGGACGCGACCGCACGAGGCCGTCGACTTCGTCGCCGCCACCCGCGTGGACGCCCTGGCGGTCGCCGTCGGCAGCTCGCACGCGATGACGTCGGCGAGCGCGGAGCTCGACCTCGAACTGACGGCGCTCCTGGCGCAGGTCGTCGACGTGCCTCTCGTGCTGCACGGATCGTCCGGGGTGCGCGACGCGCTCCTCGTCTCCGCCGTCGCCGCGGGCGTCCGGAAGATCAACGTGGGCACCGCCTTGAACATCGCCTTCACCGAGCAGATCCGACTCGCGCTCGCCGAGGACCCCCGCATGCACGACCCCCGCCGCTACATCGCGGGCGGCAGGCAGGCGATCAGCAGGACGGTCGACCACCTCTGCGGCCTCCTGACCGGAGCGTCCGACAGCGGACTCGTCCGATGACGCACCACCGCGCCCTCTCGCGCCGCCCGCCCTCCCGAGCGGCCCACGCCGCTCCGACACCGCCGTCCCCCGACAGGAGAACCGTGACCGACCACCTGTGGAACACCGTCCGCGACCATCGAGCGGGCGAACCGCTCGGCGTCTACTCGGTGTGCTCCGCGCATCCGACCGTGCTCGAGGCCTCGATCCGCCAGGCGCTCGAGGACGGCACCTACCTCCTCGTCGAGGCGACCTCAAACCAGGTCGACCAGTTCGGCGGCTACACGGGCATGACCCCCGCCGATTTCCGGGAGTTCGTCTTCGGGATCGCCGACCGCCTCGGCTTCGCCCGCGACCGCCTCGTGCTTGGCGGCGACCACCTGGGACCCAACCGCTGGCAGCGCCTCGACGCCGAGCAGGCCATGGTGAACGCCGAGGCGCTCGTGGCGGCGTACGTCGAGGCCGGCTACACGAAGATCCACCTGGACTGCAGCATGGCCTGCGCGGGGGAGGAGGCGCCCCTGAGCGACGACGTCGTCGCCGAGCGCTCGGCCCGTCTGCTGCGCGTCGCCGAGGACACCGCGGCGCGGACCGGCCGCCGACAGCAGGTCCTCTACGTGATCGGCACGGAGGTGCCGGTGCCGGGCGGCGCCCACGAGACGCTGCACGAGCTGGTCCCGACGGCCCGCGAGGCGGCGCTCCTGACCCTGGACCGCCACCGCGCCGCGTTCCTCGCCGAGGGTCTCCTGCACGTCTGGCCGCGCATCATCGCCCTCGTCGTCCAGCCCGCCGTCGAGTTCGACCACCTCCAGGTCATCGACTACCGGAGCGACGCGACGCTCGATCTGCGCACCGTGCTCGACGACGAGCCGGGACTGGTGTTCGAGGCCCATTCGACGGACTATCAGGAGCCGGCCCGGCTCGCCGAGCTCGTCGGGGACCACTGGGCGATCCTGAAGGTCGGACCGGGACTGACCTTCGCGCTGCGGGAAGGGCTCTTCGCCCTCGCCGGCATCGAGGACCAGCTCGTCCCCGCCGGGAAGCGGTCGAACCTCGTCGAGGTCATCGAGCGCCGGATGCTGGAGCACTCCGGCTACTGGGAGGGCTACTACGAGGGCAGCGACGACGAGCAGCGCATCGCCCGCCGCTTCAGCTACAGCGATCGGATGCGCTACTACTGGCCGGACGCGGACATCGAGGCCGCCCAGGAGCGGCTCTACGACAACCTGACGGCGCAGGCGATCCCGCTGCCGCTGATCAGCCAGTTCCTCCCCGACCAGTACGCACGGATCCGCGCCGGCGATCTGAGCGCCGACCCGCGCGAGCTGGTCGTCGACAAGGTCCGCGACGCCCTGCGGCCCTACGCCCAGGCCTGCTCACCCTCCCACCGCGACATCGTCGTCCCCTGACCTCACGGAGCACACCATGACCACCACAGACCTCCCCGAGACCCTCGCGACAGCCCGCGAGATCGACCAGCAGCCCGATGTCTGGCGCGAGTGCGCCGGGATCGTCAGCGACCGGCGCCCGGCGATCGACGCCTTCCTCGCCCCGCTCCTCGCACGCCCCGACCTCCGGATCGTCCTGACCGGAGCGGGGACGTCGGCCTTCGTCGGCGACATCGCGGCCCCCGCCCTGACGCGTCTCCTCGGACGACGCGTCGACGCCGTGGCGACCACCGACCTCGTGTCGAACCCGCGCCAGCACCTGGCGGAGGACCTGCCGACGCTGCTCGTCTCGTTCGCCCGCTCGGGCAACAGCCCCGAGAGCTCCGCCGCGACGGTCCTCGCCGATGAGGTGCTCACCTCGGTCCGCCACCTCGTGATCACCTGCGATCCGACCGGCGCCCTCTACCTCGCGCACCACGGGCGGGACGCGTCGCACGTCGTCCTGATGCCGGCGCTGTCCAACGACAGCGGCTTCGCCATGACGTCCAGCTTCACGTCGATGCTCCTCGCCGCCCTCCTGATCTTCACCGGCGACGACGACGCGGCCGTCTCGAAGCTCCGGGCCGCCGCGTCGCAGATCCTGGACGACCGGCGCTCCGAGATCACCCGGCTCGCGTCCTCGGACTTCGAGCGCGTGATCTACCTGGGCAGCGGACCCCTCACCGGCCTCGCGCGGGAGTCGGCCCTGAAGCTGCTCGAGCTCACCGCCGGGAAGGTCGTGACCTATTACGACTCCGCCCTCGGGTTCCGCCACGGCCCGAAGGCGGTGCTGGACGCCACCACCCTCGTGATCGTCTACCTGTCCTCGGACGAGTACACGCGCCGCTACGACCTCGACATCGTCGCCGAGCTGCGCACGACGCTCTCGCCGGAACGCGTCGTCACCGTCTCGGCCACTCCGGTGCCCGAGTCGACGGCGGACGACTGGGTGCTCGCGGACCTCGACGGACTCGACGACTCCTCCCTCGCCGTCGCCTACGTCGTCGTCGCGCAGCTCCTGGGCCTGTCGTTCTCGATCGCCCTCGGGATGACCCCGGACAACCCGTTCCCCGACGGATCGGTCAACCGCGTCGTCCGCGGCGTGACGATCCACCCGCTCACGCCGTCCTCCGGCCGCGCCGGTCGCGGGGAGGAGTAGCCGTGGCTCTCTTCCTGGGTGTCGACGGCGGCGGGTCGAAGACCGACTTCGTGCTCCTCGACCACGACGGGCACATCGCGGCACGGACGACGACGGCGAGCTGCTACTACTTCACCGAGGGGATCGAGCTGGTCACCGGCATCCTGACCGCCGGTCTCGCCGAGATCACCGCGCAGGCCCGCATCACCCCGGCCGACATCGACCAGGCGTTCTTCGGCCTCCCCGGGTACGGCGAGGTCAGCTCGGACATCGAGCGCCTCGACGCCCTGCCCGGAGACGTCCTCGGACACACCCGCTTCACCTGCGACAACGACATGGTCTGCGGCTGGGCCGGCTCTCTCGGAGCCGTCGACGGCATCAACGTGATCAGCGGCACCGGCTCGATGACCTACGGCGAGCGTCAGGGCGCGACGCACCGCGTCGGCGGGTGGAGCGAGCTGTTCGGCGACGAGGGCTCCGGGTATTGGATCGCCGTCCAGGGGCTCAACGCCTTCAGCCGGATGAGCGACGGACGCCTCCCTCGGGGCCCGCTCTACGAGCTCATGCGCTCCCGGGCCGGGATCCTCGGCGACCTCGACCTCATCGATGTGGTGGTCAACCGGTGGAAGGGCCTCCGGGTGAACATCGGCGACCTCTCCAAGACGGTCGTCCAGGCCGCCGAGGCCGGCGACGAGGTGGCGCAGCGCATCCTCCGCGACGCCTGCAGCGAACTCGTCGAGATCGTCGAGACCACGCGCACGCACCTGGGCTTCCTCGACGAGCCGGTCCCCGTCTCCTACTCGGGAGGCATGTTCAGCACGGCGCTCATCCGCGACGGATTCGTGGCCGCGCTGTCCGCGCTGCCGGCGGACTACGACATCCGGACGCCGCGCTTCAGCCCGGGAGTCGGCGGAGCGCTGTACGCCGCGAAGACCGCGGGAACGCCCCTCCCCGAGAGCGCTCTGGCGCGACTCGCCTCGCACTAGACCCCCCACCGCACCACCCCCTCCTCCCCTCCCACCGACGTCAAAGCCGAGGTCATCGCATGAACACGACACGCTCCTGGATCTTCTACGCCGCCCTCCTGGTGCTCTTCTGGGGGGTGTGGGGAGCCTTCTCCTCCCTCCCGATCACCCTCTACGGCTACCCGGACGAGATGATCTACGTGATCTGGGCCTTCACCATGATCATCCCCGCGGCCTTCGCACTGCGGGGCCAGAAGTTCGACCGCCGACCCGCGGCGGCGATCTACGGCCTCCTCATCGGGCTGACGGGCGCCGGCGGGCAGCTGCTGCTCTTCAATGCGCTCTCGACCGGACCCGCCTACCTGATCTTCCCGATCATCTCCGTCTCGCCGGCGATCACCGTGCTGATGGCCGTGGCCCTCCTCCGCGAACGACTGCGACGACTCGCCGTCATCGGCCTCGTCGCCGCCCTCGCCGCCATCGTCCTGTTCAGCATCGCCGGCGCGTCCGGAGAGGCGACGCCGGGACCCTGGCTCGTGATCGCGATCCTCGTCAGCATCGCCTGGGGTGTGCAGGCGTTCTTCATGCGCAAGGCCGCGACCATCGGGGTGAACGACGCGACGACGTTCGCCTGGATGGCCGTGAGCGGACTCCTCCTGGTGCCGTTCGCCGTGATGAGCATGGGCGGCCTGCCCCTGGACGTGCCCTGGCAGGCTCCGGCGCTCACCGCCGCGACGCAGCTCCTCAACGCGGTCGGCGCCCTGTTCCTCGTCATGGCGCTGAGCCGCGGCAAGGCGTCCATCGTGGCTCCGACGACCAATGCGCTCGCGCCCGTGCTGACCATCGCCGTGTCCCTCGTCTTCTACCAGACCCTGCCCAGCGTCTTCGGGACGATCGCGATCGTTCTGGCGCTCGCCGGATCGACGCTGATGGTCTACAGCGACGAGAAGAGGGGGGAGTCGGTCCCCGCGAAGCTGGCGACTCCGGAGGAGGCGACGACCACGCGTCGCTGACGCCCCGCTCGTGACCGCCGCCCGGCCGGGCTCCTCGGAGTCCGGCCGGGCTTCGTCGTGTCACCGCGCCCTTCCCGGTCGACCTTCGCACTAATGTGAAGGTCGAATCGTCGGAGGAGAGCGGATGCGCATCGGAGAACTGTCGAAGCGGACGGGAGTCCCGTCCCGGATGCTTCGCTACTACGAGGAGCAGGGGCTCATCACCCCGCGGAGACTCGACAACGGGTACCGGGAGTACGACGACTACCTCATCGACCGCGTCGGCAAGGTCAGGGGACTCATCGACGCCGGCATCCCCACCCGGATCGTGACGAGCATCCTGCCCTGCCTGGGACAACCTCGGTCCATCGTCGTCGAGAACGCCGACCCCGGTCTCTTCGACCTGCTCGAGACCGAGCGCGACCGGATGAGCGAGAAGATCGACTTCCTCACGCACAACCGCGACGCCCTCACGAGCTATCTCGAGGATCTCGCTCGGGTGGGCGTCCGGTCGCGGAGCGAGGCGAGCTGAGCGGAGCTCCTCCGCGCGGCACCGCGAATTGACCTTCTCACTAGTGAGAATGTCGAGACTGGAGACGGACGCCCTCGTCGACGGTGCGGTGCTGTGTCCGGTCGGCGCTCGCGGGGGCATCGCGTCGGCCCGTGGCCGCGCATCCGCCCTCCCTCATGAACCGGAGTACGAACCCATGACTGCACGCGACGTCATCCTCGGGATGACCCTCACCGACGGCTACGGCAACCTCCACGGCGCCTGGCGCGCGCCCGGGGTCGATCCGGGAAACTACGCCGACATCGACGCGAGCATCCGGTACGCGCAGGCGGCGGAGCGAGGCCTGTTCGCGTTCCTCTTCACCCCCGACTTCCCGGCCGTGCGCGGGGATCTCGAGCACTCGACGATCAGCAACGTCCTCGATCCGATGGTCTCGCTCACCGCCGTCGCCCGGGCGACCGAGCGCATCGGCTTCGTCGCGACCGGGTCGACCACGTTCCAGGAGCCGTTCAACCTGGCACGCCAGTTCAAGGCGCTCGATGTGATCAGCCACGGCCGGGCGGGCTGGAACGCGGTGACGACGAGCGACCCGGCGGTCGCGGCGAACTACGGCCGACCGGTCGCCGAGCGCGGCGAGCGGTACGAGCGCGCGCACGAGGCGATCCAGATCACCCAGGCCCTCTGGGGGAGCTGGGAGCAGGACGCCTGGGTCAGGGATCAGCCCGGAGACCGCTTCATCGATCCGGCCAAGCTGCGACCGATCAACCTGCAGGGGCGGCACGTCGCGTCCCGCGGGCCCCTGGCGATCCCGCCGTCCGAGCAGGGTCAGCCCGTCGTGTTCACCTCCGGTGGCCCGAGCCCGCACCTGCTGTCGATCGCCGGGCGCTACGCCAGCGGCTTCATCGCCGAGGTGTGGACGATCGAGGAGGCCCGCGCTCAGCGCGAGCTCGTGCGTCGGGCCGCTCGGGACGCGGGCCGCGACCCGGACGAGGTGAAGTACTTCGCCGGTCTGATGACGACCGTCGCACCGACGGTCCGCGAGGGACTCGACCGACGGATCGCGATCGCCGGCGACATGATCGAGGCGCGCCTCTCCCACCTCGGCGCGATGATCGGCGTGCCGCTGAGCCCCGATCGGATCGACGTGCCGCTCTCCGAGCGCGAGCTCGCAGCGGCCCGGCCCTCCTCGGCCGACCCGCGGTCCGGTGTCGCCCTCGACGTCGCCCGCCGGGGCTGGTCCCCCCGGGACGTCCTCGCGCACGGCGTGATCGACTACCACCCGACCGTCGTCGGTCCGGGTGCGGTGCATGCGGACCACATCCAGGAGTGGATGGAGGCCGACGCGGTGGACGGCTTCTGGATCTCGCCGGACGTCTACGAGGACGGCGTCGACACCTTCGTCGACGAGGTCGTGCCCCTGCTGCAGCAGCGCGGGCTCTACCCGACCGAGTACCCCGGCGCCACGCTGCGGGAGAACCTCGGCGTGCCCGCGCAGTACGGGATCGACCCGCGCATCAGGGAGGAATGAGGCGGTGCGCGCTTGCGCACGCGGCGTCGGGCGGGGATACTGAAAACCACACGTTGCTAGGTTTCCTGCGCCGACACTGCGCAGCGGCACGCTCGAGGATGAGGGGAGTCGGACATGACCGGTCGTCGGACGGCTCTCGGACCGCTCGATGAGACCGACGCACTGCCGCGGATGCGCGCCAAGCTGGTCGGCGGCGTCCTCGCCTCCCCGAGCGCCCGGACCGGCGACGGATCGCACTCCACCGTCTGCCCGGAGGCGGCGCTCCTCGGCCCCGCCGTCATCCTCCCCCTCAGGAAAGTCCGATAGACCGGGTCGGTCCGCCTGATCCGGACCGGCTGCTCCACCCCACGAATGAAAGCGGTACCGACCATGACCCTTCCTCTGGCCTCCGTCCAGCTGTACACGCTGGCCAAGCAGTTCTCCGACGACCCGCACGGGTCGCTCGACAAGCTCGCCGCCATCGGCCTCCGGAACGTCGAGGCGTTCGACTTCGTGGGCCGCCCCGCCGAGATCCGCGCCGCCCTCGACGCGAGCGGCCTCGCCGCTCCGACCGGGCACGCCCCGCTGCTCTCGGACGAGCTGTGGACCCCGGACGGCTCCATCCCGACGCCCGCGCCCGAGGTCGTCTTCGAGGCGGCCGCGCAGATCGGCATCCGGACCGTCATCGACCCCTTCGTCCCGGTCGAGCGCTGGCTGACCGAGGACGGCGTCGCCGACATCGCCGACCGCCTGAACAAGGCCGCCGAGATCGCCGCGACCTTCGGCCTCAAGGTCGGCTACCACAACCACGCGCAGGAGTTCATCGCCTCCTTCGACGGGCAGACCGCGTACGAGCGCTTCATCGCGAGCACCGACGAGCGCGTGGAGATCGAGCTCGACCTGTTCTGGGCGCTGACCGGCGGCCAGGACGTCGCGGCGCTCGTCTCCAAGCTGGGCTCGCGCCTGGTGGCCGTGCACGTCAAGGACGGGATCGCTCCGGCCGAGAACCCGTTCGCTCCCGGGGCCGCCGCGTTCGGCTCCGACACCCTCGACCAGCGCCGCCCGGGCGAGGGCGACGTGCCGCTCGTCGAGGCGCTCAAGGCCGGAGAAGGGTCGATCGAGTACGCCGTCATCGAGTACGACAACGCCCCCGGAGACGTCTTCGCCGACATCCAGGCGAGCTACGACTTCCTCGTGAAGGGCGGGTACGCGGCATGAGCGGCCCCATCGGCATCGGCGTCATCGGCGTCGGCGTCATCAGCGACACCTACCTCGAGAACCTGGCCTCCTTCCCGGACGTCGAGGTGCTCGTCGTCGGCGACCTGATCCTCGACCGGGCGAAGAGCCAGGCCGAGAAGCACGGCATCCCCGCCTGGGGCTCGGCCGAGGACGTCCTCGCCCACCCCGATGTGCAGGTCGTCGTCAATCTGACGATCCCCGCCGCGCACATCGAGGTCTCGGCCGCCGCGATCGCCGCCGGCAAGCACGTCTGGAGCGAGAAGCCGCTCGGTCTCGACCGCGCGGCCGCCGCGCAGCTGCTGCAGGACGCCGCCGCGAAAGGCCTCCGGGTCGGCTCCGCGCCGGACACCGTCCTCGGCCCGGGCTTCCAGACCGCGAAGCGCGCGATCGCGGAGGGCGTCATCGGCGAGCCGATGTTCGCCTCCACCACGTTCCAGACCGTCGGACCGGACCTCTGGCACCCGAGCCCCGCGTTCCTCTTCGCCCAGGGCGCCGGCCCGCTGCTCGACATGGGCCCGTACTACTTCACCGGCCTCGTCAGCCTCTTCGGCCCGGTCGAGCGCGTGGCGGCCCTCGGGCGCAAGAAGCTCCAGGAGCGGGTCATCCGCTCCGGACCCGACGCCGGCACGACGTTCCCGGTCGAGGTCCCCACCTCGCTGCAGGTGCTGACCTCGTTCGCCGCGGGCCAGCAGGCGGCGAGCCTCCTGAGCTTCGACTCCGCTCTCGAGCGCCACGGCGTCTTCGAGATCCACGGGACGGAGGGATCGCTCGTGATCCCGGACCCGAACCAGTTCGAGGGCCGCACGGCGTTCGTGAAGGCCCCGACCTCGATCGCCGACGGCGCGTGGGGCGAGCAGGAGTGGACCGAGATCGAGCAGAAGGGCACGGTCGTGGGCCGCGGCCTCGGGCTGCTCGACATGGTCCGCGCCATCGCCGAGGACCGTCCGCACGTGGCCACCGGCGAGCTCGGCTTCCACGTGCTCGACGTCATGCTCTCGGCGCAGGAGTCGGCCGAGAACGGCGGATTCGTCGCGGTCGACAGCACCCTGTCGGCGCCGGTGCCGGCGGTGCCGGTCGACTTCGACCCGTTCGCGCAGACGGTCTGACGGTCCCTTCCGACACGAACGGCCCGCGACTCCGCTTCACAGGAGTCGCGGGCCGTTGACGAAGAATTCCCTCACGATCCACGAGCGTAGATTCCGCACACGGCGCGGCGAGCGCCATGCAGGAAAGCTCGGGTCGTCCCAACACGATCCTTTCCTGGTGCGTGTCTATAGCGCAGCGCATGGTCTCAGGACTCGCTGACGATCAGGTTTAGCGTGAGCAGTCCCTTAAGAGGGTGCGCAAGCGTTCGACGCCGCGGGGTCGGGCGTTGGTCGGAGCACGCTCGGGCTCTCTTCAAGTTCGGCTGCGTCAGCGGCCCTTTGACGACGTCCCTCAACGTGTGCCGCGGACAGTCGAGATGGCCGACCGCGCGGCGACCCTCCGCGCCGATGGTCATCGAGGCGGTGCAGGATACCGGTCGATGACTCGACTTCCACGCAATACGGCTTCGCATATCCTTTAGCTACAGATGGCGCAATATGCCCACCGTCAAGACGCCTCTGTCCTTTTGAAGCGGGCCAATGTACCCCGATCGGTCCCCTTAAGAGTCGACTTGAAGTGATGTCGGTGATCCCCTTGCTTGTGCGAGAAAGTCATTACTCAATACCATCCGGAGTGCGTGGAATTCGCTCACGCTGAACGTTGACTCACTAGTCCTTAAGGGAGATCGCTTTGTCCAAGCACGGAAGAACCATCACCTCGGCAATCACGTCAGCAATTCTCATCGTGGGTGCCTTCTCTCCCGGCGCGAGTGGCGAAAATTCCGATAGCTCTGCGATCAAGATGGCGACGCGCATCGACGGAGAAATAGTATTCACATCCGAGGTGCAAATCGCGGAGTCCGTGTCTCAGCTTCCTCCAAGCGGCGCCACGGCCAGTCGGGGAACTGATGTCGCACCGCAACTGATCGGTTTCAATCAGTGGGTTGATTGTTTCAGCCTTAATAATGAGAACGGGGTCTTCGCCGAATATAATCACTTTTATGACGGAGTCGGACAGGATGTTCGACTGAAATGCGGAAACAACACTTGGGGCTACAAGCACATTCGGAGCGGAACGAAGGGGGATAACGGCAAAGAATCTCTCTAGCAGGCCAAATTGGATGGTGCGCGCGCCGCCGGCTGGGACGCCGAAGCACAGGGTGTCGAATCGTGGGATGATCTGATGGCTGCGTCCGCTGGGAACGTCATCACCTGGCCCGAGTACCGTGCGGTGAACCCCGTCAACAAGAAGACTTGTGGCGTGACCGAGATCATTTTCGTCAACATGAACACCGGAGAGATCGTCTACTCTTATCTAGATCTGGTGATCTGGTCAAATACGAACGATCGCCTCCTCACCACTTACCCCCAGCCGAGAAGTACGTGCTACCCGAGCTAGCTCCTTGTTCGAGATGTTTGCGGTCGCAGGTTCGAGTGGCCGCAAACATCTAGAATGCGCGCTCGACAATACCTATCGGCCAGAGCAACGCTTCCATCTCTTGGAGAATTCGCTCTCCCTCGAGTACCCAACTGGACTCTCGTAGCGAATGCTGATCGGTGCTCCATTCGGATTGCCATCGCCTGAGAGCGTTCGCTAATTCTGCGGAAATTCCTAATTCCTCTGGATCGACCAGAGCATGGTCGTCGACCCAAACCGCGTATTTGAGGCCATGCTCAGGGCCCACGATTACATTTAGCAAGTTGCCATTTCGCGCGTTCTCCATACGGGCCTTCGTCAACGTTTCCGTCGAGAAGGCCGGAATCGGCCATTCGACCTGCGTTTCGGGGTCTACAATGATTCTTTTCAATGTGCTGCTCCTTTTGCGCTTTCGGGGGCAGTGGTACTGCCCTTCCGTTACGAGTCCAAAGGGCTTGACCTCACCGATGAAGACACCCTAGTCGCCCGTCACTCAATCGGGCAGTCGACGAAGTGTCCTGATGCTCGATTCGCAAATGCGAGTCTCGATATCGAGGATCGAAGGTGCCGAGGCCTACCGAACCCGTGGGTGAGCCGGTGACCAGCGGTACCGGTGCGCGCCGAAGGGTCGGGGTGCGTCCGACGTTCCTTCGGTGTCGCGCGGCTTGCTGAAGTCGGCTTCCCCTCTTGAATAGTCGAATCGAAAAGGGACCCTCGCGTGGCCCGATCGGTCGCGTTGCGGAGGCGCCGGTCGAGCGTCGCGGTGTTGGCGCAGGACTTCTCCGTCCTCCGGCACGTTCCTGGCGTTTCGTCGAGACACGACGATGGCAGCCTTTGCGCGAGGCAACGCACTCAGCGCGTTTCTGAACCAGACGCTGTACAGAAGCCCCTGGCTGGCGCCTGGGGAATGGAGGCGGAGGAGCGGTCGGACTTCGTGCGGCCGTCCGTCGTGGCAGCGTTCACGACCTGCTCGGGATCGGAGTCGGTCCTCATGACCGGCGTCATGCACTGCCGACGAGACGACCGGGAACCCGAGCCGCGCTGGTCGTCTCGTAGTAGCGGTCGGCGGGAACCGATCCCGTGCGCACCACGAGGATGCAGCACGCGATGATCCCCACTCCCATGCTGACCAGGAGGGCGTATCTCCACCGCTCGTAGGCGCGTTCGGGGATCGCGGAGGTGGCAGCCGCCAGGGCGAGTGTCGCCAGCGCCGCGACGGACAGGTCCGGCCAAGGGACGGCGAAGCCGGTGCACTGCGGAGGGATCGGCTCGTTGCACGCCAGCGCGACCCCGTCGAGAACGAATGCCAGCCCCACGACTGCGATCGCCGCGGCGCCGACCATCAGCACGGGCACCCTCGGAGACCGTCGAGCAGACACGAGGAGATCGTCACCGACCAGGGTGAACGATCGGCTTCATTGCGGTCAGTCGTCACGTACGCCCGGAAACACGGAAGGCCCGCCGAAGCGGGCCGCTCAACCACGAAAGGCCCGCCGAAGCGGGCCTTCCAGCACTCTCGCGAGTGGCACTGTCTCAACCAGTACTCGGTGGCTCCGAACCACCGAGTGGTCTGGATTCCGAGTGCGCCCGGAGGGATTCGAACCCCCAACCTTCTGATCCGTAGTCAGATGCTCTATCCGTTGAGCTACGGGCGCAGTCCATCGCGTGACCCCGGGGGGCGCACGCAACGAGGTACGACTATACACGCCGGCGGGCCCCTCCGCGAATCGGCGTGCGGGCGGAGGAGGGTGCTGCTCCTCCGCCCGCACGGCGCTCAGTCGACCGCGGTCATGCGCGCGCCCAGACCTTTCAGTCTCGCGACGGTCAGGGTGCCGACCGCCTGCGGAGCGCCGTCCGGCGAGAGCACTAAGGCGTTGCGGGCGACGTACAGGGCGCCGTCGCGCAGCTCGATCGCGGCCGGCGACGTCACGGCGAGTCCCGTGACCGGCGTCGAGGTGCGCGGCAGGATCAGGGCGACGCGGCCGGAGCCCTGCGGTCCTCCGAACAGCTCGGTCACGGCGATCGTGCCGGTGAGGCGGTCGACGGCCAGGCCGGTCGCGCTGATCAGGCCCTTCGCCACCGTGCGGATCTCGCCGGTGCCGGGGTGGATCTTCAGGACCGAGCCGCGGGCGCCGAGGCTCGGGTCCTCGGGGCCGCCGGGCAGCGAGGTGACGTACAGCCAGCCTCCGGGGCCGACCTCGATGTCGGTCGGGACGGGCTCGAAGGAGTAGCCGTAGCCGGCGCTGCAGGCGGGGAAGCCGAAGGCGGCGGCGGTCTCGGCGGTGATCGTGACGGGCGCGGTCGGCGGCAGGACGGCCACGGTCGAGATGTCCCCTCCGGGCGCGACCTTCACGATCGCGTTGCCGGCGGCGTCGGCGACGTACACGCCCGCGCTCGTCGCGGCGGAGGCGTAGGGGTGCACGTCCACGACTCCGGAGTAGGAGGCGGGGCCCGCGACCGACGGATCGACCTGGGCGGCGCACTCGGCCGGCAGGTCCACGAAGCCGTAGGTGTTGCCGGCGTCCGGGTTCGCGGTGGCCTCGTGCTCGCCGAGGTCGGCGAGGGTCGTGGGCGAACCGCCTCCGGTCGGCACGGAGCGCAGGAGCGCCGTCCCCTCCTCCTGTATCCCCTCGGTGTAGTAGACGGTGGAGCCCCTGACCGAGACGGCCCCGATCTCGGAGCCCGGGGCGGACGCGGCGACCGAGGTGGTGCCGTCGGGGGCGACGCGGGTGAGGAGGCCGGCGAAGTTCTGCGCGACGAAGGCGGTGCCGCGGGCGTCGACGGCGAAGCTCAGCGGAGAGAACAGACCGGTGGCCCGGTCGGTGACGGAGACGAAGGAGAGGGGGGAGGGAGCGGCCTGCGCGGTGGGCGCGAGGCCGAGGGTGGTGACGGCGACGGCTGCTGTCGCTGCGACGAGGAGGCGTTTGTTCACGAGATGCTCCTTTGCACTCGGGGTGCGGGCGGAGCGACAGGCGGATCATGCGGTCCGCTTCTCCGACCGCGACGGCGGGGATTCGCCGACGGGGGCAGAGTAGGCCGACCCCGGCCCGGTGTCCAGGTCATGGGACTGCCGTTCGCGACGGATCGGCCGCCCCGGTGCGCTCAGGCCTGAGCGCGGTGGTCCGCCCGGTACTGCGACGGGCTCGTGCCGTTCACGGCGCGGAACTGGCGCGAGAAGTAGAAGGCGTCGGAGTAGCCGACCGCCTGGGCGATCTCGGCGACGGTGTCGTCGGTGGTGATCAGCAGCTCGCGGGCGCGGGCGCTGCGCAGCCGCTTCACGTACTCCACGGCTCCGAGGCCCGTCGCGCGGGTGAACAGGGCCGAGAAGTGCGAGGGGCTGAGGCCGGCGAGGGCGGCGAGCTCGGTGATGCTGGTCGGCGACGCGAAGTGCTCGCGGAGGTGCTCCTGCGCCAGGCGGATGCGGTCGCCGGACTCGACGGGGCCGCGGGAGCGGTCGGCGGCGAGCTGCGCGAGGAGGTGGAACGCCGCTCCGCTCGCCGAGTAGAGGCTCGCGGCGGTCTCGTCGCGCTCGAGCGCGAGGACGGCCTGCTCGATCAGGGCCTTGGCGGCGAAGGCGTCACCGACCGGCACGACCGGGCCGGTGGCGTCGCCGAGAGCGGCCGAGACCAGCGCGGGCACGTCGGCGCCGCGCACGTGCAGCCACCAGACCGACCACGGCTCGGCGGGGTCGGCGCCGTAGCGGTGCGGGGTGCCGGCGGGCAGCACGACGGCCTGCCCGGACGACACCACCGTCGTCGCTCCGCCCGCGTGGACCGCGCCACGGCCGGCCGTGCACAGGATCACGATCGCCTCGTCCGCGCCGTGGGGGCGACTCCGGCTGTGGGACGCCGCATGCGGGAAGTGTCCAGCATCGGTCACGAGGAGCCGGTCGGTGATCGGCTCGGTGAGGGCCCTCTGCGCCAGCGGAGCCGGGAGCACTCGCAGTCTCTGCCCGAGGAAGCCGTCCGTCATCGCCACGTCGTCGAGTGTACGAGGAACGGAGGATCGTCCAGCTGGTCCGTCGGATCCGCCATGGGATCGGCGCGGGGCTCTGCCTAGGCTGGCGCGATGACGGCCCAGAACTCCGCAGCCCAGAACCCTGCAGCCCAGAACCCCGCAGCCCAGAACCCCGCAGTCCGGAACCGCGCACCCCTCTACCCCGACTCCCGCTACGTCCCGGTCCCGCTGCCCGCCCATCTGCCCGAGAGGCTGACGATAACCCTCTGGGACTTCTCCTGGTACGTCCGCACCGGCCCCGGCGAGCCGTTCGAGGACCTCGACGCGGCCTTCGCGGGCGCCGTCGAGCGCGGGTACAACACGATCCGCATCTGCGCGATGCCGTTCCTCCTCTTCGGCTCCGGCCTCGACACGCGCGCGCTCCGGCTGGGCCCGCTCGGCGGCGCCTACGGGCAGCGCGTGCGCTGGTACGACGTGCAGCAGGAGACGGTGATCGACGGCCGCGCGCACCTGCTCGCCCTGTTCGAGGCCGCGCGACGGCACGGCGTGTTCGTGATCGTCTCGTCGTGGGAGTACCAGCAGTCCTCGTCCTTCGCCCTCGAGCGCGACTGGTTCGACGCCCTGACGGCCGTGGCGCCGGAGGAGCGGGCCGAGCGGCTCGCCGAGGCGCAGGCCGCGCTGGTCGCGTTCGTCGCCGAGCACGGTCTCGACGACCGGATCGCCTACGTCGAGCTGCACAACGAGGTGCAGGCGGGGCACCTCACCGACGGGCTGGACGTCGACCTGACGGACATCGACGCGGCGACCGTCGCCCTCACTCCGCGCCTGACCCGGGGGATCGACCGGTTCCACGAGCTCGCGCCCGGGCTGCCGTGCGCCGTGAACTACGCGCACGTGCCCGTCGGCGGGATGCGCGGGATCCCGTGGAACTCGGACGTGCTGGCCCTCCATCCCTACATCTACGGCGTGCTGAACGAGATGATCAGCGAGTTCGGCCTGCGCGGACCCCTCGAGGGGTTCGAGCAGGAGCGCGCCGAGCGGGCGTTCCTGCTCGAGGGCGCCCCTCCGATAGCCGAGTGGACCCTGCCGCCCGAGTCGCAGTGGAAGCTGACGGCCACGATCGTGGGCCGCGGCGAGGTCTACGCGCACGACTGGGGCGACGCCTCCGCCATCGACCGCTGGCTCGAGGAGCACTACGCCCGGCACCACCTCGAGATGCGCTCGACGCTGCGGCAGTGGATCGCGGTCGCGGCCGATCACGCGGCGCTGCGGGGCGTCCCGCTCGTCTTCGGCGAGGGCTGGGTCGGCTACACGCCGCTCGAGGGCCGCTTCGAGGAGGGTGCGATCGGCGCCGAGTACTGCCGTCTCGCGATGACGGAGTCGCGGCGCGTCGGCGCCTGGGGCTCGATCGTCTGCTCGAACGCGGCTCCGCAGCACCCGATGTGGGACGACGTCGCGCTGCAGCTCGAGTGCAACGCGCTCTTCACGGGGGAGTGAGCTCGCACCGGGAGCGGCCGTCCGTCACTCCCGGTGGAACAGCAGCAGCTCGGGCAGGCTCGTCGTGAAGTAGTCGGTCGATCCGTCCTCGCGCACGGCCGCCGGTGCGGTGAAGGCGGGGCGCGCCTCGCCGAGCGATGTGGGAGGGGTGCCGAGCGGCAGTCCGAGGGCCGCGCGTGCCGCGTCCCAGGCCGCGAGCGCGCGTCCCTCGCCTCCCTCCCAGGGCTGGAACGGGCGCGATTCGAGCAGGTCGAGCGCCTCCGCGGCCCGTCCCGCGGCGGTGAGCAGCTCGGCGTACCCGACGGTGAGGTCGTCGCGTGAGAGCACGAGCGGCAGCTCGCTCTCGAGGCGGGCGAGCCGGTCGTCGTGGCCGAGGCGCGCGGCGAGCTGGTCGAGCTCGTAGAGGATCCGGGCGTCGTCGGGAGCGAGCTCGCGGGCGCGCAGGTAGGCCGACCACGCCGCGTCGTCGTCGCCGGAGTCGTTGTAGGCGGCGAGGCCGGCGTTGCGGTGGGTGACCGCGTCGGTGCTGCCGCCGGCGATCGCGCGTCGCCAGTGCTCGGCGGCCTCCCCGCGGCGTCCGGCGTCGTAGAGCAGCATCCCGAGGAGCGCGTGCGCGCGGGTGTCGGCGGGATCGGCGGCGACGGCCGCGACGAGCGCGTCGTGCGCGTCGAGGCCCGCGGGGAACGCCCGGACGGCGTCGACCGAGGCGGCGTCGCGACGGACGGCGGCGGCGTCATCGCGTCGGCCCTGCCGCTCGAGGAGGTGGGCGAGCAGGTAGCCGGCGGGTGCGGCGGCGCTGCCCGCCCCCTCCGGAGCGGGTGCACCGTGCAGGACCGACGCGAGCAGTCGCTCCGCCTCGGCCGTCTCGCCGAACGAGGCGAGGTCGAGGGCCGCGTCGATCCGCGCGAACGGATCGGCGGGGTCGCGTCCGTCGAGGGTCCGGGCGAGCTGGTCGAGCGGATCGAGCGCGAGGGTCTCGCCGAGCAGCCGCGCCGCCTCCTCCGCACGCCCGAGGGCGCGGAGGCAGACGACGGCGAGCGCGCGGGCGCGGAGGTCGTCGGTGTCCAGGCGCAGCGCGGTCCGCAGGTCGTCGAGGGCTGCGGAGTGGTCGCCGTCGGCCGCGAGGAGGCACGCGCTCTCGACGAGCGCGGCGTGCGCCCACTTGCCGTCCCACGCGGCCTTGCCGAACGCGGCGGCGGCCTCGCGCCGGCGGCCCAGGCGCACGAGGACCAGCCCGCGCAGGTGCAGCGCCTCGGTGTCGGCGGGGTTGCCGTTGTGCGCGGTGAGGCGGCGGAGCGACCCGTCGCAGTGCTCGAGCGCCACGTCGTACTCACCGCGGCCGTACGCGTGCTCGGCGAGCGCGAGGTGGACGCGCGCGTCCCCGGGATCGCGCCGTAGGGCCTCGCGCCAGTAGGGCAGCGGCGAGCGGGTCGGGTGCCGGTACTGCGCGAGGTGCACGCCCGTGAGGTACAGCTCGTCGACGGAGGCGGTCTCCCGCGGCGACGGCGGCTCGGTGGCCGTCTCCGGCTCCTCCTGCTGCACCCTCGCGGGCACCTCGTAGGCGAGCAGGGTCGCTCCGCCGGCGCGGACGATGACCGCGAGTCCCGCCGGATCGGTCCGGGAGGTGGGGACGTCCGCGACCAGCGGAGCGCCCGGTCCGAGGTCGACGGTCCACTCGCGCAGGACGGCGCCGTCGTCGAGGAGCTGGACGGTCGCGGCCGGGTGCCGCCGCGTCGTCGCGACTCCGATCCGGATGCGGCCGCCCTCGACGTCGAGGTGCACCGCCGTCTCGCGGGTCGCCTGGTGCGCGACTCCGATGCCGCTGATCGGGTACCAGTACTGCGTGAACGTCTTCGTCTCGCCCGGCATCAGCCACGAGAAGTCGGGCTGGTTGTCGGTGAAGACTCCGGCCATGAGTTCGACGTAGGGGCCGTCGGAGTCGGTCAGCTGCGCGTCCCAGGCATGCCCGAACGGCGCGTCCCCCCAGGTCCACTGCTTCTTGCCGGGCGCGACGCGGCGGTCGGCCCAGTGCACGAAGCCCGCGCCGGCGCGGTGGTCGTAGCCGCCGAAGAAGGAGTCCTCGGTGCGGACGACCATGTAGGAGGTGGGGACCGGGATGCTGCGGTAGAAGTCGAGGCGGTCCGCTCCCGGATCCTGCTCGGCCCGGGCGGGGTAGTCGACTCCGTAGTACGGGCGGTCGGCCGCGGGGAACGCGGTGATGGCGCGCCGTGCGTGATCGGCGACGTGCTGCACGTCGCGCGGGAAGAAGGACTGGTAGTCGTCGTGGACCCGGGCGGCGACGTTCGCCCACCAGAGGAAGGTGCGGCGCTCGCGGGTGCGGTTGTGCAGCCGCACGTCCAGCTCGACGAGGCTCGAGCCGGGTCGCAGGCGCACTCCGTGCAGCCCCTTCATGCGGCTGAGCGGGTCGTGGTCGCCGCACCAGACGACCACGGAGCCGTCCTCGTCGCGCCCGATCTCGTGGTCGGTGGGCAGGAAGGTGCCGGGGCGGTGGTGCTGCGGCCAGTTGAACTCGACGCCGCCGCTGACCCAGGGTCCGGCGAGGCCCACGAGGGCCGGCTTGATGACGGAGTTGCGGTAGAAGAAGTCGTAGCCGGTGGTCTTGTCGCGGCCCGAATGGATGCGTCCGCCGAGATCCGGGAGGACCACGACCTGCACGAACTCGTTCTCGAGCACGACGGCCCGCCATTCGCGGTCGACCGGCTCGGGCGCGATCCGGTCGATGAACGGCAGCGGGTACACCCGGCCGCTGGAGCCCTGGTAGACGCGGCGGTCGAGGAACATCGGCAGGCGGCTGGGCTCCTCCGGCGCGTAGGTGGACAGGATCAGCGCGGTCTCCCAGACAGCGGCACCGCCCTCGGCGAGCACGGCGGCGGCCTCGGCGGGCGCGGCGAGGAGGGGGGAGGAGGCGGCGGTGGATCCCATGCCCCGAGGGTAGGGAGGTGGGGTGCCCGGGGGAATGGCGGGGTGACCTGGACGATCCTCCGACGGCGATCCCTCCTCCCCACGATCTCGTCCGGTGAGTTCTCCACAGTGTCCCGCGCCCGCCCGCGGCCCACATCCAGATGGTCACTACTCTCCTCGCACGGGGCTGAAGCGGACCGTCGCCGGCGCGGATGCGCACGAGCGGCTGAGGAGAGGACTACGGATGAGTCGAACGGAACGATCGGGGCCGGCTGATCGTCGGAGGGGCGGCCTCCGGGCGGCGGTCACCGCGGCGACGGGCTGCGCGCTCGTCGGCGGACTGCTCGGCGGGGGAGCCCTGGCGCTGCCCGCGGCGGCGGCGGGCGACCCTCCGCGGACCACGCTCGACAACACCCTGCTGCACGGCGGAGCGACCAACGGGGGCGTCACGACCGTCTCGGCCTGGCTGCGCGCGGGCGAGGTGCTGCAGGTCGACCTGCATCCGCTGAAGGGCGGCTCGGGGTCGGGCGAGGGGGAGAGCGGCGGAGGGACCGCGGCGGTCACCGCGCCCGACGGCACCGTGCTCGACGCGCAGGTGTTCCCGCGCGGGGCGCCGCCGAGCACCGCCGCGGGCGGATCCTTCGTCGCCGACGCGACCGGCGTCTTCCGGGTGAGCGTGACCGACGACGACGTGACCGCGCCGGTCAACCTCGTCTGGAGCATCGGCGTCTCGTCGGCTGAGGGGGAGGCGATCGCGGGCCGGGTCTGGTCGACGTCCTACGGGATCCAGTCCGGAGCGCGCGAGAGTTATCCGCGCGCCGAGGACCGGCGCTCCACTTTCACGCTGCACGCCGTCACCGAGACGGGGGCGCGCTACGACATGACGCTGCGCGACTACGACGGAGTCGCGTCCACGCTCCAGGCGACGAACAAGGGCAACGTGCGGGTCGGCTCCTCCGATCCCTCCTACCTCTCGGTGCCGATGCCGCAGTCGACCGAGGCGGGAGGTATCGGAGAGCAGTACCTCCAGCCGTCGGGCCGCACGGGAGTCGACGGACTGCAGACGTACAAGCTGTTCCTCGATCCTCCCTCGGCCGATCTGCCCGCCTCGATCGCGCCCGCCTACGCCGCGCCCACCATCGCCGACCTCGCCTACCGGCGCTCCGGCTCGGGTTCGAACGCCGGCTCGCTGACCGGAGTGCTCGGCACCCAGCCCGGCACGGTCGGAGTCGACATCGACGCCGACGGCGACGGCCGCTGGGACGGCGAGCGCGACGTCCACCTGACCGAGATCGTCGCCGCGCCCGGGCCCTTCGCCGTCGCATGGGACGGCCTGGACGGCCGCGGCGACGCCGTCGACACGACCGACCCCGACGTCCGGTTCCGGGCCGCGATCGGCCGTACCAACGAGTTCCACTTCACCCGGGTCGACGCCGAGACCTCGGTCGGCGGCGTATCGATCGTGCGCTCCACCGGCGGCGGCGGCGATCCCGCGGCGATCCACTGGGACGACTCGCTGCTCGAGGAATCGAACTCCGAGCGCTACTCCGTCACCTCGCGCGTCTCCTCCGGCGCCGAGGGGGTCGACTCGAGCGCAGGGGTGCACCGCTGGCGCAGCGACGACACCGACCAGGACCGGACGCCCAACGCGAACGACTCCGTGCACGGGTCCTACGGGGACCTGCGCGCCATCGACGACTGGGCCTACGGAGCCGACGGGACGTCCGCCGAGGCGGGCCTCGGGGCGCTGGCCCCGCACGTCACGATCGGCAAGACCTCGTCGGTCGCCTCGGACGCGCCGCTGACCCCCGGAGCCCGGGTGCCCTACCGGGTGACCCTGACCTCCGACGGCACCGGCGACGCGGTGGACGCCTCGGCCGTGGACTTCCTCGACGAGGGGGTGCTCGACGACGCCGATCTGGACGAGGCCTCGATCCGCACCTCGCACGGCTCGGCGGCGGTCGATCCCGCGACCGGGCGGATCACCTGGGCGGCGGGGACCCTGCCGGTGGGCACGGTCGCGGAGCTCCTCTTCGACGTCGTCCTCCACGTCGGCGGAGACGGGGACCGCTCGCTCGTCAACACGGCCTGCCTCGCATCGGCGCCCTTCCAGCCCTCCGAGTCGACCGTCGGCACCGATGCGAACCCCTGCGCGACGGTGCCGCACACGGTGGGCGAGGCCCGGCTGTGGCTCCGCAAGACGGCCTCGCAGCCGTCGGCCGAGCACGGCGGCGCGGCGGGCTTCGACGTCGTCGTGGGCAACTCCGGCACCGTCGACGCGTCCGGAGTGACGGTCACCGACGTGCCTGCTCTCGAACACCTCCTGGACGCGACGATCGAGGACGGCGCCGGAGGAGTGCAGCCCGCGACCGAGCCGGTCACGGGACTCAGCATCCCGGCGGGCGGGCAGGTCGCCCTGCACGTCAGCGGCCGGGTGGCCGACGGCTACGACGCGCTCACGGTGCGCAACCGCGCGACGATCACCGAGCAGCCGACCGGCTTCGAGCCTCCCCTCGTCGAGAACGCCTGCGCCGACGAGCCCACCGCCTCCTGCGCCGAGATCCCGGTGCCGCCCCTCGAGGGCCGGCTCGAGATCGTCAAGACCGCCCTGACCGGGACGGTCGCGCACGGCGGTCGGGCCGGCTTCGAGATCGCGGTCCGCAACACGGGCGATCGACCGGCCGGAGGATTCACGGTCGTCGACCTGCCGACGCTCGCGCACCTCTCCGACGTGACGATCTCGCAGGACGGCGGCCCGGAGTCGGGGGACCTGTCGGTCGAGGGCCTGAACCTCGCTCCGGGAGCGACGACCGTGTTCCGCGTCACCGGCACCGTCGCGGACGGCGTCGACGCGTGGACGATCCCGAACCGCGCCTCGATCGACGATCTGCCCGAGGGCTTCGCGCCCACCGTCGTGGGCAACCCGTGCGCCGATGACACCGCGGCGTCCTGCGCCGAGGTGGTCGTGCCGCCGATCGGGGTGGTCCCCACGGTGATCGCGACCACCGCGACCCTCGCGTCGACCGGTGTCGCCGGTGGAGCGGGCGTGCTCGGCGCGGGGACGCTGCTGCTGGCCGGCGGCGGCCTGCTGCTGGTCCGACGCCTCCGTCCGAGGTCCGGCCGCGCCTGACGCGACCGCGGGTCCCCGCTGCCGACCGGCGCGGGGACCCGCACCCTCTTCCTCTCAGACCGCCCCGTCTCCAGCGGGCCCCGACCCAGAAGGCGCTGTCCATGACGTCCCCCTCCGATCTCCCGCTCCACGTCACGGAGCGCTTCGCCCTGCCCGGCGGACTCACCGGTGTCAGCACCTGGTCGGCTCCGGACCCCGAGCGCCTGGAGCAGCTGCTGCGGACCCGCGCCGGCCACCCGCACCCCGACCGCGAGCCGCCCCGGCGGCTCCACCTCGTCCCCGCCTCCCTCGTCCTGATCGAGGAGTCGCGCGGCGGTGTGCTCCACCGCCTCGACCCGCGGCAGGAGGCGCGCACCGACGTCCGCTGGGCGCGGGCGCTCCGCCGCTCGCGCCGACCCGCGTGGCTCCGCCGTCTCGTCGGGCCCGCGGACCTGCCGGACCCGGGATCCCCTCGATCCCTCGGCCGCCGGACGGAGCGGGCGGAGGGGATCGGCCCGTGACGGTCCGCACCCTCGCCGCGGTCGCGGAGCGCGACGGGCGCACGTGGCTCGTGCGCATCCCCGAGCTCGGCACCGCGGTGCGGGCGTCCACCGTCAGCGAGGTGGACACCGTGGCCCGCGCGGCGGCCGCCCTGCTCCTCGACCTCCCGGAGTCGGAGATCGAGGTCCTGTCGACCGTGCGCGTCACCCCGCAGGCAGGCCCGCGCGAGCCGGTCTCCCCGAACGGGCCGCCGCGCCCGTGACGGGGCGCGCAGGAGGGCGGGCCCCGTCCTCGGATCAGCCCTTCACGGCTCCGGAGGTCATGCCAGCGACGATCTGGCGGTTGAAGAAGATGTACATCACCAGCGGCGGGATCGTGATGAGCAGCACGTCCATGAAGAGCAGGTTCCACGACGACACCGACTGCGACGAGAAGTTGTACAGCGTCAGCTGCACGGTGGCGTTCTCGTCGCCCGGCAGGAAGTACAGGGCGTAGGTGAAGTCGTTGAACACGGTCACCGCCTGCACCACGATCACCGTCACGATCACGGGCTTCAGCAGCGGCAGCACCACCGTGAAGAACAGGCGGAACGGTCCGGCTCCGTCGATCGTCGCGGCCTCGTCGAGCTCGCGCGGGATCGTCGAGACGAAGGCGCGGAACAGGAGGATGCAGAACGAGAGGCCGAAGGC
The DNA here is from genome assembly GCF_003044275.1 of Rathayibacter caricis DSM 15933. Classification (NCBI taxonomy): domain Bacteria; kingdom Bacillati; phylum Actinomycetota; class Actinomycetes; order Micrococcales; family Microbacteriaceae; genus Rathayibacter; species Rathayibacter caricis. The sequence goes on along the minus strand of NZ_PZPL01000001.1, from coordinate 362,923 downwards.
CACGTGCACGGCGATCAGGCCGGGCAGTGTCTTGAAGAGCTCGAGGCCCTGCAGCACCCAGATCGTCGGCACGACCGCCGGAGGGATGATCAGGCCTGCGAGCACGAACCCGTTGACGAGCGGGTTCCACCTCGACCGGCGGCGCTGGAGAACGTAGCCGACCATCGCGGCCAGGACCACCATGATCGCGACCGACACGATCGTCAGCACCGCGCTGTTCACGAACGCCCGCAGCAGCACGAAGTTCCGCGCCGAGACGACCTCCTGCAGGTTCTCGACGAAGTTCCACTGCGTCGGCAGCGTGAAGCCGAGCAGCGACGCCTCCTGCTGCGTCTTGGACGCGGTCAGCACGATGAAGAGGAAGGGCACGATGAAGACGATCACGGCGAGGACGATCGCGGTGATGCCGCCGCCCCAGCGCCAGAGGCGCGAGCCGCGGCCGACGCCGCGCTGCCGCACCTTCGCGGCCGGAGGATCGAGAGGGGTCGTCGAGAGCGGAGTGGGGGTGATCGGTGTCGCGGTCACAGCTCCTTGTCCTTCCGGTTGAGCCAGGCCGAGAGCGGGAAGATCAGCGCCGCCACGACGAGGAAGAGGATCACGTTGCCGGCGGTCGAGAGACCGTAGAAGCCCGCCTGGTACTGCTTGTAGATGACCGACGCGACCACGTCGCTCGTGAAGCCCGGCCCGCCCTTCGTCATCGCCCAGATCAGATCGAACGAGCGCAGCCCGCCGATGAGCGAGAGGAGGATCACGGTGACCGTGGCGGGACGCAGCAGCGGCAGAGTGATGTGCCGGAAGTTGTGCCAGGCGCCGGCGCCGTCGACGCGGGCCGCCTCGAAGTAGTCCTGCGGGATCGCGACGATGCCCGCGATGTAGATGAGCGTCGCGAGTCCGACGCCCTTCCAGACGTCGACCAGGGCGACCGAGAACAGGGCCCACTGCGGATCCGTCAGCCAGCCGGGGCCGGCCACTCCGAGCGCTGCCAGCCCCTGGTTCACGACGCCGTCGAACGGGTCCAGGAGCACCTTGAAGGTGATGCCGATGCCGATCGTCGACACCAGCACCGGGAAGAACACGACGCTGCGCAGGAATCCGCGGCCGATGATCTGCGAGCTGAGCAGCAGGCCCAGCAGCATCCCGAGGACGATCTTGAGCCCCGAGGTGATCGCCGCGTAGACGAACGTGTTGACGAACCCGGTCGTGAGCGCCGGGTCCTGGAAGAACGCGACGAAGTTGTCGAAGCCGATGAAGGTCGAGTCGAACAGCGTCCAGCGCGTGAGCGAGAAGTAGAGGGAGGCCGCGGTCGGCACGAGGAACAACACCACGTAGAAGACGCCGGCGGGCAGGTAGAACCAGGTCGGGTACGGGCTCTTCATGGCCCTGCGCCGCGCGGGCTTCTCGGGGGCTGGTGCGCTCGCCGGAGTGGGGCGCTCCTGCGTCAGTGCGGTCATCGGATCTCCGTCGATCGGGCGGGAAGGGGGAGGGGCGGCGCGACGTGCGCCGCCCCCGGGGTGCGGGGCCGGAGCCCCGCCGGTCACCAGCCCTCGAGGCCGAGCTGCTGGGCCTGCTTGGTCACGTCGTCGTCGTACTGCTGGGCGCCCTCGGCGGCCGAGGTGATCCCGGAGCCGACGGCCACGGTGATCTGCTCGAGCGCAGGTCCCTTGATGGGCGAGAGGAACTCCAGCGCGGGCGCCGTGTCCCCGCTGTCGAAGTAGGGCTGCATGTCCGAGATCATCGCGGGGACGTCCTCGGGGAGGTCGCAGCCGTCGATGACGTACGGGCCCTGCACGACGGTCTGCTCGCTCTGGATGTCGCAGCTCTCGGGCGAGACGAGGAACGCGAGGAAGTCCTTCGCCGCCTCGAGCTTCTCGCCCTCGACGGTCTTCGAGACGTAGACCGCGCCGGGCTGCCAGACGGTGAGCGGGTTCGAGTCCGCCGACTCGCCGGGGAGGGGGAACGTGCCGACCGTCTGCGCCGCGTCGGGGTAGTTGGCAACGAGGGGCTGCGACGCGAACGTCAGCATCGGGTACTGCGCTCCCTCGCCGGTGGCGACCATCCGCACGCCGTCGTCGTAGGTCGCCGAGGCGAAGTCCTCGTTGAACAGCCCGGCCTCGCCGGCCTCCTGCAGGTGCTCGAAACCGGCCAGAGCGGGCTGGTCGACGTACTTCGCGTCGCCGGCCGTGTACTCGTCGGCCCAGTCCGGGTTCTCGGCGAGGACGTTGGCGAAGTCGCCGAGGACCATGAGCTGCGAGGTCCAGGTGTCGCCGTAGGTCTGCACGATCGGGGCGACGTCGCCGGCGGCCTTGATCGCCTCGCTGTTCGCGAGGAACTCGTCCCACGTCGTCGGGACCGAGAGGCCGAGCTCGGCGTACACGTCCTTGTTGTAGAGCACCGCGCCGCCGAAGGACTGGCCCAGCGGAGCGCCGTAGAAGCCGGACTCGGTCGAGACGACGCGCTGGAAGTCCTCGGTCAGCGAGTCCTTCCACTCGACGTCCGAGAGGTCGGCGAGGTTCTGGTCCGGGTTCAGCGCCTGGAACAGCGATCCGGAGTTGTAGCCGAACAGGTCGGCCATCTCGCCCGTGGCCAGGCGGGTCTTGACGACGTTGTCGCCCTCGCTGCCGGCGGGGCGGGTCTCGACCTCGATCGTGACGTCGGGGTTCACCTCCTTGTAGGCGGTGACCAGGGCGTCCATCTGGGCGCCGGCGAGCTCCGTGTTGTCGATGAGGATCGACAGCGTCGATCCGTCGGCGGAATCGCCGCCGCCGGTGCTGCAGCCGGTGAGCGCGAGAGCGAGCGCCGCTCCTCCTGCGCCGAGGGCGAGCACTGCTCGCCGGTTCTGTCGGGTCGACATCCTTTACCTCCATGTAAAGACAACTTCGTTGTTGCGGGGTGCCCTGCGGCGGTCGGCCGCAGTGGCCGGAGGGCCGTCCGGCGGGCCGCGCAGGGAGAACATACGTCGGCGCCGTGAAACGTGTCAATCGATCTACACGAATTCGTGGACCGATCTACAGAATCGTGCTCCGCGCGTTACAGTGGCGTTCGCGGCGTCGCTCCCGAAGCCGTCCGGCGGAGGACCGCCGAGCATCACGACGAGGGGACCGCGATGAGCGCGACCGACGGACGACCCCGCGGACCGGCCACCATCCAGGACGTCGCGCTGCGTGCCGGAGTCTCGCGGGCAGCGGTCTCGAAGGTCATCCGCAACGCCTACGGAGTGAGCCCCGCCATGCGCGAGCGAGTCGCCGCGGCGATCGACGAGCTCGGCTACCGGCCCAGCGTCGCCGCCAGGGCCATGCGCGGTGCCAGCTTCACCATCGGCGTCGAGGTGCCCCAGCTCGACAACTCCTTCTTCAACCGCATCGTCACGGGTGCCGCCGCCGCGCTCGACGGCAGCCGCTACCAGCTGATCGTCGCCCCGGCCCAGAGCGACTCCCGCGAGGGCTTCCGGGCGATCGAGGCGCTCGTCGACCGCCAGGTCGACGGCCTGATCGCCGTCTCGCCGATGGTCGAGCCGTCGTGGCTCGAGAAGCTCGCCCTGCACACCCCGATCGTCATGCTCGGCCGGCACGACGACTCCGTCGGCTACGACACCGTCACCAACGACGACGTCTCCGGCACCGATCAGCTGATGGACCACCTGCTCGGACTCGGCCACCGGCGCATCGCGCACCTGACCGTGAGCGAGGACATCGTCCGCCGCGTCCTCGGCGCTCCGCACGCCGTCCGTCTCGCCCGGTACGAGGAGCGGATGCGGGCAGCGGGACTCGAGCCGGAGGTCGTCCATCTGGGGCCCGGCCAGGACGACGCCTACGCCCGCTCGCTCGAGCTGTTCCGCTCTCCAGATCGTCCGACCGCGCTGTTCGCGGGCAACGACGCTCTCGCGCTCGACGCCCTCTGGGCTCGCGCCGACGCCGGCCTGTCGGCCGAGCAGCTCTCGATCGTCGGCTACGACGACATCGAGGTCGCCGCCCATCCGGGCATCTCCCTGACGACGATCGACCAGTCCGGCGAGGACCTCGGCGAGCGGGCCGTCCGGCTGCTCCTCGAGCGTCTGGCCGGACGGACGGAGCCGACGCACTTCGAGGTGGAGCCGGTGCTGCGCGCCCGCTCCTCCTCCGCCCCGCTCGTCGGCGCGACCGACGACCCCACCACCACAGAAGGACGACGATGACCGACTGGACCGCCCGCTTCGCAGCCCCCGACGACGCCCTCGACGGCGCGCCCCTCCTCCGCCGCGAGACCGCGCTCGAGACCGGCCACGGTGCCGTCGTCTCGGCCGTCCTCCGGCTGTCGGCGCTCGGGATCGTCGAGGCCTGGATCGACGGCGTCCCCGTCTCGGACGAGCTCTTCACGCCCGGCTGGACCAGCTACGAGTGGCGCCTGCGCTACTCCGAGCACGACGTCACCGCCCTGATCGGCACCGACTCCGTGACCCTCGGCCTCGCCCTGGGCGACGGCTGGTACCGGGGTCGCCTGACCTGGGGCGAGGGAGCCGCGCCCTACGGCGACGAGATCGCGGGCTTCGCCGAGCTGCGCCTCCGCTTCGCCGACGGGTTCGAGCAGATCGTCGCCACGGGCGAGGGCTGGAGGGCCGGCGCGGGCGCGACCACCGCCGACAGCATCTACGACGGCCAGGACATCGACGCCCGCCGCGAGCCGCACGGCTGGAACCGTCCGGGCTTCGACGACTCCGGCTGGTCGGGCGTGCACGAGCTCGACGTCGACCTGAGGCTCCTCGAGCCGTACCTCGCCCCGCCGGTCCGGCGCCTGCGCGAGGTCGCGCCCCAGCGGATCTGGACCAGCCCGTCCGGCCGAACCCTCGTCGACTTCGGCGAGAACCTCGTCGGCTGGCTGCGCGTCCGGGTGCAGGGTCCGGAGGGGACCGTCGTCACGGTGCGCCACGCGGAGGTCCTCGAGGACGACGAGCTGGGCGTGCGCCCGCTGCGCGAGGCGAAGGCGACCGACCGCTTCACGCTCTCGGGCGGCGAGGACGTGTTCGAGCCGACGCTGACGTTCCACGGCTTCCGCTACGCCGAGATCGACGGCTGGCCCGGCGCCCTCGAGCCCGGCGCCCTCGAGCCCGGCGCCCTCGCCGCGGTCGTCGCGAGCAGCGACCTGCGCCGCATCGGCACCTTCCGCAGCTCCGACGAGCTCGTGAATCAGCTGCACGACAACGTCTACCGCGGCATGGTCGGCAACTTCCTCGACGTCCCCACCGACTGCCCGCAGCGCGACGAGCGCCTGGGCTGGACCGGCGACATCGCCGCGTTCGCACCGACCGCCGTGTACCTCGCCGACGCGCAGGACTTCCTCCGCGACTGGCTGCGCGACCTCGCCCTCGAGCAGACCCATCACGACGGCGCCGTGCCGTTCGTCGTGCCGGACGTGCTCAAGCGCCGCGCCGCCGGCACGGACTTCCCGCCGATGGACTCCACCGCGCTCTGGAGCGACGCGGCCGCCTGGGTGCCGTGGGCCGTCTGGGAGGCCTACGGCGACCCGACCGTGCTCGAGGAGTCGTTCCCGTCGATGGCTTCGCACGCCCGCCGCGTCCGCTCGAAGCTCTCGGGCACCGACGTCTGGGACACCGGCTTCCAGTTCGGCGACTGGCTCGACCCCGACGCGGCACCCGACGACCCCGCCGACGCGAAGGCCGACACCGGAGTCGTCGCCACGGCCTGCGCGTACCGCACCGCCCGGATCGTCGCCGACAGCGCCGCGGTGCTGGGCCTCGAGGAGGAGCGGGCCGAGTTCGCCGAGCTGGCCGAGCGCCTGCGCACGGGTTTCCGCTCGCAGTACGTCGCCGACCGCCGGATCGTCAGCGACTGCACGACCGTCTACTCCCTCGCGATCGTCTTCGGCCTCCTCGACGACGACGAGCTCGGCTGGGCCGGCGACCGGCTCGAGGAGCTCGTGGCCGAGAGCGGCTACACGATCTCGACGGGCTTCGCCGGCACTCCGTTCATCACCGACGCCCTGTCGTCGACCGGTCACGTCGACGCCGCCTACCGCCTCCTCCTGCAGCGCGAGTGCCCGTCGTGGCTCTACCCCGTGACCATGGGTGCGACCACGATCTGGGAGCGCTGGGACTCGATGCTCCCCGACGGCACCATCAACCCCGGCGAGATGACGAGCTTCAACCACTACGCCCTGGGCGCCGTCGCCGACTGGCTGCACCGCGTCGTCGGCGGCCTCGCCCCGCTCGAGCCCGGCTACTCCCGCATCCTCGTCGCCCCCCAGCCCGGCGACCGGCTGCAGTGGGCGGAGTCGACCCTCGAGACCCCGCACGGCCTCGCCCGCGTGCGCTGGGACCGCACCGCCGAGGGCGTCCAGCTCGCCGTCACGGTCCCGGAGGGATCGACCGCGGTCGTCCGCTCGCCCGGCGCCGAGGACCGCGAGCTGGCGGCGGGGGAGCACGCGCTCATGCTGTAGCGGGTAGATGAAAGGCGATCAGAGTCTTTCTGCTGTTCTGTGAGCCGGAGTACCGGAGATTTCCCGTGTCGCACCGAGAGGCGAACACTTGGCCGACAGATGCCCTTTACGCTCGGACTCGTGAGCGCCGCAGCCAACTGGTACCCCGACCCGACCGATCCGTCGATACTCCGGTACTGGGACGGTGCCTCATGGACGGAGCACACCCACCCGGTGGCTCCGGTCACCGAGACGAACGCTGACCGGGAGCCGGTGTCCCGGCGTGAGAGCCGCCGCGCGGAGAAGCGAGCGGAGCAGAGCACCGCGGACTCCGCTGCCGATGCCTCTCCAGGCGTCGATGTCCCCTTCTTCGGGGCGAGGAAGAGGGCGAGGGAACTGGGGTCGCGCGTCGCCGAGCTCGAGGACGCTCTTGAGCGCTACGGAATCCTTGATCTCACCGAGCTCGACGCGGAGAAGAACCGTCGGCGCATGGAGATCGCCGAGGAGCAGAGCCGATGGCAGCAGGAACTCGAGTCGCGCTCGGCGCAGGAGGAGGCGCGAGCGGCTTCCGTGCGGGCCGCCCTTGCCGAAGTGGAGGCACAGCTCCTGGACCGCGGGCGTGAGCTCGACGGCGTCCTGTCGCAGATCGTCGGTGTCCGCCAGACGGCAGACATCCAGGAGCTCGGCCTGTACGACTACGAGCATCCGGCGGAGGCGTCGGCCGATCTCGCGACCCGGCTCGAGGGCGTGCGGTCCCGGATCAAAGCCGCGGTCAGGGACAAGACCGCCGCCCGCGCATCGAGCGGTTTCACCTTCAACGGCTCCGAAGCGCAGGGTCGACGCTTCGTGAGCGACATGACGAAGATCCTGCTGCGCGCGTACAACGCCGAAGCCGAGAACTGCGTCAAGACGGTCCGCGCAGGCAACCTCGCCGTCGCACAGGCTCGCCTGAGCAAGGCGGTCGAGATGATCGAGCGTCAGGGAAAGATGATCACGCTGACCATCGATCCCGACTACCACCACTTGCGGCTGACCGAGATCCAGCTCGCCAATCAGCATCTTCAGGCTCTCCAGCGGGAGAAGGAGATGGAGCGGGCCCGTCGGGAGGAGCTGCGAGAGCAGCGCAAGGCCGAGCAGGAACTGGCGCGAGAGCACGAGCGGCTCGACAAAGAGAAGGCGCACTACACGGCCACGCTCGCCGCGCTGGAAGCGAACGGGGACGCCGAGGGAGCCCAGCGTCTGCGTGCACGTATCGCGGATGTCGATCGAGCGCTGCACGACGTCGACTATCGCGCGGCCAACATCCGCGCGGGCTACGTCTACGTCATCTCCAATCGGGGTGCGTTCGGCGATCAGATGGTCAAGATCGGCATGACGAGGCGTCTCGAGCCGATGGACCGGGTGAACGAGCTGGGCGACGCCTCGGTGCCGTTCCGTTTCGACGTTCACGCCCTGTTCTTCGCCGACGACGCGGTCGGGGTCGAGTCGATGCTGCACCAGGTGTTCTCGGACAAGCGGGTGAATCGCATCAACCTCCGACGCGAGTTCTTCTACGTGACTCCTGAGGAGGTGCTTCTTGAGTTGAAGGCGCATGCGGTGGAGATCCTCGAGTTCCGAACCGAGGTAGCTTCCGAGGAGTACCTCGCGAGCGTCGCAGCCGGATCGGTCGGTTGAGCTAGGGGACCCGCCCGCTCGGTTCGGAGGGCGTGAGTGCCCTCGCTCGCCTCTCGACGGAGGTGGACTCCGGCCTCCGGATGTCGGGCCCGGCGGGTCAGCTTTCCGCAACGTAGGTGCGGATGAGGGAGGCGAAGCGCCCCTGCGGCACGTCCGATCCCCTCAACATCAGGCGGAGGCCGGGCGCTCCTGCGAGCCGGTGCAGCGCGAGCGCGGCGTCCCGGCGAGCTCCGGGGGCGGCGGCGTCGCCTATGTGCCAGCCGCCGAGGGCATCGGCGTCGTGAGCCTCCCTGATGAGGAGCAGTGTGAAGAGGTCCGCCAGGTCCTTCTGCGATCGGCGCGACTCGTACGCGAGCGCCTTGACGATCAGCGCCCGCTCCACTCCGGGCACTCGAGTGGCGAACCGCAGGGGAGCGCCCGCGAGGAGGACCGCCGTGACATCGAGGGCGATCGTGCCGCTCAACGCGAGGTGCAGTCCGGGCGCACCATCGAATCCGCGTCCTCCGTACTCCGCCTTCTCGAACCCGCCGCCGGTCGCCGGTACCAGGACGTCGATCTCACGCTCGCCCAGGATGTAGTGGTTGCCCGCCGTCGACGTGTATCCACGAGACGTCAGACTCGCGTGAAGCGCTCCCGATGCCGCGATGACGGGCGAGACGGCGGCATCCGCGTCGACTGTCCGGCGCGTGGTCGTCGACGGACTCGGAAAGGCGGCGGACAGGAGCGCCACCATCTGACCGCCGACGATGCAGGCCTCCTCGAGATCGGCGATCGCGAGCGAGGCGTCGTGGAGGGCGAGAAAAGCTGCATCGTCGGCGCGCGACAGAGAAGGAAGCGCGACGGCTCTCATCGCGTCCACGACGTCATCGCCGTGCTCAGAAGGCGATCGACTGCCTCGGAGGAATCGGCACCACCGGTGGACCGGAGGTCCCAGGCGGCGACGAGGGGATCGACGGTCCGGCCGTCCGGGTACCACGCTGTCGCGGTGGCCCGGATCGTCCGGTCCGCCGGGATCGTGACGTGCAACGAGGCCTCGCGGGGATCGGTCCGGCCGAAGCCGGCTTCCTCGAGCGGAAGACTGTGATCGCAGTAGACCCGCGCTCGTCTCGGGATCCTCCACGGGGCGAGACGGTCGGCGGCCGTGTCACCGGAGAGCAGCACTGAGACGTCGGTGGTCGACGCGATCTCCCCCTGCTCCACGACCGGGCGGGGAGAGAACCAGAACTCGGAGAGCCCGCCCGGGCCCGGATAGTCGGCGAGGAAGCGCTCGACGAGCGACGTCGGGTCGTGCGCGAGCCATCCGCCCGAGGTCCTCCCGGCCAAAGCCGGGTCCGCCGCGAGGAGCTTCGAGATGCTCATCTGCGAGACGCCGCACTCCCCGGCGAGGGTCGTCTGCGATCTGGGCTCCCGAGTTCGCACGAGCGCCCGGTAGAGCGCGAAGCGCGCGTACGGCGCACGAGGGCTGATGCGGTGGGCCGGCTCCTCTCCGCGGGTGCTCCGCTCCTCTCCTCCGAGGATCACGACGCCGTCGTCGAGGCCGAAGAGGGCGAAGCGCGTGTCCTCGAGCGCCACGCGTCGGGCTGCCGCGTTCACGCGGGGTGTCACGAACCCCGTGACCGTGCCCGGGTCCGCCGACGCCCGGCGCGCCCGCATCTCGGACGGAGTAGGCGGACGAGAGCCGACGACGAGATGCACATGGATCACGTCACGGAAGGGCAGCGCTATCCGCAGGTGCCGGGCATCGGAGATGTCCGCTGCGATCCCCGTATCGAGGAGCAACTCGCTCAAAGACGATGGCCCTGCAGTGCTCACCTGCTCATTCTAAAACTCTACGAACCAATTGAGTGGAAAGGGTTTAGATATGCCAACCGGTGCTTCGCGAGCCACGTGAGTCGTGCAACCGAGTATGCATCTCGTGCAACAATGCACTTCATGACCGATAGTGCAACGACCACGCGCGCCCACCAGGTCGCCGAGCGGCGCGCACAGCTCGCCCGCCGGGCGCGCGAGCTCGCGGTCGAGCGCGGGCTGCACGGTTTCACCGTCGACGAGCTCTGCGACGACGTCGGGCTCTCGCGGCGCACCTTCTTCAACCACTTCCCCTCGAAGGAGCAGGCCGTGCTCGGCCGCCCCGAGGACGGACTCGAGGGCGAGGCGGCCCAGCGCTTCCTCGCGGGTGGCGGCCGGCCCGGGCGCCTGTCCGACGACCTGCTCGACGCGCTCGCCGACCTCGCGATCGAGCACTTCGAGGCCATCGGACTCACTCCCGAGCGCGCGCACGAGCTCTTCGCGCTGCTCGAGCGCGAGCCCAAGCTGCTCGCCGCGCTCCTCCAGGTCGGCAGCGAGCGCGACCGCCTGCTCGAGAGCCTGTCTGTCGAGCGCGAGGGCCTCGAGCCGGGCGATCCGCGACTCCGCCTGGCCGTCCAGCTCGTCGGCACCGTCGCACGCCTGGCCGTGGAGGAGGCGCTCACGTCCGAGTCCCCGGCCCCGTTCCCCGAGATCCTCCGCTCCCGCCTCGCCGAGGCCCGCGCCCTGTTCGCTCCCGCCGCCCCCGTCACCCCCGAAGAGGACCGATGACCACCGCCCCCGCCAAGCCGCTCCTGCTCACGCAGCGCAGGATCTGGATCATCTTCTCGGCGCTCATCGCCGGCATGCTGCTCTCGAGCCTCGACCAGACCATCGTCTCGACCGCGATGCCCACCATCGTGGGGCAGCTCGGCGGAGTCGAGCACCAGGCCTGGATCACCACGGCCTACCTCCTCGCCACCACGATCGTCATGCCGATCTACGGCAAGTTCGGCGATGTGCTCGGCCGGCGGAACCTGTTCCTGATCGCGATCGCGCTCTTCACGATCGCCTCCGTCGGCTGCGCGTTCGCGGGCGACTTCTGGAGCTTCGTGGTGTTCCGCGCCCTGCAGGGCCTCGGCGGCGGCGGGCTGATGATCCTGTCGCAGGCGATCATCGCCGACATCGTGCCGGCCAACGAGCGCGGCAAGTACCTCGGCCCGATCGGCGCCGTGTTCGGCCTCTCGGCCATCGCCGGCCCCCTGCTCGGCGGCCTGTTCGTCGACCACCTCACCTGGCAGTGGGCGTTCTACATCAACATCCCGGTCGGCATCGCCGCGTTCGCGATCGCCTGGTTCGCGCTCACCCTGCCCAGCAGGAAGGCGCAGAAGCGGATCGACATCCCCGGAGTCGTGCTGCTCTCGGCCGCGACCACGTTCCTCATCTTCTTCAGCGACTTCGGCGGCGACGCGCAGCACGGCTGGGGCGCTCCCGAGACCTGGCTCTTCGGCGCCGGCCTCGTGCTCTCGGTCGCCGGGTTCGTCTGGGTCGAGTCCCGCGCCGAGGATCCGATCATCCCGCTGAGCCTCTTCCGCAACCCGATCTTCCTCAACGCCACCGCGATCGGCCTGACCCTGGGCCTGGGCATGTTCGCGGCGATCGGATTCATCCCCACTTTCCTGCAGATGGCGTCCGGCACCTCCGCGGCCGCGTCGGGCCTGCTGATGCTGCCGATGATGGCGGGCCTGATGGGCACGTCGATCCTGTCCGGCATCGCAATCACGAAGACCGGCAAGTACAAGGTGTTCCCGATCGTCGGCACGATCCTCACCGCGATCGCGATGACCGCGATGACCACGCTCGCCGCCGAGACCCCGATCTGGCTGATCTGCGTCTACCTGTTCGTCTTCGGCGCCGGGCTCGGCCTGATCATGCAGGTCGTGGTCCTCGTCGTGCAGAACGCCGTCCCGGCCGAGCAGATCGGCACGGCGACCAGCACGAACAACTACTTCCGCGAGGTCGGCGCCGCCCTGGGTGTCGCGATCTTCGGCACGATCTTCACGAACTCGCTCACCGAGAAGCTGACCGCGGTCTTCGCGGGAGCCGGCGACTCCGCCGCGGGCGCCTCGGCCGCCACCCTCGACCCGCAGACGCTGAGCACCCTGCCCGACGAGGTCCGCGACGGAGTGGTGACCGCCTACGCCGACTCGCTCGCGCCGGTCTTCTGGTACCTCATCCCGTTCATTTTGCTGGCCCTCGTGCTCGCGATCTTCCTCAAGCAGATCCCGCTGTCGGATCAGGCCGGCATGGTCGCGCGCGGCGAGGCCGTCGGCGGCGAGGAGGCGGAGCGCCTGTTCCGCGAGGAGAGCGGAGCGGCCGCGGACGCGACTCCGACGGGCAGCGTCTCGACGCGCTAGCTCAGGCGGCGATCCCGTCTTCGTCGGGCGGTGTCGCCGCGTCCTCGAGGATCTCGCGCACGCTCACCGGAGCGGCGGGTCCGGCGAGCTCCGCCTCCAGGGCGAGCCGGGCCCGCTCGACGCCCGCGAGCAGCACCGCGAACGCCTCCTCGAGCGACTCGGTGTCGCGCAGCAGCACGCGCTCGCCGCTCGGATCGAGCCGGACGGTGCGGTGGACGGGGCGCCCCGGGTCGGTGTCGAGCGTGATGACGCCGACGACGGTGCCCGCGCGGCGGGCACGCGCGATCCAGCGGTTGGAGTGGGTGCGGAGCAGGATCATGGCCGGTGCCGTCCTCGGGTGACAGTGGTGCGCGGCAGGGGGAGTGGGTGGATCCTCTCCGAGCATCCTTTACGACGCCCCGCCGTGTCCTGTACTTGACAGCAGAGCGTCACCCCACGACCCGCCCGCGCGCTCCCGCTGCGACCCGCAGCGCCCGCACGAACTCGGGCACCACCGGGTTGCCGGTGTCCGCCACCAGCACCCCGATCTCGCGCATCGCCCTCGGATCGTCGATCGGGATCTCGCGCACTCCGTCGTCGATCGAGGACGGGCTCGCGGGCAGGATCGTCATCCCCAGCCCCGCTGCCGCCAGCCCGCGTGCGGCCCGGTAGTCGCCCACCTCGAACACCGGCTCCGGGTCGCGGCCGTCGTGGCGCAGGAGCCGCCGCGCCGACTCGTGCAGTCCGTAGCCGGCCGACAGCATGATCAGATCGAGCCCGCGCAGATCCTCCACCGTCACCGAGCGGCGCGAGGCGAGCGGATGGCGGTGGTGCACCACCGCGAGCAGCGGCTCGGTGTAGAGGGTGGTCGTGGTGGTGCCGGACAGGGTCGGCGGATCGGCGACGATCGCGAGCTCGGCCTCGCCGTCGGCCACCGCGCGAAGGCACAGCGCCCGCGACCCATGCCGGAGGCCGAAGCCCACTCGCGGCCAGCGACGGCGGAAGCGGCGGATCACGTCCGGCACGTAGCTCTCGCCGAGCAGCGTCTGGAAGGCGATCGAGATGCGCCCGTCCTCGAGCTCGCCGGCCTGGCGCACCTCGGCGAGCCCCGTGCGGATGACCGCCATCCCGTCCTGCGCCGCCTCGGCGAGCCGGCGCCCCGCCTCCGTCAGCACCACTCCGCGGCCCTCGCGGCGCACCAGCGGCGTGCGCACGAGCTCGGCGAGCCGCGCGAGCGAGCGGCTCGCCGTCGGCTGCGGCACTCCCAGCTCCTCGGCCGCGGCGGTGACGCTGCCGGTCTGGGCGACGGCCACGAGCACGGGCAGCAGCTTCAGGATCGCGGGCCAGACGGCGTCGTCGCTCATGTCCGAATCGTATAGGTCGGGCCGCGATCGCCATTGGTCATCCGTTCCGAGCCGATCTAGCCTCGCAGTCATGAGCACCGTCGAGCGTCCGCGAACGGCGGAGCGCACCGACCGCCGCATGACCCTCGCGCTCCTGGCCGCCGGAGTCGCCACCTTCGCCGAGCTCTACGCCGTGCAGAGCGTGCTCCCGCAGCTCGCTCGCGAGTTCGCGCTCACCCCGGCCGAGGCCGCGCTCACCGTCTCGGCCGCCACGCTCGGCCTCGCGCTGATGGTGCTGCCGTGGGCGTCGATCGCCGAGCGCATCGGCCGGCTCGAGTCGATGCGCATCGCCGTGCTCTCGTCGGTGGTCCTCGCGCTGCTCGCCTGCGTCGCGCCGTCCTTCGAGGTGCTGCTCGTGCTCCGCTTCCTCGGCGGAGCGGTCCTCGGGGCGGTGCCGGCCCTCGCCGTCGCCGCGATCCACGACCGGGTCGGCGGAGCGGTCGCCACGGCCGCCGCCGCGGCCTACGTCTCGGGGACCACGATCGGGGGAGCCGCGGGCCGCCTTATCGCCGGGCCCCTCGCTCCGCTGCTCGGCTGGCGCCCCGCGCTGCTCGTCGTGACGCTGGTCTGCGCCGCCGCCGCGCTCGCGTTCGCGCTCCTCGCCCCCCGAGGACCCTCGGCTCGGGCCGTCGCTCCGGAGCGGGGGAGCGGCTGGTCCAAGACCGTGCGCGTCCTGCGCGATCCGGTGCTGCTGGCGCTCGCCGTGCAGACCGTGCTCGTCGTCGGCGTGTTCGTCGCGGTCTACAACTACCTCGCCTTCCGCCTCGAGGCGCCGCCGTTCGCCCTCCCGCCCGCGCTGGCCTCACTGCTGTTCGCGACCTACCTGGCGGGCACGGTCTCCTCGCGCCTCGCCGGCCGCTGGGCTCCGCGCATCGGACCGCGCACGCTCATGCGCGTCGGCATCGCCGCCATGGTCGTCGGCCTCGCGGTGATGCTCTCGGACGTCGTCGCCGTCGTGATCGCCGGCCTCGTCGTGCTCACCGCCGGCTTCTTCGCCGTGCACGCGACCGGAGCGGCGTGGACCGGCGCGCGGGCGGCTCCGGCCCTGCGCGGTCACGCCGGCGCGGTCTACACGATCGCCTTCTACGTCGGCTCCGGAGTGGGCGGCTGGCTCCTCGGCCTCGTCGTCGAGGCGGGCGGCTGGCCGCTCTTCACCGCGGTGACGATCGCGCTGCTCCTCGTCGGCGCGGCCGTCGCGAGCCTCCCGTCGCGCGCGGCGGTCTCCCGCTGACGCTCGCTCCTCCGCCGCCCGTGGGGGAGGATGGGCGCGAACGCACGAGCCCGGGGGGACATGTGAGCGACGCACGCCGGACGCACGACACCGACGCGGGGACCGATCCGCGCTACCACGCCGCGTTCCAGCGCGGCTACGACGGTCCCGCTCCCGAGCGGGGCGCGAAGGCGGAGGAGCGGTTCCGCCGCCCGAGGCGCCGCGACACCGCCGCGACCCGCCCGCGCACCACCGCGCTCCCGACGTCGGAGCCGGTCCTCGACCCGATCCGCACGCTCGGCTTCGAGCGGCAGGCGGAGCGCACCTCGACGGCGCCGGAACCCCTCTCGTCCCTGCCGCAGGACGACTCCGATGAGCGGCCGACCGAGCCGGAGGAGAAGGCGTGGTCGGCCCTCGACTTCCGCGTTCCGCTCGTCCTCGCCGCGATGGGCGTCCTGTTCGTGGTGATCGGAGTCTCGGTCCTGTGGTCGGGGAGCTCGATGGTCTACTACTCCGACGGCA
The DNA here is from genome assembly GCF_003044275.1 of Rathayibacter caricis DSM 15933. Lineage (NCBI taxonomy): Bacteria > Bacillati > Actinomycetota > Actinomycetes > Micrococcales > Microbacteriaceae > Rathayibacter > Rathayibacter caricis. The sequence continues at coordinate 347,525 of NZ_PZPL01000001.1, read as the reverse complement.
GTCCGACGGATCAGCTGATGATGCTCGTCGGGAGCTTCGTGCCCGGCCCGGCGATCACCGTCGGAACGCTGTCGCTGGGAGCCGCCGTGGCCGTGAAGGCCGTCCGCACGTGAGCCGGCGGCCTGTCTTCTGGCGCGGGCTCCTGCTCGCGTGGACGATCCTGCTCTGGCTGGTCGTCGCCGCCGTCCTCGCCGTGGCCGCGTCCCTCCCGACGAGCTACGAGTGGTCGAACGACGAGATCCCTCCGATCGCGATCCTGCAGAACGCCCTGCGGGTCGTCGCGCCGGCGGTGCTGACCGCCGCCTTCGCCCAGACCGCCGCGACCGTCGCCCTCTCCGTCGCCCGCACGAAGCGCCCCGCCCCCGTCCCCGCGGAGGAGGACGACCCCTGGCAGCAGGACGCCGTCCTCCTCACCCGCTGACCCCGCGCAACCGAGGGAACCCCGACCCGTCGAGGGAGCCCGCAGCAGCGGGACGTCTCGACGGTCCGGGGTTCCCTCGGTTGCAGCGCGCCCCTACTTCCCCAGCGCCGAGAACCGGAACAGGTACGTCGCGTCGAGCGTGTCCTCCAGACCCGTCACGCCCGACGCCGCCACGACCGTCTCGCGGCCCTGCAGCAGCGGGACGATCGGCGCGTCGGCCGCCGTCACGCGCTGCAGCTCCTGGATCGCGGCCGTGCGCGCCCCGAGGTCCGTGGCCGTCGCCTCCGTGTCGATCAGTGCGTCGACCTCGGCGCTCGTGTAGCCGTTCGCGACCGAGGATCCGGTCGACGAGTACGCCGCGCGGAGGAAGTTGTCGGGGTCCGGGTAGTCCGGGAAGAAGCCGAGCTGGTACGCGGGGTAACCCGACTCGGGCACCAGCTCGGTGACGTAGCTGGTCCACTCCGTCGACTGCAGGTCGACCGTGAACAGCCCGGATTCCTCGAGCTGCGACTTCACCAGCGCGTACTCCTGGGCCGAGTCGGGCCCGTAGTGGTCGCTCGTGTACTGGATCGGCAGGGCGACGGGCACCGGCACCCCGGCGGCGGCGAGCAGCGCGGCGGCGGCGTCTGGGTCGGGAGTCGCTCCGTAGGCGTCGGCGAACGCCTCCGTCGCGCCGGTCTGCCCGTCGAGCACGACCGAGTAGGCGGGTGCGTAGGTGCCGCGGTAGACCTGCTCCGCCAGCTCCTCGCGGTCGACGAGCGACGCGACCGCCTGGCGGATCGCGAGCTTCTGCTCCGGAGTGCCGCCCGGCTGCGTGGTCACGTTGAAGGTGAGGAAGCGCACCGAGCCGCCCGGGCCGTCGACGACCTGAAGATCGGAGTCGTCGCGCAGGTCCTCGACGTCGGTCGCGGTGAGCGAGCGATAGGCCACGTCCACCCCGCCGTTCTCGACGTCCAGGCGCAGGTTCGTCGACGAGGTGTACGGCTTCAGCACGACCTGCGAGGTCACGGGAGCATCGCCCGAGTAGGCCTCGTTCGCCGCGAGCAGCAGAAGTCCGCCGTCCTCGTAGCTCTCGACCGCGTAGGGGCCCGAGCCGATCACGTCGGCGTCCTCCAGCAGCTCGTCGGCGGGGTACACCTCCTCGTCCACGATCGGACCGGCCATGCTCGAGAGCACGTACGACCAGGTCTGGTCGTCCGGCACCGCGAGCGTGAACACCACGTCCTCGCCGTCCTGCGCCACCGACTCCATGTTCGCGAGCAGAGGGGAGGGCCCGTTGTCGGCCGCGATGTCGACCACGCGCTGGAACGAGAAGACGACGTCCGACGCGGTCAGCTCGTCGCCGTTCGAGAAGGTCAGCCCGGGCGCGATCGAGCAGCGGTACGTCGTCGGGTCGTCGAACCCGCACTCCTCCGCGGCCTCCGGAACCGGCGTGGTGTCGCCGTCCTCGTAGCTCAGCAGGTGCTGGTAGATCTGGTTCTGCGGAGTGAAACTGCCGCGGTCCCAGGCGCCGGCCGGGTCGAGCGAGACGATCGAGTCGGTCGTGCCGATCACGAGGCGGTCGGAGGAGCCGCCGCCGTCGCTCGCGCCGGTGCAGGCGGCGAGGAGGGCGGTCGTGCCGAGCAGGGCGAGGGCGCCGAGTGCGCGGGAGGAGTGCATGCTGCTGCTTTCGTCGGAGGGAAGGGGAGGGGCGGACTCAGCCGAGCCGGAAGCGGGCCAGCGGCTCGCCCCCGTCGACCAGATCGGCGAGCAGGTCGCCGAGGACCGGCCCGAACTTGAAGCCGTGGCCCGAGAAGCCGGTGGCGAGCGCCACCCGCCCGATCCGGTCGATCACGAAGTCCTCGGTGGGGGTGGTGTCGTAGAGGCAGCTGATCGCCTCGGCGCTCGCCGCGTCGACGCCGGGCAGCCACTCCTCGAGGTAGGCGACGAGGCGCGCGTGCCGCTCGGGCTCGGGGCGGAAGTCGCGGTGGTCGGGGTCGACGACGCGTCCGGTGCCGTGCTCGCCGACCTTCACGCCGACTCCGGGGGTCGCGAGTCCGTAGATCACGGGCCGGTCGCCGCGGTGGTGCACGAAGCTCGGCCACGCGTCCAGCGGCAGCTCCGTCGTGACGTGCACGGGCTGCTCCTGGGTCACGCGCAGCGGAGGAAGGTGCCGGCCCGCCGCCTCGACCAGTCCGCCCACGAGTGCCGGGGTCCACGATCCGCCCGCCACGACGACGGCGTCGGCGGTGAGCGGGCCCTCGTCGGTGACGACCCGCACGCCTCCGTCGCGTTCCTCGATGCTCTGCACGCCCGCGCGCTCGCGGACGATCGCGCCGTGCGCTTCGGCCGACGCCAGCAGCGCCTCGATCGCGGCGGTCGCGTCGAGCCGCCCGCCCTCGGGGTGCAGCAGCACGTCGGTCTCGAAGCGGAGTCCCGGCCAGCGGCGCGAGGCCTCGGCGGCGTCGAGGCGCTCCACCGCGATCCCGTCGCGCACGAACGCGTCCTCGATCTCGCGCAGGGCGTCGGCGTCGCCGTGGTCGATCGCTCCCGTCGCGGTGAGGAGGCTCCGCCCGCTCTCGCGCTCGAGCCGGGCCCATTCGCGGGCGGCGCGGCCGGTGAGGGCGCGGTAGTCGTCCTGCGGGTAGCCCCGGCGGAAGATGCGCGTCGCGCCGTGGGAGGAGCCGCGGTCGTGGCCGCGCTCGAAGCGCTCGAACACGATCACGCGGTCGCCGCGCTCGGCGAGGGAGCGGGCGGCGGCGGCTCCGACCAGCCCCGCGCCCACGACGACGACGTCGCGGCCGCTCATCGCGCCTCCTCCGCGTCGACCTCGCGCCGCGGCGGCATCGCGGCGAGCACGGCGGCCTCGTCGGCGAAGGGCTGCGGAGCGAAGCGGCCGGGCGCGTACCGGCTCGCGTCGCCGAGGCTGCTGCGGCCCTCGAGCACGAGCTCGGCGACGAGACGGCCGAGGCCGGGCCCGTGCGTCACTCCGCTCTCGTTGTCGCCCGCGGCGACGAACAGCCCGGGCAGCTCGGGGATCGGGCCGGCGAGGAAGCGCCGATCGGCGGTGTAGGAGACGACGCCCTGGGTCCACTCGGTGTCGCGCACCGCGTCGGCGGAGGAGGGGAGCAGGCGGGCGAGGATCGGCGCGAGGTGCGCGTCCATCCGCTCGATCAGGTCGGTGCGCTGCGGGCGGCGGTCGGCCGCGGCCTCGCCGAGCGCCTCGTAGCCGACGCCGTTGCCGTAGGTGAGGCCGCCGAGGTGCTCACGCACCCAGAGGCCGTCGAGCTCGGGCAGCATCAGCGTGGGCAGCGGAGGGAGTCCGAAGGGCCGCGTAGTCAGCCGGCTCGCGACGACCCGCGCCAGCGGCAGCCGCCGGCCGAGCGGGGCGAGGAGCGCGTTCGTCCACGACCCCGCGGCGAGCACGACCGCGTCGGCGCCGAGGACCCGACCGTCGGCCGTGCGCACCCCGCTCGCGCGCCCGTCCGCCGCGACGACCTCGGCGACGGCGGTGTGCTCGATCACCTCGACCCCCGCGGCGCGGGCGGCGGCGACGAGCGCGAGCCCCGCATCCGGAGCGCTGATCTGGATGCCGCCGGGGTGCACGAAGCCGCCCGCGACGGCCGCCGGGTCGAGACCGGGCACGAGCTCGGCCGCCTCGTCGGGCGAGAGCGACCGCGCCCCCTCGGGGCGCAGCGGATGCGCGGCGAGGGGTCCGAGGTGGTCGCGGACCCCCTCCTCCGTCACGGCGAGCCAGGCGCTGCCGGTCTCGCGCAGGTGGATCGGCCCGGCGAGCCCGCGGTAGAAGTCGATGCCGTACTGCTCGAGGTCGCGCTCGGACTCGTTCCAGTACCAGGCGTAGCCCGCGGCCCAGAGGCCGACGAAGCCGGCCCCCGCGGCGGTGGTGCCGTGCGCCGCGGCTCCGGAGTCGACCAGCACGACCCGCGCCCCCGCTCGCGCGAGGTGCAGCGCGGTGGCGGTCCCGAACAGACCGGCCCCGACGACGATGCAATCCCTACTCATGCTAGGTAGTGAAGCAGCCCGCCCGGCCGGGGTCGAATCGATGTGACTCCCGGTGTCAGCCCTGCCGCGCCTTCAGCCGCGGGTTCTGCTTGTTGATCACGAACACCCGGCCGCGGCGCCGCACGATCTGCGAGCCGGGCTGGTCCTTGAGGTTCTTGAGCGAATTGCGGACCTTCATGCGTTCCTCCGTGTTGTCGATGTTAATGAGAACAGTTCTCGATAGTAGGGTATGCCCGTCCGGTGCCGACCGGGCCAGGAGGAGGACCCATGCCAGCCGAGCGCTCCGTCGTCTCGATCGTCAGCGACGGTGACCCGGAGCGGCGCCGCCGCATCGCCGCGCTGCTCGCCCTGCGTCTCGAGGGCCACGTCGTCGAGAACGACCGTCAGCTCGAGCCCGTGGAGGCGGCCGCGTTCGTGCACTTCTGCGGACCGGGCACCACCTCCGATCACGCCCCGCTCGAGCAGCTCGCCGCCCTGCTCGAGGACGGCTGCGGGCCGCTCTGCCTCGGGCACGTGGTGACGGTGGTCGAGCCGGCCGCCCTCTGGGTCGCGGTGCGGACCGCGGACGACTTCTCGGGCCCCGAGCCCGGCGTGACCGCCGTCGAGCGGCTCGTCGAGCAGCTCGAGTGGAGCACGCTCGTCGTCGTCGCGGGTCCGGCGGAGGGGCAGCGGGCCGCCCACGAGGCCGGTCTCGCCCTGATCGCCCTCCTCGCCCCCTCCGCGTCGGCCGTCTCGCTCGCCGCGCTCACCGCCGGCCGCGTCGTGCCGCCTCCGGTGCCGGTCGAGGCGCTCCGGCGCGTGCGGCGCGCGCCCGGCTGGATCGGCGAGCTCGGCGGGCGCCGGGCCCTGCGCCTCTCGTCGGAGGTGCCGCTCGGCACCGTCGTCTTCCGCGACCCGCGGCCGTTCCACCCGGGCCGCCTCGGCGCGCTCGTCGAGCAGTTCCCGCAGCGGGTCGGCGACGTCGTGCGCTCGCGCGGCTTCGTCACCCTCGCCACCCGCGCCGAGCGCGCCCTGTCGTGGTCGAGCGTGGGGGAGGTGCTCGGCCTCTCGCCGACCCCCGCCGACCTCGACCTCTCGGAGGTCGTCACCGGGCAGGAGCTGGTGCTCTACGGCCTCTCGCTCGAGACGCGGCGGGTCACGTCGGCGCTCGCGGAGTGCCTGCTGACCCCGTCCGAGCTGCTGGCGGGGCCGCGGGCGTGGGCCCGCTACTCCGACCCGTTCCCGACGGGGGACTGATCGCTGCGTCTGGGTAGAGTCGAGCGCGCATCCGCTGTTCGAGGAAGGGGCCGCTCATGACCGACCTCGTGGTCGCCGACCTCGCCGCTGTCGTGTACTCGTCGGGCAAGGTCTTCGACGGCCTGTCCACTGGACGTCTCGACACCGAGAACTTCCTGCGGTCGGGCGATCTGACGGGCGTCACCTCGCGCTCGGACCTCGCGCTGCTGGAGGATCTCCGCGACGCGTCGCAGTTCATCATCGACACCCGCGACCGACCGATCGATGCGGCGTACGTCCGCGACGTGAACGCGCAGCTCACCCGCAGCGCCGCGCTGCATCCCGGGCGGTTCCGCCGCGACGACGACAGGATCGGTGTCAGCACGCCGTTCGGCCGGCACGAGCCCGCGGCCCCCGACCTCGTCGGAGTGCAGCGGATCGTCGATCGGGCCCTGGCGGAGCCCGACGCGTCCGAGCAGGCGCTGGACCTGTTCGTGCACCTGGCGAAAGCCCAGCCGTTCATGGACGGGAACAAGAGGACCGCGATCCTCGTGGCCAACGCTCTGGTGATCCGCGAGCAACCGCCCCGCACGCTCACGGTTCCCGTGGACGAGCAGGACCCGACGGCGGCGCGCCGCTTCACCGAGCTGCTCGCGCGGGCCTACGTCTTCGACGAGCACGACGGCATCAAGCACCTGCTTCGCGAGCAGGGCTTCGCGCCCGTCGCTCCACACGGGTCGAACCGCTCCTCGTCCTGACGGGCCGCTACGCCGGCCGCACCAGGAAGTCGACCAGCCGCCGCACCGATGCCGGCACGCTCTGCCGCCGGCCGACCGTCGGCAGGACGATCGCGCCGAGGATCGCGTAGCCGATCTCGTCGACCGGGGTGTCCTCGGGCAGCTGACCGGCGCGCACCGCGCTCGCGAACCGCTCCGACAGCGTCTGGTCGACGCCGAACGCGTCGATGAGCCGCTCGCCGACCGCGGCGTCCTCGGACCCGGCCGCGACGAGCGAGCGGATGAGGGTCGTGCCCTGCTCGGTCGCCGCGAGCTCCAGGATCGGTGTCAGCCAGTCCTCCAGGTCGCGGCGCAGGTCGCCCGTGTCGGCGATCTCGATCTCGATCGCGACGAGGCGGCCGTCGATCATGCAGTCGGCGATCAGCGCCCCGCGCGAGGGCCACCAGCGGTAGACCGTCTGCTTCGAGACACCCGCCTCCTTGGCGATGCCCTCCATCGTGAGGTGGTCCCAGCCCTGCTGAGCGAAGAGCCGCGCCGTCGCCTCGAGGACCGATTCGCGCGCCGCGACGCTGCGGACCGGGCCGCTCCGATGCTCCGTCATGTTCTCAGGCTACTCCCATTGCCTAGACGAGACGTACCGTATGATCTAGCGCGTCCCCCTTCCCCCGCACGTCAGGAGACCTCCGTGGCCACCCTGCTCTTCCGTCTCGGCTCGTTCGCCGCTCGTCGCGCGTGGGCGGTGATCGTCGCCTGGGTCGTGATCCTCGGAGTCTCGGTGGGCGCGTTCCTCGCGGCCGGCGGCACGCTGACCAACAGCTTCGACATCCCGGGCACGGCGTCCGGCGCGGTCACCGATCAGCTCGCCGAGAAGCTGCCCGACACGGCGGGCGGCACCGGCACGGTCGTCTACCGCACCGACGACGGCTCGGCCCTGACCGCCGAGCAGGAGTCCGCGATCTCGGCGCTCGCCGCCTCCGCCGCCGACCTCGACGGGGTGGCCGCGGTCGTCGATCCGTTCCAGGCGCGGCAGTCGCAGCTCGACGGAGCCGCGCAGCTGGCCGACGGCCGCGCGCAGCTCGAGGCGGGGGAGGAGCAGCTGGAGGCCGGGCAGGCGCAGCTCGACGCCGGCCGCGCGCAGCTCGACGCCGCGCAGCAGCAGCTCACCGCCGCCCGCGAGCAGGCCGTGGCGGCCGGTGCGCCGGCGCAGCAGCTCGCGGCGATCGACGCGCAGCAGGCGCAGCTCGATCCGCAGAAGGCGCTCCTCGACGAGCAGCAGGCGACCCTCGACGCGTCCCGTCAGGAGCTCGAGGCCGGGGCCGAGCCCCTCGACCTCGGCGAGGAGCTGCTCGGCTATGCCGACGGCATCGGAGTCGTGTCCGACGACGGCTCCACCGCCATCGTGAACATCTCGTTCACCGATCCGCGCCTCGAGCTGTCCGAGGAGGTCAAGCAGGGTGTCGTCGACCACTTCGAGGAGTCCCCGGTCGCCGGCGCCGACGTCAGCTTCGCGACCGACCTCGCCCAGGGCGTCCCGCAGATCTTCGGAGTCGGCGAGGTCGTCGGCCTCGTGTTCGCGGCGGTCGTCCTCATCGTGATGCTCGGCTCCCTCGTCGCCGCGGCCCTCCCGATCGTGACCGCGCTGGTCGGCGTCGGAGTGGGCGTCACCGCTTCGCTCGCCTTCTCCGGCGTCATCGACATGGCGTCGGTCACCCCCGTCCTCGGCGTGATGCTCGGCCTCGCGGTCGGCATCGACTACTCCCTCTTCATCGTGAACCGGCACCGGAGGCAGCTGCTCGCGGGAGTCGAGGTCCGCGAGTCGATCGGACTGGCCAACGGCACCTCCGGCACCGCGGTCGTCTTCGCCGGCTCGACCGTCGTCGTCGCACTGCTCGCCCTGAACATCACCGGCATCCCGTTCCTCGCGCTCATGGGCACCGTCGGCGCGATCTGCGTCGCGGTGGCCGTGCTCATCGCGATCACCCTCGCACCCGCGATCCTCGGCCTCCTCGGCACGCGACTCCTGCGCCGCAAGGCCCGCGCCGCCGTCGGCACGCAGAAGGTGCTCGCGCCCGCCCGGCCCATGTCGACCGTCCGCGCCGTCGTCACGGTCGTCGGCACGATCGTCGCCCTGCTGATCATCGCGATCCCGTCGCTCTCGATGCGCCTCGGCCTGCCCGACGGCTCCAGCGAGCCCGAGGGCTCGACCAGCGCCCGCGCCTTCGAGATCGTGGGCGACGAGTTCGGCGCCGGCGCGAACGGCCCGCTGCTCGTCAGCGCCTCCGTGCCGAGCGGAGTCGCCGACGACGACCTCCTGCGCACGCAGGTCGACATCGCCCGCACGATCTCGGAGCAGGACGACGTGGTCGCCGTCGCGCCCGTCGCCACGTCCGACGACGGCACGCTCCTGGCCTTCCAGGTGCTGCCCGCCGAGGGCCCCAACAGCGCCTCCACCGAGCAGCTCGTGCAGGACCTCCGCGACCTGCCTCCCGTGGGTGACGGCATCGTGCTCGGAGTGGCCGGCCAGGCCGCGACCAACATCGACATCTCGGAGGGGCTGAACGCGGTCCTGCCGACCTACCTGGCGGTCGTCGTCGGGCTCTCGCTGCTCATCATGATCATGGTGTTCCGCTCGCTGCTCGTCCCGGTCATCGCCACGGGAGGCTTCATCCTGTCGCTGTTCGCGACCTACGGCCTGATCACCGCGGTGTTCCAGTTCGGCTGGGGCGCAGACCTGATCGGCCTGCACGCCACCGGTCCGATCCTGAGCTTCCTGCCCGTGATCCTCGTCGGCATCCTCTTCGGGCTCGCGATGGACTACCAGCTCTTCCTCGCGTCGGGGATGCGGGAGGCGTACGTGCACGGCGCGAACGCCCGCCTCGCCGTGGCGCAGGGCTTCCAGGCCGGCAAGTCCGTCGTGATCGCCGCCGCGCTGATCATGGTGGCGGTGTTCGGCGGCTTCATCTTCTCGGAGTCGACCATCATCCGCTCGATGGGCTTCGGCCTCGCGTTCGGCGTGCTCCTCGACGCCTTCGTCGTCCGGATGCTGCTGATGCCCGCTCTGATGCACCTGCTCGGCCGCTCCGCCTGGTGGCTGCCCCGCTGGCTCGACCGGCTGCTGCCCGACGTCGACATCGAGGGCGCGTCGCTCGAGCGGACGCACCCGCACCCGCACGCCTGAACGACGGAACCCCGGCCCGCCGAGGGAACCCGCAGCTGCGGGCTCTCTCGACGGTCCGGGGTTCCCTGGAGCCGGTGACTCCTCCTAGGAGGTGTACCCGGCCTGGATGGACTCGAGGACCTGGTCCGTGCTCGACCCGTCGACCCAGTCGACGATCCCCTTGAAGAAGCTGTCCGAGCCGACCGCCTTGGGCATCAGGTCGGACGCGTCGAAGCGGAACGTGGTGTCCTCGCTCTGCAGGATCGCGATCGAGTCCTTCAGCAGCTCGCTGCTCGCGTTCTCGGGGTCGAGGCCCTTGTTGGCCGAGATGACTCCGCCGAGCGAGACGCGGCTGTTGGCCCAGTCGGCGCTCGCGAGGTACTCCTGCACCTTCGCGGTGTCCTCGTCGTCGGCGAACGCGGCGACGAACTCGCCACCGCCGGTCACGGCCTGGTCGTCCTCGGCGCTGATCGGCGGAGTGAGGAACGCCCACACGTCGCCGTCCTCGGCCACCGTCGCGTCGGCGCCGATGATGAAGCCCTCGAAGAACGACGCCTGGTGGGTCAGCGCGCAGGAGTCGTTCGCGATGTTCTGCGCGACGTCGCCGAATGCGGTCGAGTTGATCGACGAGACGTCGCCGTAGCCCGCGTTGACGAGCGTCGGGTCGAGGAGGATCGAGCCGACGGAGTCGAACGCCGCCTTGATCTGGGGGTCGGTGAAGGGCACATCGCCCGCGACCCACTGGTCGTACACGTCGGGGCCGGCCTCGCGCAGCACCGCGTCCTCGATCCAGTCCGTTCCCGGCCAGCCCGACGCGGCATCGGAGGCGAAGCCGGCGCACCACGAGGGCCCGCCGCTCTTCTCGGCGATCGTCTTCCCGAGCGCCTCCATCTCGTCCCAGGTCGTCGGAACCGAGACGCCCCACTCCGCGAACTTCGCCGGGGAGTACCAGACGTAGCCCTTCACGCTCGCCATCAGCGGAGCGCCGTACTGCGTCCCGTCGACCTGGCCGTACTTCTGCCAGTCCTCCGACCAGTTGTTCTGGACGTTCGTGAGGGCGCCCTCGGGCAGCTCCTTCACCTTCCCCGAGGCCACCGTGTCGGCCAGCAGCCCCGGCTGCGGGAAGATCGCGAGGTCCGGAGTGTCGCCGCCCTGCACCTTGATGCCGATCTGCTGCTCGAAGCCCTTGTCGCCCGTGTACTTGATGTCGATGCCCGACTCCTCCTCCCAGTCCGCCCAGGACTCCTCGAGGAGCGTCGCCTCGTCACCGTTGATGGTGCCGTAGACGTTCACGACCCCGTCGGCGGTGCCGACCGAGCCGCCGCCGGAGCCGCCGCCCGCGTTCGGATCGTTCGGGTCGCTGCTGCTCGAGCAGCCCGCGAGCGCGAGTCCGGCCGCCGCCAGAACGGCGACCGGAAGGGTGAGACGGCGGTGCAGGGACGATCGCATGGGTACTCCTCAGTGAGTGGGATCGGCGGGCCGGTGATCGGCGAGTGGAGGATCGGCTGGTCGCGGAGGCGGGCCGTCGCGGCGTGCCTGGCCAGGATAGACCGGAAGAGAGCGCTCTCTCGGTAACGATTCGGTACTGGCGGGGATCGCCTGGCGTGACCGTTCGGACCAAGCCGGCAGCCTCGTGATGTTCAAAGGAGGCTGAGCAGGAAGCGGCCCCCTCACGCTCGCCGAGCTGTAATTCGAAGCATGCTCGTCTTCGTCGAGCGGATGGTGGTTCTAACACGAGCGATATTCGCCGGCGTTCGAATCCGCTCTTCGTAATGTCGGGCTCATGCCCACCCTCACCCCGGCCGATCTATCACTCGAGCTCGGAGTTCCGCAGAAACGAATTCGCGACGTTCTCCGAGAATTCTTCGGAACTCTCGACATCGGCACGACGCGCTGGGAACTCAGCGATGAGCAAGCGGATGCGGTTCGCGATCGCCTCCGGGTGGAACCAGTCGAGATCCCACGGTTCTCCCTTTCCGTCGGTGACCAGGTGCTGCGTCGCGCCGTTCATCGAGCGTATGGAGGCCAGCAGCAGGGCGGAATCTCCACTCCGCGATCTCTCGGTGAGATCTTCATCTTCACTGATCCCGCGAAAGGCGCACGGCACGGCTACGACAGGTTCGAAGGCCTGCGGGAGGACGGTTCCTACTCCTACACGGGTGAGGGTCAGGTGGGAGATCAGGTGTTCCTTCGCGGAAATCTTGCCCTCCGGGATGCGGCCAAGAATGGTCGAATCATCCGGCTTTTCACGGTCCAGAACACCCGCGTCACGTATATCGGAGCGTTTACAACAGGCCTTCCGACCTATCGCTACGAGATCATCCCGGACAACGAGGGAACGTTGCGCCGGGGGATCATCTTCAATCTGCTCCCGGTCGATGCCGACGTCACGACGCTGCCCGCTTACGGCGGTGCGAAGCCCGCCGATGCTCACGTCAGCGAGTGGGCAGCTCCCGCCTATTCCGACATCGTCGTGGCAGGAGAGGAGTCAGCACCGATCGACGAGCGAGTTGTCTCCCGTGTCGAATTCGAGCTGCAAGCGGCCTTCGGCGAATGGCTGACGAGGAATGGAACTCCTCCCAGTCGACTGACACTTCCCGTTGGTTCTTCGCGCATCGAGCCGGATCTCTACGTGACGACCAGTGGCTGGATCGTGGAGGCGAAGAAGTCGACCGCGCGCTCGTACGTGCGAACGGCAATCGGGCAGGTCCTCGACTACGCCCATGTCGCCAACGAGAAGGGGCTCGCGGCTGTTCCGGTCATCCTGCTTCCTGGCCACCCCGAGGTGGACCTCCAGCAACTCATCACGAGCTTGAACATCATTACGGCCGTGCGGCACGGCGAGGAGTTCGAGCTGATTGAGGCTTAGGCCTTTGCGGTGAGCTTCGCCACAGCAGGAAGATCCGGGGTGGCCCACTCGAGGGCAGGCAACTCGTCCCGAGTCAGCCAGCGAAGCGCGTCGTGATCCGTGCTCGTGAGCGGCGGGTCACCGTGCAGAGTCGTCCACCAGCAGCTCAATCGGATGACGCGAGGGCCCACCTCGGTGTCGTCGACCGTGAGCAAATGACCCACGCTGACGACCACTCCCAGCTCCTCGGCGATCTCCCGCTCAAGCGCCTGCTCAGGCGTCTCCCCAGGCTCGATCTTCCCGCCCGGGAACTCCCACAGACCGCCGGCCGATTTCTCAGACCTGCGCCGGCAGGCGAGGATGCGATCCCCGTCGGTGATGACAGCGGCCACGACCTCGAGAATCTGCATCCGACGATCATGGTCGCCGACAGGCTGGGCATCCGTCACTTCTTCAGCGGGTCGTTCCCCCAGTTCATCAGCGAGTACCGCCACTTCGTCTCCGTCACGTCCCCGTCCGGACGCTGCGCCGAGTGCCGGTGCACGTAGCCGACGACCTTCTTCATGTGGGCGTAGTCGTCGTCGCTGAGGTCGGCCTGCTTGGTGCCGAGGATCTCGATGATGCGGCGGCCGCTGTGGTGGCCGACCGATTCGCCGCCGTCGGACTTCTGGCCGACCTCCTTCGACTCGTCGGTCTCGAGCCAGCTCTCGATCTCCTTCGCCGTCATGTTCACGGCCTCGTGGAAGTCGTCGCGGATGCTCCGCTGCTCGTCCTGATCCGGCATGTCACTCCTCCCGTCGCGGACGCCGGGCGCCCTCGTGCTCCTACCAGAGCGTCTGCGCGGGGAGAGGTCAAGCCCCGACCGCACACCCCCGCCCACGCGTAGCGTCGCCCGTATACGGGGGCCAGAGCTCCCGCCTGTCGACCGAGAAGAGAAGAGACACGCATGCCGTCACGGAACACGCTCGTCCGCAGCCTCCACGACCTCGGCGCCGCCGCCTGGTTCGGCGGATCCCTCATGGGTGCCGTCGGGCTGAACGGAGCCGCCGCGACCTCCTCCGACCCGTCCGAGCGCCTCCGCGTCGCGTCGGTCGGCTGGGCCCGCTGGAGCCCGGTGCAGTTCGCCGCGATCATCGCCCACGGCGTCGGAGGCATCGGCCTGATCCTCGCGAACAAGACCCGCCTCGCGAATCAGCAGGAGAGCCGCACCAACACGATCATCAAGACCGTCGTCACCGGTCTCGCCGGCGCCGCCTCGGTCACCGCTGCGATCGCGGGAGCGACTCAGGCCAAGCACATCGACGAGGGAGCAGAGGGAGTCACCGAGGCCTCGCCGTCGAATTCGCCCGAGATGACCACTGCCCTGCGCGTGCAGAAGGCCACCCAGTGGCTGATCCCGGTGCTGACCTCGGTCATCATCATCCTCGGCGCCCAGCAGGGCGAGCAGCAGCGCCCGGTGAAGGGCCTCTTCGAGACCACGGCGCGCATGTTCCGCAAGTAACGGGGTTCGCGGTTCACAACGAAGGAAGGATCGCCTCATCGAGGCCGCAGATCACCGGGATCTGCGTGTCCGAGAGGCATCCTTCCTTCGTTGTGAACGGTGGGGGTCCGCCGCCGGTGTGCAGACCTGCCTCAGACCGCTTCAGACCCCGGAGCGACGAACTCGACCTTCGTCTTCCGATGGTCCGTGATCGCGCGTGCCTCTCCCTCCAGCGCGACACGGAGGTCGTCGGCAGCGATCCAGTACTCCGGAGGATCGGCTTCCACGGTCTCGAGGTACGCGTTGCACGAGCGGTACATGGCGCGGAGCGGTGCGCGAGCGGGTGACCCGGTGCGTTCCTCCCGAATCGTGGCGCGGATCTCCTCTCGGATACTCAGCACGGACCTCCGCATGCGGTCGAAGTCCGAACCAGCGGTGATGTCGGGGGACGGGATCCGGCGGCGGTCGGGGATCAGGAACACGCGCCGCCGCCCCAGATCGAGGAGGAGCAGGTCGAGTGCGCCCCACTCGCGCTTGCGGTCCGTGGCGCTCCGCCGCCAGGACTCGATGTACAGCGTGGCGCCGGCTCCGACCACAGCACCGACGATCGCCGCGAGAAGCTCGTTCACAGCGCGCGGGTCACTCCGACGTCCCCATGCAGAACGCCGCGGCGAACGCGCCGGTGCTCGTCTGCTCCGCGATGATCTCGCCGTCGAGGGTGATGCGGCAGGTGATCGCGCCGGTGTCGTCGGCGCCGGTGGTCGCGGTGAGGGACTGGACCTGCACGGCGAACTCGCCGGCGGCGGGCACCTGCACCTCCTTCGTGAAGGGGAGGGGCTGATCGGCGGCGGCCGCGGTGCCGTCGGCGAGGTCGCTCGAGGTGGCGTAGCCGATGGAGGCGTCGGGGGCGTCGCCGGTGACCTCGAGGAGGAGGGTCCGGGTGGGGCCGGCCGGTTCCGTGCTCTCCGACAGGGGTGCGCGGCTCGACTCGGCGTCCTCGACGGCGTTCGTGACTCCGGTCACGAAGCCGGCCGTGTAGATCACGGCGAGCACGATCGACAGGATCAGCGCCACCAGGTTCAAGGCCGTGCCGGCGATCGCGGCCTTGCGGCTCCGGTTCTTCAGGAACAGGGCGATCACTCCGAGCACCAGACCCACGAAGGCGACGAAGCCCGAGACGTAGTTCACGATCGGGATCGCGGCGCCGATGAGCGCGACGATGCCGATGATGAGGGACGCGAGACCGAGTCCGTTCCCGGTCTTCCGCCCGGGCGGGGGCGTCGACGGGCCGGGAGCGGGCTCGGGGAAGACGGCGGGGTTGTACAGGGTCATGCCGCCAGTCAACCAGCAGTGGCATTGACCGGGCCATCTCTACATAGCTAGATTTGCGCCATGATCCCGCTCGCCCGCCTCACGCCCGCCACGGTCGACGTGCTGCGCGTCCTCCTCGACGACGGCGCCTCCGTCTGGGGGATGCTCGTCATCAAGCGCACGGGACGCCCGGCGGGCAGCGTCTACCCGATCCTCGAGCGGCTCGAGGGGGCGGGCTGGGTGGCCTCGTCGTGGGAGCCGGACACCGACCGCAGCGGTCCGCGGCGGCGGCTGTACGAGCTGACGGGCGACGGGGCGCAGGCGGCGCGCGCGGCGGTCGAGCGCTTTGCCGCGGCAGCGGTGGCGAAAGCATCCAAGGCAAGCCGGCCCGCTCCGGCCGCCGTCCGTCTCTCCGGAGCGGAGGCCCGCGCGTGATCGACCTGCTGCTGCGCCTGCTCGCCCGCCTCCTCCCGCCTCTCGCCCGTGAGCGCTACCTCGAGGAGTGGCGAGCCGATGCGGCCGGCGCCGCCGAGGCGGGTCTGCCCCGCCGCGACGTCGTGCTCGGCGCCCTCGTGCTCAGCGCGACCCTCGATCGCGCGCTGCCGGCGCACTCGGGGGAGCCGCGGTTCCTCCGCCCGCGCCGCCTTGCCCGCCGCGGGCTCGGGCTGCTGACGGCCACCGCGGTCGTGCTGATCGGCTTCTCTTTGACCGCCGGCGGCATCGTGCCCGAGAACGCTCCGGAGGGTGTCGTCGCCACAACGAGTGCGGTTCGCTGGCTCGTCGTCGCTCTCGCGCTCCTCGCGGGGGTCGTCGGAGTCGCGCACCTGATCGGCGCCGCCCGCTCGGCCGAGACCCGCACGGCCCGGGTGTCGCTGCTCCTGGCGGTCGTCGGGCCGCTGACGGTCGTCCTCGGCACCCTCCTCCCCGGGGCGCCCTGGTGGCTGACCCTGCTCGGCTTCGTGATCGTGCTCGCCGGGCTCGCGACCGGCCTCGCCGTCATCGGAGGCACGCGGCCGGTCGCTCTCGAGCACCGCGTCGCGACCCGGCGGCAGCGCCTCCCGGTCGCGGTCGCCGGTGCCGCGCTGATGCTCGCCGTCATCGTGCTCGGCTCGATCGACCTGCTCGTCTGGAATCCGCTCGCCAAGGTGCCCGGCACCGAGCTCTCGACGATCTACGCGCTGATGGCCGAGCGCGACGGGTTCTCGCTGCAGCCCACGCTCGTCGCGCTCGTGGTCTGGGTTGTCTTCTGGACGGTGCCGACCTTGCTCATCACCGCGCTGGCCGTGCATCGCGCAGGTGGCCCGCTCACTCCTCGACGCCTCGCGATCGCGATGCTCGCGCTCGTCGGCGCGGCGATCTTCTGCCGCTTCTTCACCGGATTCGGCATCGGCATGTCGATCGCCGACACGTTCTCCACCTCGGGCGGCGACGGCTCGGTCGTCTCGGCGGCGCTCGCGATCGTCGGCCAGCTGTCGTTCGCGGCGGCCGCGATCCTGCTTGGCTGGGCTCCGCGGGTCGTGGTGCGGCCGGCCGAGAGCGCGGTGGCGGCGTAGCTGCAGGGAGGAGCGCCTCCTTCTGCTGATCGAGTAGCCCGCGGAGCGGGCGTATCGAGATCCACGATGTCTCGGAGTGGGCGGGTCTCGATACGCCCCTCCGGGGCTACTCGACCAGCGAGCAACGGCCGCTGGCACGATGCACGCAGAAGCGGGGCCGACTCTCGTCGACCCCGCTCCGGCGTCCGTCCTACTGCTCGCTCGGGCGGCGGCGCCTGGTCAGGGCGAGCACCGCTCCTCCTCCTGCCACGAGGGCGAAGGCGAGGGCGGCGAGACCGGTCGTCCCCTCCGCTCCGGTGTGCGCGAGGGCTGCAGCGGGCTTCGCGGTGCCGGGGTTCGGAGTGGACGACGGCACGGGCGCGACGGGAGCCGCGGTCGCGGTCGGCGCCGCGGTCGGCTCGGCCGTCGGTGCGACCGTCGGCGTCACGGTCGGCTCCACCGTCGGCGTCACGGTCGGCTCCGGCGTCGGCTCCGCCGCCATCAGCTCCGGAGTCGACGCCGGCGCCACGCGGTGCAGCGTCGCCTGCTCGTAGTCGTACGACATCGCCAGCAGCGCCGCGTCCTGGCTGCGCGGGGCGGCCAGCTCGAGACCCGCGGCCGCTCCGGTCGAGGTGAACCCGGCGGGCAGCGAGACCGTCGGGATGCCCGTGTTCGCTCCCACATCGCAGAACGTCGTGCCCGCCCACTCCGGAGTCGCGGACGTCGCGCTCGTCGGCATGGCGAGGGCGTCGAGGTCGTGGTCGACGAAGTACTGGTCCATCGCGATCTTGCCGGCGTCCTGCTCGGCGACCGCCGCGTCGTAGGCGGGGTTCGGGATGTCCTCGTTGCTCTGGAAGTACTCGACGTCGCCGGGGAGCAGCGACGTCTTGCCGTCCGCGATGACGTCCGAGAAGGTGAGCGCATCGGCCGGCTCGGTGAGTGCGGCGAGGCCCTCGGGCCAGGTCGCGTCCGTCGAGGCGAAGAACGAGTCGATGCTCGGGCGCATGTCGATCCAGCCGCCGCTCTTCAGCGTCCCCGAGACGAACTCGCGGGTGAAGTCGGGCACGGGCACGATCTCGGCGCCCTGTGCGGCCAGATCGCGGACCGCCTGGTCGACCAGCGCGGTGGTCTCGGCGAGGCCCGGACGCGCAGGGTCCTCCTCGTAGTCCCAGCGCACGTAGCCGATCCGCTTGCCCTCGAGCGCGGTGTCGCTGAGGCCCTCGACGTACGAGTCGGTGTCCTGCTCCGCGGCGATCACGGTCTGCGGGTCGGTCGGATCGACGCCGGCGAGCACCTCCATCAGCAGCGCGGCATCCGTCACGGTCGTCGTCATCGGCCCCGACACGTCCTGGCGGAGCGACAGCGGCACGATGCCGGTGACGCTCGTGAGTCCCATGGTCGGGCGGTAGCCGACGAGGCTCTGGTGGGCGCTCGGCCCGACGATCGACCCGCAGGAGTCGGTGCCCAGGCCCGCGGGGGCGTAGCCGGCCGCGACGGCCGCGCCCGTTCCTCCGCTCGACCCGCTGGCGCTGTTCGCCTGGTTGTACGGGTTGGTGGTGCGGCCGCGCTCGGAGCTCAGCGTGTAGGTGCCGTGCCACGCGAACTCGGCCATGTTCGTCTTCGCGAGGATGATCGCTCCGGCGTCGCGCAGGCGCTCGACCGCGGTCGAGTCGAGCTTCGTCTGGTACGTGTGCAGCGAGGCGCTGCCGGCGGTCGTGGGCATGTCGAACGTGGCGTAGTTGTCCTTCACCAGGATCGGGATGCCGTGCAGCGGTCCGCGGATCGTGCCCTCGGCGCGCTCGGCGTCGAGCTCGGCGGCCGTGGCGAGGGCGTCGGGGTTGGCGAGGATCACGGCGGCGAGGCCGGGCTGGTCGCCGTACGGGTCGTCGTAGGCCGCGATGCGGTCGAGGTACTGCTGCGTCAGGGCGACCGACGTGGTCGCTCCGGACTCGAGGAGGGCGAGAGCGTCGGTGATGCTCAGATCGACGACCGCGGGGGCGGACGCGGGGGCCGTCGCACCGACGGCGGCGGGGGCGGTGATCGCGGCGCCGAGCGCGAGGCCCGAGCAGAGGGAGACGGCGGCGGAGAGTCGGGCGACCCTCCGGAAGGAGGAATGGGACAAGCGAGGACCTTCGGATCGAGTGGGAAGAGGCTTGGAACCTCCCCAGTCTTCGGGTCGCGTGTTGCGGATCCGTTTCCGACCGGTTTCGATCTCGGCCGATCAGGCCCGTCGCTGCGCTCAGCCGCGGTCGAGAAGCGCTGCGAGCACTCCGCTCGTCATGAGGGCCCAGCCCACGAGCAGGGCGGCGCCGACCGCCCCGAGCAGGATCGCGACCGCGCGCCGCTCGCTCCGGGTCACCGCGCGGCCTCGGGAACGGGGAGTTCCTCCGGAGCGAACGTTAAGATGTCGCCCGGCTGGCAGCCGAGCACCGAGCAGATCGCGTCGAGCGTCGAGAAGCGGATCGCCTTCGCCCGGCCGTTCTTCAGGATCGAGACGTTCGCCGTCGTGATGCCGATCGCCGAGGCCAGCTCGGTCACCGACATCTTCCGCTTGGCGAGCTCGACGTCCAGCTGCAGCACGATCGCCATCAGACGATCTCCGCCAGCTCGCTGCGCTGCTCGACCGCGAGGTGCAGGAGCCGCCGCATCACCATGACGAGAAGGCCCAGCGTCGCGCTCGACACCGCGACCAGCCCGAAGGCGAGCGCGGGGATCGGAGCGGGCACCACCGCGAGGACCGCGACCGCACCGCCCGCGGCGAGCACGGCCCCGAACAGGAAGGCGCCGATGGCCAGATCGACCCACAGGTCGGAGCGGTGATCGCCGGCGAAGAGCGCGTCGTCGCGCACCAGCGACACCAGCCGCCAGACCGCGACGAGCACGGCCTCGACGCAGAGGCCGCCCGCGACGAGGACGGCGACGAGCACCCCGTCGATCGGACCGCCGTCGAGCGCGGTCGCGGCGACCGGGCCGACGGCGACCTGCACGACGACGCAGCCGAGCAGCAGCACGGCGAGCAGGGCGCGGAGTGCGACGAGGAGTGAGCGGGGCATCGAGATCCTCTCGGAGGGTGCGGCGTATCGAAGATCGAGCGATTCGTATCGACATTCGATACTGCCAGCTCGTAGCGGGGCCCCGCAAGACCCTTCACCCGCCTTGTCAGCGCCCGAAGTCCTGCACAGATGAGGCTGAGCGCCGCGAGTCGCCGCGATCTCGCAGAATCGACCCTCCCAGCCTTATCTCTGCAGGAGCAGCGCCCCTCAGGCCCCGCCCGTCCCCGCCCCGAACACGTCCTCGTACAACCCGGTCAGCTCCGGCGAGCTCGGCCCCGTCAGTCCGCAGCCCAGCAGCGCGTTCTCGTCGGCCGCGAGCAGGTAGTCGGTCCCCGTCTGCCAGGTGACGCCTCGGCCCTGCGTCACGGTGACGCTGTCGCCGACCTCCCCGGCGAACCGCTCGAGCACCCTCAGCTCGACCGTGCCGTCGTCGATCGAGCGCACCTCGGCCCGGAACGCGACCTGCGCCGAGGCGAGCGCCGCCGCGGGATCCGCGGGGCAGCCGTTCGTCGCTCCCGACAGCCGTGCCGACGACGTGGCCAGGGCGAACGCGAGCGGCAGGAGGAGGGAGGCGATGGCCGCGACGGCGAGCGCGCCCACTCCCGCGATCAGCCAGGGCGAGCGGCGGCGCGGCGGTGCGTCGTCGCGGTCGGTGCCCGCGAGGACCACGGCCAGCTCGCGGTCCGAGAGCGGAGGCAGGCTCGCAGCCGGATCGATCGCGCGGAGGAGCGCGCGCAGATCGCCGTCCCTCTCGGGCGATCCCCGCAGGAGCTCCTGCCCGATGCGGCGGCGTCCGCGCTCGAGACGGTCCGTCGCGTCCTCCTCGGGCATGCCGAGCACGATGCCGATCGCGTGCGCGTCGAGGCCGTCCCACGCCCACAGGCGGAGCGGCTCCGCATCCGATTCCGCCACGCGCGAGAGGGCCAGGCGCACCCGGTCGTGCAGCCGCCGCGACTCCTCGTCGGTCTGCAGCTGCGGCGGTTCGACCAGCGCGAGCCGCTGCGAGAGGAGGGACTGCCGGCGCTGACCGCGGAGCGCGTTCCGCAGCAGGGCGCGGGCGATCGCGAGCGCCTGCGCGACCGGATCGGGCGGGGCGATCCTCCGCTCGCGCAGCACGGTGATCGTCAGCGCGAGGACGTCGTCGGCGGTGCCGGCGTCGGCGCGGCGCCACAGGTAGCGGCGGACCGGGTCGGCGACCGTGGCGGCGAGCACGGCGAACCGTTCGGGGTCGGCGAGAGGATCCTGCATGACCTCATGGTCGCCCCTCGCGCGCCGGATCGCACATCCGGGGTCTCGAGGGGCCGGTGGCGATCGGGGCCGGGGCGCGGGAGGCTGGAGGCATGGATCACGATGGACGCCCGGCCTCCGCCCGCCCGGTGGCGCCTGCTGCGGTGGCGAGCTCCGCTCTCGGCCTGGTCGCGCTCGTCGCGTTCCCGGTTCCGCTGCTGTCCGCGGCCGCGGGTCTCGTGGCGGTCCTTCTCGCCCGCTCGTCGCGGGAGCAGCTGCGCGCCGAGCCGTCGCTCCGCGGGGCCCGCGCGAGCCTGCTCGGCTTCGTGCTCGGGACGGCCGCGCTGGTCGTGGGCGCGGCGCAGGTGCTGGCGCCGTACGTGCTGATGGTGCTGTTCTTCCTGTAGTCGCGCGCCTTCTACGACGTCAGCGTCCCGATCACTGCGATGACCTGGATCGCGGTCAGGAGCCAGCCCACGATCACGGCGTAGGTCGCGAACCCCCAGCCCGCGCGCCCCGACCGGCGGATCCGCGCACGGCCGAGCAGGCCGCAGACGATGGCGGCGGGTCCCACCAGGAACGCGAGCACGAATCCGGCGATCGCCATCGGCTCCACGGCCGGATCGGTGACCAGCCCCGCGTCCCTCCGCGCCCGCCCCTGCGCGTACGAGACCGGCACGGCGATCGCGAGCACGATCACCGGCGAGAGCACGAGCAGGATGATCGCGATGTGCCATCCGACGAGTCCGTAGAACATCCGGCGAGCCTACGGACGCGGACCGGCGGAGTCGTCACCCGCGCGGGGGAGCCCGCTCGCTAGCCTGTACCCCGGCGATCCGCCCGCCCCGCCCCTTTCCCCGCCCGAGGAGCCTCATGCCCACCTGGTCCCTGCACGGAGACGGCCGCACCGTCGAGCCCGGCGCCGTCGTCGCCCCCGACGAGCGGCTCAGCTGGCCCGCGACGATCGCGATCGGCATCCAGCACGTCGTCGCCATGTTCGGAGCGACGTTCCTCGTCCCCGTCCTCACCGGCTTCCCCGTCGCCACGACCCTGCTCTTCTCGGGTGTCGGCACGCTCCTCTTCCTCCTGATCACGCGCAACAAGCTGCCCAGCTACCTCGGGTCGAGCTTCGCGTTCATCGCTCCCGTCACCGCCGCGACCGCCGTGGGCGGAACCGGGTCGGCGCTCGCCGGGATCGTCGCCGTCGGCCTCCTGCTCGCCGCGGTCGGGGTCCTGGTGCAGTTCGTCGGCCTCGGCTGGATCGACCGCCTGATGCCCCCGGTGGTGTCGGGTGCGATCGTGGCCCTGATCGGCTTCAACCTCGCTCCCACCGCCTGGGACAGCTTCGAGAAGGCGCCCGTCACCGCGACCGTCACGCTCGCCGCGATCATCCTCGGCGGAGTGTTCTTCCGCGGCTTCCTCGGCCGCGTCTCGATCTTCGTCGGCGTCGTGATCGGCTACGTCGTGGCGCTGCTGCGCGACGAGATCGACTACTCCGCGGTCGGTGACGCAGCCTGGATCGGCCTGCCGCCCTTCTCCTTCCCCGACTTCGCGTCCGGATCGACGTGGTCGGGCATCGCGATGTTCCTCCCCGTCGTGCTCGTCCTCATCGCCGAGAACGTCGGCCACGTGCGCGGCGTCGCGACCATGACCGACTCCTCCGTCAACGCCCACACCGGCCGCGCCCTGATCGCCGACGGCGTCGCGACCGCGGTCTCGGGCACGTTCGGCGGCTCGGGCACCACGACCTACGGCGAGAACATCGGAGTGATGGCCGCCACGCGCGTCTACTCGACCGCCGCGTACTGGGTCGCCGGCGTCACCGCCGTTCTGCTCAGCCTCTCGCCCAAGGTCGGCGCGGTCTTCAACTCCATCCCCGCGGGCGTCCTCGGCGGCGCGACCACCGCTCTCTACGGCCTCATCGGCGTCATCGGCATCAAGATCTGGGTCGACAACCGCGTCGACTTCTCGCGTCCGGTCAACCAGTACACGGCCGCCGTCGCCCTGGTCATCGCGATCGCGGGCTTCAACTTTGCCTCCGGTGGGTTCCAGCTCGGCGGCATCGTGCTCGGAGCGGGAGCGGCGCTGGTGATCTACCACCTGGGCAACGCGATCGCGCGCTGGCGCCGGACGGGCGCTGACGACGGCGGGCCGCTGCCGGCGATCGGGCAGCTGGGCGGGGACGTGCAGAAGTAGGGGAGGGGCGAGTCGCCGCTAAGGTGCCGGAATGGTCGACGATGCCCCCTCCGCTCTGTCCTTCCTCCGCTACGACATGAGCGAGGCGGGGTCTGCGGCGTCGCTGTTCACGGCGTCCGGCGCCGTAGGGCTGTGCGGGATCTACGTGCTCGAGTTCGAGAACGGCCAGCGCTACGTGGGCCAGACGACGAACATCGTGAGCCGGTACGCGTCGCATCGTCGTCACCACGGAGACGTGGTGGCCTTCCGTTTCGCGAAGTGCCCGCGAGCGCGGCTCGACGAGGAGGAGCGCGCGGAGATCCGCCGTCAGGAGCAGACGCACGGTCTGCGCAACCTCACGCTGACGGGCTGGCCGGGTGGTACCGGCGACCGTGCCGCGACGGTCGAGGAGGGCAAGAGCGTCCTGCTGCCGTGGGAGCGCGAGCGGCGCGGGAGGATCGGCGAGGAGGGGGCGTCGACGCTTCCGGGTCGCTTCTGGGAGCTTGCGCGCCGTGACGACTACGCGGCTTTGTCACGAGTACTCGCTCGATACACCGCCGAGACGATCGCCGATCCGTTCGGAACACAACGTGTGCTCTGGGTCCTGTCTGCCCAGCCGTCGACGAAGCGGTCCAAGACTTCGCGCCGTCTCTTCACGTTCAGCTGCGGAACGCTCGAGACCGTCTTCGCGGTCGAGTACTTCGACGGGGGCGAGTGGCACGTCGCGGTCAGGGCCAACGTCGATGCGCCGACGTTCGACGCGGCCGTGGAGGCGCTGGGCGAGATCCCGGTCGTCTTCTACGACGGCGAGGATGCCGCCTATCGCAGCGCTGACGTCGCGTCCTACCTGTTCGCCGGGTGGGAGGAGTTCGCTGCAGCGCTCGAGTACCCGCCGTTCCTCGAGGCCGCGTACAAGCTGAACACGACGATGATGCGCCGAGGCGGATCGCCTCTGCGCAGGCATCACAACGCGTTCTTCGCGGACGATGTGCTGCGTCGCGCCGCCGTCGAGACGTCCTTGAGTTGACTTCACACCTGCTGTACGCGTCTTCTTCTCCACAGATGAGCCGAACTCGTGTTCGAATGTCGGTGGTCGCTGGCATCATCCGTGTATGGCCACGATCGACCCGTACACAGCACCCGCCGAGGGCGTTCCCTCGGTGCACGCGTGCTTCGAGGAGGCGTACGGCGGCGCGATCGATGCGGCCGAGGCGCTGCGGCGGTTCCGGGGGCGGATCGACGGTGAGCAGGCCGAGCTGATCGAGCTGTCGCGGCGCCTCGCGATGGCGGTGCCGGAGGCGCTGGTCGACGCCGGCGTGCTCGGCAGGGGCGAGCGGATCGAGGCGGCGGCCCGTGCGCACATCGCCGAGATCGCCACGTCGTTCCGGCTGTCCGAGGCGCACGCCGGGGCCCTCGTCGAGGAGAGCCGCCTCCTCGTGAACGAGCTGCCGGCGACGCTCGCCGCCCTGAAGGAGGGGGCGTGCGCCGCCGAGCACGCGCGGGTCGTGGTCGCCGAGGCGGCGACCGTGCCGCCGGAGGTGCGCGGCCGGTTCGACGAGGAGGCGGCGGTCCTCGCCGCGTCGTGCACACCTCCGCAGCTGCGGCGTCGGCTCCGTGCGCTGCGCGAGCGGCTGCACCCCGAGACGTTGCGCGAGCGCCACCGCCGCTGCCGGGAGGATCGCGCCGTCTGGGTCGACGGCGAGCTCGACGGCATGGCGACGCTGCACCTCCATCTGCCCGCTCAGGACGCGTTCGGCGCGTACGACCGGATCGATCGTGCTGCGCGCTCCGTCCAGGAGGCGGGTTCCGACGCGACGCCCGACGAGCGCGACGCGCGGAACCTCCGGCAGGTCCGCGCCGATGTGGCGACGGCGCTACTGCTCGACGGCGAGACCGTGGCTGCTCCGGAGGAGGCGCACGATGCGCGAGACCCCCTCGCCGGGCCCGCCCGCACCGCCGTCCCGCGCGGCATCCGTGCTGTGGTCGCCGTCACCGTCCCGGTCCTCACCCTGCTCGGCCGCTCCGACGAGCCC